>NZ_OZ244149.1:3682625-4000250 GCF_965216145.1 Candidatus Palauibacter sp.
GGTGGCAGGCCGGATCGTGGGGGTCAGCGGCGATGGATTCGAGCTGGGCCTGAGCGGAGGCGGATCGGGATCGTTCACCCGTGCCGACATCGTCCGTCTTGAACGGAGTCTTGGCACCAGTTCGGCCTGGAAGCGCGGCCTCCTGTACGGCGGCGCGGGCGGAGCGCTCGTGGGGTTTACGATCGCGAATACGCTGATAACCGCGACCTGCGACGTGGTGACGCTCGGGACGGCTACGGAGGAATGCTCGGAAGAGGGGTTCGGCGTAGCCCTGGCCAACGGCGCGATCTGGGGCGCACTCGGGGGCCTGCTGGGTCTGGGGGTCGGCGCGTTGATGCGAGGACCTGAACGATGGGAAGACATCGCTCTTGGCGGCATGGAGGCGACGTTCAGTCCGATCTTCGACCTGCGGTTGGAACGGGGTCGCCCCGCGGCAGTCCTAGGGGCGCGTCTCCGGTTGTGACCGAGGGGCTCCGGCAACCGGGCCACCGTCCCGGCCGGAGCAGCCTCTTTGGAATGCCGTTTCTCGACTCACGGGAAGAACCGGAAGAAAGGAATTCCAGCCAATGCGCAAGATCATCGTGTCATTCCTCCCGCTGCTGGTCGCCGCTCCGCTGATGGGGCAAACCATGGTAGGGGTCCGAGCCGGGTTGAACCGGTCTACGATCTCCGCCGAGGGTGCTTCGAACCAGGACGCCCGCATGGGTATGGTCGTCGGGGTCGATGCGGCCCTTCCCCTTGCCGGCGCGATCGAGCTTCGCGTCGGGGGAGCTTATGCGCAGAAGGGTTCCGGCGCATCGGAGGAAGGTTTCGGGGCGTTCAGTCTCGAGATGGATTACTTCCAGTTGTCGACCTTGGCGAGAATCGGAACGCCGCGAGCGGGCGGACTATCGGTCGGCGTGCTGCTGGGCCCGTGGGCGGCATTCAACCTTTCCTGCAACGCGAGCGCCAATGTCGATCTTGGTGAACTCGGCTCGGTAAGTGATTCCGTGTCGTGTGGGGACGACGTGAAGGGGACGGACTTCGGAATAGCGGCCGGCGCCGGCGCGGAAGTGGCCGTTTCCGAAGGCCTCAGACTGGGGCTTGATGTGGTGTACTCGATGGGACTCGCAAACCTCGATGATGCGCCGGGCAGCGGCAAGAATCGGAGTCTCGCGATTCAGGCCGGGGTCATGATCCCGTTCGGAGGCTGACCAGGACGAGAAAATGACCCAGGGCGAAGGTCACGACCAGGAAACGGAGTTTCAACCATGCGCAGAATCATCTCGCCACTCCTCGCTCGGCTGAGTCTCGTTATCTTGCTGACCGCCATGACCTTGGCAGCATGGTGCCAGGATTGTAACGACTTCACGTTCTAGGGATAGGTCATTCGAGATTTCCAGGACCCGGTGGTCACTCGCTGTCATCGCACTGGTGGATGGTCGCGTGGGTACGGCCTGCAGCGACGGGGCGGTCCGGCCGTCACCCGAGCCCAGGAACCAGGCGCCGGTGTCGGCCGGCACGATCCCGGCCTAGACGACCGTGACGATCGGCCAGACACCCAGTGTGGACGTGGCCGCGTACTTCCGCGATCCAGACGGTGACGCGCTGGCCTACTCGGCGGCCGCCCCGAGCGCGCCCGGGGCCGACTCGCCAGCGTGATCGCAATGGACCTCGACACCGCTGGCCGCGCGAATGCCCACAGGTGGGACGTCCGCCGTGGCGCCTCCTGGGGCATGGCCGCGATCCTCGTGGCCTGGGCCGCCGCCTGCGGCGAAGGCGGTGGTGGCGGCCCGGTCGTACCCGACCCGCCGACCCCGCCGACCCGGAACCAGGCTCCGGAGGCGGTGGGCTCGATCCCGCCGGTGGGGCTGGCAGCGGGAGATGACGCGACGTTCGAGGTGTCGTCCTACTTCAACGATCCGGACGGCGATGCACTCTCCTACGCGGCGGAGAGTTCGGACGTCGCGGTGGCCACGGCGTCGGTGTCGGGTTCGACGGTGACGATCACGGCCGTGGCCCCGGGCACGGCAACAGTGACGGTGACGGCGCGCGACCCGGCTGGACTGTCCGCCACGCAGAACGCGGCCGTGACGGTGGAGCGGGCCAACCGGGCTCCGGAGGCAGTGCGCTCGATCCCGCCGGTGGGGCTGGCGGCGGGAGATGACGCGACATTCGAGGTGTCGTCCTACTTCAACGATCCGGACGGCGATGCTCTCTCCTACGCGGCGGAAAGTTCGGACGTCGCGGTAGCGTCGGTATCCGTATCGGGCGCTGCGCTGACGATCACGGGTGTGGCCCCGGGCACGGCAACAGTGACGGTGACGGCGCGCGACCCGGAGGGCCTTTCCGCGTCCCAGAACGTCGATGTCACGGTTTCGGACGGATCGAACCGGGCGCCGGAAGGGACGCTGCCGTTCCTCGACGTGACGCTCCCCGCGGGCGTGACGATCACCTTCAACGTGTTGTCCTACTTCTCCGATCCGGACGGCGACCGGCTCACCTACTCGAGTCGGACGTCGAATCCGGACGTGACCACTGTCGCCGTGTCGGGCAGCGCCCTCTCCCTCACGGGCGTGTCCGAGGGGCACGCAACGGTGGACCTGACCGCGCGAGATCCCGGCAACCTCCCGGCGACGCTTTCCTTCGGCGTTAATGTGGCGAAAGGTCCTCCCGCGGCCGTCGGCGATATCCCCGAAGACACCCTCGAGGTGGGGGGGACGGCCACCGTGGACCTCTCCGGGTACTTCACCGATCCGGACGGGGATGCGCTGGCCTACACGGCGACGGCCTTCTTCGAACGCATCGCGCGAGTCTCGGTATCCGGGAGCACGATGACCGTCGAAGGGGTCGCGGAGGGGAGCACATCCATCACGGCCACCGCGAGCGATCCGGATGGCAACGAGGCCATACAACAGACTCGCGTGACGGTCCGCCTGCCCAACCAGCCTCCGGAGCCGCAGGGCACGATTCCCGACCTGACGGTCAGTGCGGACAGGACGAGGAGCGTCTATCTGGGCTTCTATTTCGACGACCGGGACGCCCTGACCTACGCGGCGGAAACCTCGGACGCGGGAGTCGCGACGGTCACCGTTTCCGGGAGCCGCGCAACCGTGGCGGGGATCGCCCGCGGCTCGGCGGAAATCACCGTGACGGCACGGGATCCGGGAGGCCTCGAGGCCAGCCAGCGATTCTCGGTGAGCGTGCCGAACAACGCCCCTCGGGAGACGGCGACCGTTCCGGGAGACACCCTGAACGTCGGCGAGACGGCCACCGTGGAGCTGTCGGATCATTTCGCGGACCCGGACGGTGACGCGCTCGTCTACACGGCCGAGCCGTTCTTCGAGCATGTGGCCACGGCCACCGTATCGGGCAGCGTCCTCACGATCGAGGGGGTGAGCGACGGAAGCACCTCCGTGACGATCACGGCGCGCGATCCGGAGGGCCTCGAAGTGACGCAGAGGCCCCGGATCAGGGTGCGTCAGCCCAACCGTCCTCCCGCGGTCGCCGACGCCATCCCCGACGTGACGGTGGGCGGGGGGCGCACGTCTCGCGTGTCCATGTTCCGTCACTTTGACGACCCCGATCGAGACCGGCTCACCTACACCGCGGTGACGTCGGATGAGGCGGTTGCCACCGTGACCACATCCAGCAGCAGTGTAACGGTCGAGGGCGTCGCTCGGGGGACCGCGGAAATCACCGTCACGGCCCGGGATCCCGGGGGGCTGGAGGCCCAGCAGTCCTTCACGGTCACGGTCCCCAACAGCGCCCCGGAGGCGGTTGGCGACGTCCCCCACGACACCGTCGATGTGGGCGAGACGACCACCGTCGAACTCTCCGGTTACTTCACCGACCCGGATGGCGACCCGCTCACCTACACGGCGGTACCGTTCTGGGAGGATCGGGTCCGCGTCACCGTTTCGGGCAGCGTCTTGACGCTCGAGGGACTGGAAGGCGGGCGTACCTCGATCACCGTCACGGCGCGCGATCCAGACGGTCTGGAGGACTCCCAGCGGACTTACCTGACCGTCATCCAGCCCAACCGGCCGCCGGAGGCCACGGGGACGATCCCCGATGAGGAAGTGGATCTGGGTGACACCGAGAGAGTCTCCCTGGCGTTCTATTTCGACGACCCCGACCGGGACAACCTGACCTACTTGGCGGAGACATCGAACCCGGCGGTGGCGACCGTGTCCACATCGGGGCGGAGCGTGGAGGTCACGGGGGTCGCCAGGGGAACGGCCCGGATCACGGTCGTGGCCCGCGATCCGGGCGGGCTCGAGGCCCGGCAGTCGTTCGGCGTGACGGTGCCCAACAGCGGCCCCGATGAGACGGGCACCATTCCCGATCACACGCTGAACGTCGGGGAAACGTTCTCCGTCGATCTGCACCCCTACTTCACGGACGCGGACGGGGACCCGCTGACGTACACGGCGGACGTCTTCTTCGACCACGTGGCCTCGGCCACTATATCGGGCACCGTCATGACGGTCGAGGGACTGGCGGACGGGCGCACGTCCATCACCGTCACGGCCCGCGATCCGGAGGGCGGGGAAGCCCGGCAGCGCACCCGCGCTGAGGTCATCCAGCCCAATCGGCCGCCCGAGTCGACGGATGTGATTCCCGACCAGACGCTCGAGCCGGGCGAGAACTACTGGTTCCTGGCGTTCAGCTATTTCGGCGACCCGGACAGGGATCGACTGACCTACGGGGCCGAGACCTCCAATGCGGGGGTGGCCACCGTCACCGTTTCCGGCAGCAGGGTAACGATCGAGGCCGTGGCCGAGGGCACGGCGACGGTCACCGTGAGCGCGAGCGACCCCGACGGCTTGACGGCCGAGCAGGGCGTCGGCGTGACGGTACAGTCGGAGCAGGGTAACCAGGCCCCGACGTCCGTGGGGACGATCGGGGCTCAGACGATCGAGGCCGGGAACTCGGTCACGGTGGACGTGTCTTCCAATTTCAGCGACCCGGAAGGGGACCGGCTGAGCTACACCGCCACGACCTCGAATGCGTCGGTGGCCACGGCCTCCGCGGCGGACAGCAGAGTGACGGTTGCGGCCGTGGCCGGAGGAACAGCCACGATCACGGTGACCGCGCGGGATCCGGGCGGCCTGTCGGCAAGGCAGAGGATTTCCGTGACCGTCCCCAACCGTGCGCCCACGGGTCGTTCCATTCCTGCGCAAGTCGTCGCTTCGATGGGCACGGCAAACGTTGACCTGTCGTCCTACTTCACGGATCCGGACCGTGACCGGCTGACCTACCGGGGTTCGTCCAGCGCCACGGGCGTGGCGATGGCGAGCGTGGTGGGCCAGACGCTGACGATCCGACCGGTGGCACCGGGCGCCACCACGCTCACCGTGACCGCCCGCGATCAGGGTGGCCTCACGGCCTCGCAGGATGTCGCGGTCACCGTGCAGCCGCGCGCAAACCGTTCGCCTTCGGGGGTCGCGATTCCGGCGCAGACGGTGACCGAAGGGGCGTCGGTCACACTGGACCTGTCCTCCTACTTCTCCGACCCGGACGGAGATCCACTGATGTACTGGGGATCTTCGGACAGCGACGGCGTGGCGACGGCCGGCGTGATCGGCAACACGCTGACCATCCGGGCCGTGGCGTCCGGAACCGCGACGGTGACGGCAACGGCAACGGATCCGGGCGGTCTGGCGGCCACGCAGCGGATCGCCGTGGGCGTCGCGCGTCCCGACAACCAGCCGCCGGAGCCGACGGGCACGATCCCCGACGCGACGCTGAACGCGGACGAGTCCGTCACGGTACAGTTGTCCTCCTACTTCAACGACCCGGACGCGGACGCGCTGACGTACGGAGCCACGGTGTCGCAGACCGGGGTCGCCACCGCGTCCGTGTCCGGAAGCAGCGTGACGGTCACGGGCATGGCACGGGGAACCGCAACCGTGACGACCACGGCCCGCGATGTCGGCGGGCTCGACGCCACCCAGGCGTTCGACGTGACAGTGAGTAACAGCGCGCCGGAGGAGATGGGGACGGTTCCCGCCACGACGATTGCCGCCAACACATCGGCCACCATCGATGCCTCCTCCTATTTCCGGGACCGCGACGGAGACCAGCTGTCCTACACGGCGGAGACATCGGCTGCCGGCGTGGCAACCGCCGCCGTGTCGGGCAGCACGGTGACGATATCGGGTGTGGCGCCCGGTACCGCCGTCGTGACGGTCACGGCCCGCGATCCCGGCGGCCTCGAGGCCCGACAGCAGGCCAGCGTGACCGTGCGGACGACCAACCGGGGGCCGCAGGCGGTCGGCACCATTTCGACGCAAACCCTGGAAGCGGGAAGCTCGGGCTCGGTCGACGTGGCTGCCTACTTCAGCGACCCGGACGACGACGCGCTGACGTACGCGGCGACGACCTCGGGCGCGGCGGTCGCAACCGCTTCGGTCTCGGGCAGCGTGGTCACGCTCTCCGCCGTGAGCGCGGGCATGGCGACCGTGACCGTGACCGCGAGCGACCCCAGCGGCGCGTCCGTGACCCAAGGGGTCCGCGTCGAGGTCGAACGTGGCAACGGCCCTCCCGAAACCAGCGGTACCATCCCCGCCCAGTCGGTCGAGGCCGGCGACGCCGTCACGTTCGACGTGTCGCCCTACTTCAGCGACCCGGACGGCGATGCGCTGACCTACGCCGCGTCGAGTTCGAACTCCGGCGTAGCCACGGCCTCGCGCGTCGACAGTGAGGTGACCATTTCCGGGCGGGCTCCGGGAACGGCGACCGTGACCGTGACCGCGAGCGACGCGGACGGCACCTCCGCGGTGCAGGAGATCGCGGTGACCGTGACGGGTCGACAAGACAACCGGCCTCCGGAGCCTCGGGGTGACATCCCGTCCTTGTTCGTCACGGCGGGCGAGTCAGGCGAGGTCGACATGTCCTCGTACTTCAGCGATCCGGATGGAGACGCATTGACCTACAATGCCGCAACGTCGGCAGCCGGCGTCGTCGCCGCCTCCGTGTCGGACGGCACGCTGACCCTCACGGCGGGGACCCGGGGGACGGCGACGGTCACGGTGACCTCCGGGGACCCCGGCGGGCTGGAAGCCGAGTCGTCCTTCTCGGTGGCCGTCATGGAGGCGGATATCGGGTCGTACAACATCGATCTGATCTCCATCACCCCGATGACCGAGTCCCAGGCGGCGGCATATCGAAACGCAGCCGAGAAATGGATGCGGGTCCTCGCGGGCACGGAACTTCCGGACATGCCGGTTGGAGCCGAGATTCCCGTTGGGTGCTGGGACGATGTTTCCGACCGGCGTGTCGACAGCGTTGACGACCTCCTCCTGGTCGTCGCAGTCGGTGCGTTCGAGAGTCCCACGACCATTGCGGCCGCGGGCTCCTGCCGCTGGCGTGCCGATTCGCTGCTTCCCTGGATGGGAAGCGTCAAGTTCAACGAACGCTATCTGACCGAAATCGAAGCCGACGGCGGGCTCGAGGAGGTCGTCCTCCACGAAATGGGTCACACCCTGGGGATCAGTCGCTTCTACTGGCGTCGATTCGATCTACTCGCCAATCCAACTCTGTCGTGGTTCATATTCACCTGGATACACGACCCGGGTGAAGACGCGCATTTCACCGGCCCACTCGCCGCCGCAGCTTTCGACGATGCGGGGGGAACGAACTACACGGACGGCGACAAGGTGCCGCTCGAGAACTGCAAGGGGTCGGGATCGGGCGATTCCCACTGGAGAGAACTCTACTGGAGCGAAGAAGTAGGGGACAGCAACTGCCGTGAAGGAGAAATCCTGCTCGGTGGAGAACTCATGTCGCCGACATACAACAGAGGCGTGCGCGCCCGCCTCAGCAACATCACGATCCAGACCCTGGCCGACATGGGCTACACGGTCGACGCCTCGGAGGCCGAGTCATACAGCCTGCCGGAGCCGGGGGCCGAGCGAGCCGATCCCGAGGGCATGCTCGATTACGGCGACGACGTGTTCAAAGGGCCGATTACCCTGCACGACCGCAACGGGCGCCCCGTCCGCGTGATCCCGAACCGGTACTAGTCGAACTGGGTGACGTTCTTCATTCGCGCCATCCGGGCGCGTAAACCTCCCATCTGATACGCCAGTTAGTCAGCCGACCGGACTAACGGTGACGATTACGCTTTGTGTCGCCGTCAAACCCCGTGGGTCCTCCGCTGTAACGGTCACAGCCGTAGTCCCGGGTGTGATCCCGGTGATCGTGAGACGATCGCCGGAGACGCTCACGGTGGCCACCTGTGCGTTGTTTGCTCGGGCACCGAAAGACAGACGGTCACCGTCCGGGTCACTAAAGTATCCCGAGAGGTCGATTGTGACCGGCTGTGCAAGTCCGATGGACTGGGGAGGAATCGCACCTACGGGTCGCGGCGCTCTGTTTGCGGACTCAGGCTGACGGTCAGGTTCTGACTCGTTAACGACATAGCATTCAACAAGAGAGCCGCTCCACACAAGCGCGCCGGCAAGAAGCAACAGACACCGATCAGACACCGTTACCTCCCTGTGCGATTCGATCCGTCACCAGTCGATCCTGGACGATGGACGACGCGGCACCGACCGTTCGTCAGGTGAAGATGTGAGAGGGGATACGCGGACCGCTATCCCCCTTTTTGGGGACCCCGCAGGGCTTCGAGCGACAGGACCCTCCGCACGAGCTCGGTCTGTTTACTGATCCCCTGCTTGCGATAGACCCGCTTGAGGTGTGTACACACGGTGCTCTCCGCGCAGCCCAACTCGTGCGCAATGCCGGCTACCGTCTGGCCGGTCGCCAGCTCCACCGCTACGCGGCTCTCCGCGGGCGTCAAACCCAGGACCGCAGCCGCCAGATCCGGATCTACCCGGGGGCGGGCTTCCGGGTCGACAACCAGCACCAGTGCGCCGACCTCCCACGCACGATGATCCGCGCCCATTCCCTGCACGGGGTGGACTTCAAGGACCAGCGGCGTGCGAGCCTTCGTGCGCGTGATCTTCATCGACCCCCCCGCGCCCTGAACGCCGTACGGGGGCAGCGCCCGCGCCAGCACGCGCTGTAGCTCCGCGTCCTCCTCCGGTATCCCCGCAGTCAACACGCCCTCCGCGTCGCAGAGCCCATCGCGTTTCAGGAGGATATCCCGGGCTCGGTCGTTCGCCTCCAGGATCCGTCCGCGGCGGTCCAACTGGATAAACCCCGACCGCCCGTCCTCGAGCAGTTCGGCAAGCGACGCGCCCAGTGCCCCGGCATTCGCCATGGCATGCCGGACGCGCACGAACTGGCGTATGTGAGGTGCGAGACGCTTGACGGTCTCGATCTGATCGTGTCCCCAGCCGCCGCGTTCGGCGGAGTTGCCGACGGACCAGACGATCGCACGCCCGTCCGGCTCGTCGAACACCATGAAGAGGCCCTTCTGGGACTGGTTGACGCGCCGGAACTCATTGTATACGGTGGATGTCTTCTTTTCCTGGTCGGTATAGAGATCCGACTTATAGGCCACTTCGCCGTCGCGAAGTCCGAAGAGGCGCAGGATAACTTCATCCCGCCGGAAATAGTCGCGCAAATACAGTTGCTCCAGGTCCTCCCTGCGTTCCCTGCCCACGAATAACCGATGCAGGAAGACCTTGGGCTCTACCCCCCCACACGGATCCCCGTAGGACAAGCCATGGCCACCCGTCCCGATCGTGTCGTTGATCAGGGTGGCCGCCGAGACCCACGTGGCATCCCCCAGCGCCGCTTCGTACAACGACGACAAAGTGCGCTCGAACCTGTCCTGCTCGGTCATTCGCCTCACTCGATTGCCAGCCCTCCCGTCAACTTCACCGCCACAGCACATGGGGACTTGAGGGCACACGCTAGCGACCCAAGCGGCCGCAGGCTACCCAAAACAGGGGAGGTATACCGACGGAGGCTGATACCGCCAGACTCCCGTTTTGTCTGCACCGTTTGGACGGGTTACCCTTGCGGGATGGAAGACACGCCGCTTCTGGAAGAAGGTCTGGCGGTCGTCGTGAAGCGGGACTGCCCGACGTGCCAGCTGGTCGAACCGGTGCTGGAGCGACTCGTACGCAACTCCGGCGCTCGCGGCGGTCTCGCGGTCTTCAGCCAGGACGACCCGGACTTCCCCGTTGGGGTCCCCGGCGTGATCGACGACACGGAACTCGAGCACTCCTTCCGCCTCGGGATCGAGACCGTTCCCACGCTCGTGCGCTTCGAAGACGGGGAGGAGACGGGCCGCGCCCTCGGCTGGAACCGCGAGGAGTGGCGCGCGTTGACGGCGACCCCGGATCTGGGCACGGAACTGCCCGAGTTCCGGCCCGGTTGCGGCTCCCGCTCCGTCGAACCGGGCGCGGAGGAGAGGCTGCGCGCACGGTTCGGGGAGACGGGCCTCGAAGCGCGGCAGGTGGCGCTGGAACCGCATGCGGACGCCGTGGAAGCGTGCTTCGAGCGCGGGTGGACGGACGGGCTGCCCGTCGTCCCGCCGACTCCGGAGCGGATCCTGCGCATGCTCGCGGGCACGACCCGGGCCCCGAACGAAGTCGTGGGCCCGGTGCCGCCGGACTACGCCGAATGCACGGTGGAGAAGGTCGCGATCAACGCCGTGCTCGCGGGGTGCAGGCCGGAGTACATGCCCGTCGTGCTCGCGGCGCTCGAAGCGGCGCTCGATCCCTACTTCACCCTGCACGGGATCCTGTGCAGCACCTGCTTCACCGCGCCCCTCATCATCGTGAACGGGCCCATCGCCCGCCGTATCGGGATGAACTCGGGGCTCAACGTCCTCGGACAGGGGAACCGGGCCAACGCCACCATTGGACGCGCGCTCAACCTCATCGTGCGGAACGTGGGTGGAGGCCGTCCAGGGGAGATCGACCGCGCCACCTTCGGGGCGCCGAGCAAGTACACGTTCTGCTTCGCGGAAGACGAATCCGACGAGGAGTGGGAACCCCTCTCGGTTTCGCGCGGCGTCCCGCGCGGGGTGAGTGCGGTCACCCTGTTCCAGGGCGAGGGCGTCCAGGGGATCATGGACCAGCGTTCGCGCACGGCCGAGGAGCTGACCGCGTCGCTCGCCACATGCCTGCTGGCCGTCTGCCACCCCAAGATCTGCGAGTGGGCGCACGCCGTGCTGCTGCTCTCGCCGGAACACTACGCCATCTACCGGGAAGCCGGCTGGAGGCGGGCGCGCATCACCGATGCGCTGCTCGAGGCGACAGCACGGCCGCTGAGCGAGGTCGCGCGCGGCGCGGGAGGCTTGGCCGAGGGCGTGCCGGACTCGGAGACGCGCCGCCGCGTGCCCAAGTTCCCGCCCGGCGGACTGCTCCTCGCCCGGGCCGGCGGCGCGGCCGGACTCTACTCCGCGATCCTCGCCGGCTGGCCCGGCGGCCGCGCCTGGCAGGAATCACACCCCGTCACGAAAGAGATCGAGACATGACCCCCCCGACCCCTGCGACCCCGGCGGCCATCCTGCACGACCCCACCTCGGAGCTCGCCCCGGAGATGCGGCCGCGTCTGGCCCCGCCCCCGTCGCTGGAGGGCCGCGTCGTGGCGCTTCAGGGGATCGGCAAGCTTCGCAGCGACGAGTTCCTCGATCATGTGAAGACCCGCCTCGACGTCCTCGGGATCGAGACGATCCGCACGGACAAGCCGACCAACGCGCGGCGGGCCCCCGTCGAACTGCTGCAGAGGATCGCGACGGAGGCGCACGTCGTCGTCCAGGGCCTCGCCGACTGAGGCTCCTGCACGTCGTGCGGTCTGCACGACCTCAAGGACCTCGACGACCGCGGGATCCCCGGCTGCTTCGTGGTGACGACGGAGTTCGCGGAGGCCGTCGACAGCCAGTCGCGCTCGCTCGGTTTCGAGCCCGGCATCGTCTGGGTCCCGCACCCGATCCAGAACCGGACCGCTGCCGAACTCGAGCAGCTCGCCGACGGGGCGATCGACCCGATTCTAGCCATGCTTGCGGCGTCCGACGAGTGATCGCGGGGGCCGGATGACGCCCCGGGGAAGGCCGCGGCCGGGGCGCCCGGACTTGCTCACGGCGCCGAGAGCGGCCTATTTGGCAGTACTGCGACCGCAGTTTCGACAAGCGCCGCGTGAGCCGTAGAGAGCCGATCCAGCCAGGAGGCCGTATGCCCACCCGCCGACGATTTCTCGCCCGCCTCGGGGGCTCCGCCGCAGCCGCCGGAGTCATGACCGCCGTTCCCACGAAGTGGAACACCGCGATCGCGACGGCCCGCGAGCTGTCCCGCACCCCCGGAAGCCCTGCGGAAATCGCGCGTGACGAGGAGTTCTGGATCGAGATCCAGAAGGCGTTCACGACGGACCGCTCGCTCGTCAATCTCAACAACGGGGGCGTGAGCCCGACGCCCGCCCACGTGCTCGAGGCGATGAAGCGGGACCTCGACTTCGCGAACCAGATCCCCGTCTACAACGGGTGGCAGATCCTCGAGCCGCAACGAGAGGGCGTCCGCGCCCGCCTCGCCCGGCAATGGGACGTCGACCCCGAGGAGATCGCGATCACGCGAAACGCCTCCGAAGGCCTCCAGATCCTCCAGTGCGGGTACGACCTGGCCCGCGGGGACGAAGTCGTGACGACGACCCAGGACTACGGGCGCATGATCACGACCTTCAAGCAGCGCGAGCGGCGCGAGGGGATCGTCCTCAAGCAGTTCAAGATTCCGATCCCGGCCGAGGACCCGGCCGAGATCGTGCGGCTGTTCGAGGAACAGATCACCGACCGCACGCGGCTCATCCTCATGTGCCACATGATCAACATCACGGGCCAGATCCTCCCCGTGCGCGAGGTCGTGGAGATGGCGCGCGGTTACGACATCCCCGTCATCATCGACGGCGCCCACTCGCTCGCGCACCACGAGTTCACGCTCTCCGAGCTGAACTGCGACAACTACGCGGTGAGCCTGCACAAGTGGCTGCACGCCCCCGTCGGCACCGGCCTGCTCTACGTCAAGCGGGAGAAGATCCCCGAGATCTGGCCGCTGCAGGCCGCGGCCGAGAGCCGCAGCGACGACATCCGGAAGTTCGAGGAGACCGGGACGCACCCGGAGGCCAACTTCCTCGCCATCGGCGAGGCGCTCACCTTCCACCAGCTGATCGGCGGCGAGCGCAAGGAGGCGCGCCTCGTCTACCTGCGTAACTACTGGGCCGAGCAGCTCCTCCGGCACGACCGGGTGAGGCTGAACACCAGCCTCGAGCCGGGCTTCGCGTGCGGGATCGCCAACGTCCAGGTCGAGGGGATCGACACGAGTGCGCTCCGCAACTGGCTGTGGAACAAGCACCGGATCTTCACCGTCGGCATCAACCACGCCGAGTTCACGGGACTCCGGATCTCCCCGTCCACCTACTCGACGCTTGAGGAACTCGACCGCTTCGTGGACGCGATGACCCACGCCGTGAAGCACGGGATCCCCGCCTGAGGCGCTCCGCCTGAAGTTCCCGGCCGCCTGACCCGGCCCGACTCGGCCCTGACGTTCCCGCGGGAACGTGTCCGGGCGGGCTACTCGGCGAGCCCAGCGGGTTCACTCGCACTGCACTAAAGCGAGTTTTTTCGCTTTTTGGGCTCCTCATATTGCGATAATTCTCATTTCGGAATCTGGCGGACCCCTAACGTACAGATAGTTCCATGAACCGCGTGCTAAGCGAATTTCCCGAAGCCTTCGTGTCCCATACGGCCATCAGCCGGGAGGTATCCCGGGCGGTGAAGGCCGGGAGACTCCGGAAACTGGCGTCTCGCGTCTACACCGGGAACCTGGACGATCCCCCCGAGGATGTCGTGAAACGCAGCCTGCGGAAACTGGCCATGCACTCGGGTCGGCGCATATGATTTGCGCGCCGTGCGCCCATCCGCCCGACCCAACCCGTGATTCCAGGGGAGACCTCATGACCGAGACCTTCGACATGGCCTTGATACAGCGCGGGGCCCGACTCCGCCGCTCGCCCTATTTCGAGGCCACGCTCCGAGCCGGCTGCCGGAGCTATACGGTCTACAACCACATGTTTCTCCCGACCCGCTACGACGACCTGCACGCGGAATACGAGAAGCTCCTGACCGGTGTCACGGTGTGGGACGTGAGCGTCGAGCGGCAGGTGGAGATCACCGGGCCGGACGCCTTCGAGTTCACGAACCTGCTCACCCCCAGGGACCTGTCGAAGTGCGCCGTCGGGCAGGGCAAGTACGTCCTCATCGGGGCCGAGGATGGGGGCATCGTGAACGATCCCGTACTGCTGCGCCTGGCCGAGAACCACTTCTGGCTCGCGCTCGCGGACAGCGACGTGCTGCTGTACGCGAAGGGCATCGCACTCAACTCCGGCCTCGACGTCGAGATATGCGAGCCGGATGTCTCGCCCATGCAGGTTCAGGGCCCGAAGTCGAAGGAAGTCGTGCGCCGGCTTTTCGGGGAGGACGTCCTCCAGCTCCGCTACTACTGGTTCCTGGAGACCGACCTCGACGGCATCCCGGTGATCGTGACCCGGACGGGGTGGAGCGGCGAGGTGGGCTACGAGATCTACCTCAGGGACGGGGCCCGGGGCGTCGAACTCTGGGACCGTGTGATGGAAGCGGGACGCGACTTGGGGATTTCTCCCACCGGTCCGTCGGACATCCGCCGCATCGAAGCCGGCATCCTCAACTACGGCGTCGACATGACGCTGGACACCAACCCCTACGAAGTCGGGCTCGGCTGGCAGGTCGACTTCGACCAGAAGGGAGATTTCATAGGCCGCGAAGCGCTGGCCCGGATCGCCGAGGAGGGGCCGCGGCGACTCCTCGCCGGAATCGAGATCGCCGGTGCCCCGCTCGACCTCAACATGGACCGCTGGTCCGTGCGCCGGGACGGAGAGGAGATGGGCTTCGTGACCTCCGCCGTGTACTCGCCGCGTCTCGGGCGGAACATCGGCTACGCCATGGTGCCCGCCGCCTCGGGAGAACTGGGCACGCGCCTGAGCGTCACCACGCCGGACGGAGAACGCGACGCC
Organism: Candidatus Palauibacter sp.; assembly: GCF_965216145.1. GTDB lineage: Bacteria > Gemmatimonadota > Gemmatimonadetes > Palauibacterales > Palauibacteraceae > Palauibacter. The sequence goes on from NZ_OZ244149.1 coordinate 3,697,569, forward strand.
ACGGTCGTGCCCCGACCCTTCGTGGATCCCGGTAAGGACATTCCGAAGTCATAGCGGGCCGCTGGAGGGGCCGCGTCAGCCGGCCGCGAGGGCTTCGACCAGTTCGCCGAGTTCGTGCTCCCAGCCGCCGACATTGTCCTGGCGGTCGCTCTCGGTCCGGAAACCGCGCTCGACCAGGCGCAGGATCGTCCCGCCGCCCTCGCGTTGGGTGAGCGTCCACTCGACGGTCGTGTTGTAGCCGCCCTCGAGGGGCGTTTCGGGCTTCCGGGCCCAGCGCCACACGAGTCGCCGCCCGGCCTCCATCCATTCGACCGCGATCGCGTACCGACCGTGGTTGTCCCACACCAGCCAGCCCGCGGCCCCCTCTTCCGGCGCGAGTCCCTCCACTCGGTCCGGGAACCACGCGGCCAGTCCGTCGGGATCGGCCAGCGCCACCCACACGCGCGCGGGCGAGGCGTCGAGTTCGATCGTCCGGTCGATCGGATCGGTCAGGTTCGATTCGTCGGTCATGGTATGTGCAACCCCTGATTCGCGTTATCCGGCGAGCCAGTCCTCGATGAGGCGGCGGGAGATGGACACGCGGCCCGGGAGCCGGAGCCCGATCTCGCGGCGGCGGGCGAAATCCGAGCGCTCGAACCAGCGCGCGTCGACGAGTTCCTGGCTCGCCACGCTCAGTTCGCCGCCCACGCGCTCGGCCCGAAAGCCGAGCATCAGCGACGCCGGGAAGGGCCACGGCTGCGACGAACGATACCGGATGGAGCCCACCTCGATCCCGGACTCTTCGCGGACCTCGCGGACGACCGCCTCGGAGAGGCTCTCGCCCGGCTCCACGAAGCCCGCCAGCGTGGAGTAGACGCCCTCCGGCCAGATGTCCTTTCGCCCCAGCAGACAGCGGTCGCCGTCGGTGACGAGGACGATGATGGCCGGGTCGGTGCGGGGGAAATGCTCTTCCCCGCACGCCTCGCTCGCGCAGCGCCGCGCGTGGCCGCCCTGCCGAGGTTCGGTCGGGGCCCCGCACGTCCCGCAGAAGCGGTGCCGGCGGCTCCACGTGACGACCGCGCGGGCGTACGCCAGGAGCGAGCCCTCCCGCTGCCCCAGCATGGCCCCGACTCCCCGGAGGTCGAGGAACTCGCCCGCCCCGTCGAGGGCTCCGTCGAGCGCCTCGGAAGACGCCGGCTCGCTGGAGTCCGGCACCTCCGCCGCGAACAGGGCGCGACCATCGTCGGGTGTCCCACCGCCCCCCTCGAGACCAAGGAAGATCCAGTCTTCCCGCGGATCCGCGCAGAAGGCGGCCGCTGCGGGTCGGAGGAATCCGGGCTCGTAGGCCATGCCGTCCGCTTCCTCGGCAAGATCTCGCGCCGTCTCCCGCACCAGGCTGCACGAACGCCACACGGGGACGAGGCGCGAGGAGGGGTCGGACTTCCGGTCGGCGAGCCACTTTGGATCCGCTCGAAGGTGGGTCGCGCGGTCGAGCTCCCCTCCGGCGAAAGGGTTGGCAACCCGGGACGAGGATCCGCTGCTTTCAAGCGACGACGCGTCTCGGCCGGCCGCTTCGCTCACCGTCCGCAGACCTCATCCGGGTCCGCGTACGGGAGCCCGGCATTGCGCGGCGGCCACTGCCGGACAATGTACCAGACGAGGATGGGCAGGGAGACCGCGACGAGGATTACGCCCACGGCGACGTCGTCCCGGGCTGCCTGGATCTCCGCGGCGACATCGAGCGGTCCACTCGCGTCCGACAGGAACTCCCCCACTATCCCGACGAGATTGTTGGTGGCGTGAAAGACGATGGGCACAATCAGCGTCCTAGTCCTCAGGTAGAGGAGTGCCGCGACGAGACCCACGACACCGATTCCGAACGGGTTCGCATGCAGGATCCCGAAGGCGATCGAGGATGCGATCAGGGCCGCGGGCACCCCCCGTCGATATCCCCAGCGGTTGACGAGAATCCCGCGGAACAATGCTTCTTCCAGGACGGGTGCCGCGATGACGGCGATCACGGCCATCGCCAACTGGTAGCCAATACCGGGGTCGGACTCGGTGCTGAGGGCCTCGAGCAGAAACTCGAGCACCCCGGGGGCCAGCGTCGAGAGCGCGTACGCCCAGACGAGCCACGATCCAATCGAGAACGCCATCGTGACAACCAGAAGGCCCGCCAAACGGACCCAGGACAGCCCGCCGTACCCGCGAGGCAGCGTGCCCACAAGTCGGCGGAGACCAATGTCCGAGCGGCGGCAGGCCCAGACGATCCACGTCGCGAGGGCACCATAGAGGGCGAGCCCGAACAGGACCTCGAACGTTCGCGGGTCGCCTGAATCCAGGGGTGTCAGCAGCGCGACGACGTACAAGACAACGCCGAGGACCATGGTTCCGAGGATCACCCACGGAATCACCGTGCGGGCTCGAAGATCCTCGAACGGGTTGGCAGCCCGCGGTCGTTGGTGGCCGTCCCCCGCCGCGGCGGGTAGGATCTCGCCTTCGTTCATGCGCGCAACATAGCGGAGCCGAGGGAGACGGTGAACAGATTCGAGCGCGGGTTCGAGGGAACGGCGGGACCGGGAACGCTTCTCACGTTCGACTGCTACGGCACCCTGATCGACTGGGAAGCCGGGATTCTCGCCGCGCTGCGGGCCGCGTACCCCAAGGCCGCCGGGGTGGCGGACGAGGCGCTCCTGGGCGAGTTCCTGGCGGCGCAGGACCGCCTCAAGACGAGCGACTACCGACCCTACCGGCAGCTGCTGACCCAGACCGCGGCCGAGGTCGCGAGCGCGAACGACTGGGACGCCTCGGAGGCTCCGGCCGCCCGCGTTCCCGCCAGCATCCCCTCGTGGCAGCCGTTCCCCGACACGAACCCCGCCCTCTCCCGGCTCGCCAGGGCCGGAGTCACACTCGGCATCCTGTCGAACATCGACGACGACCTGCTCGCGGGAACGCTCGAACACTTCGAGATCGAGTTCGCCCTCCTCGGGACGGCGCAGAGACTGCGGAGTTACAAGCCGGCCGCGCCGCACTTCGAGCGCGGGCGGGAGTGGGCCGCCGGCTTCGATCGCTGGCTCCATGTGGCGCAGAGCCTGTTCCACGACATCGTCCCCGCGACCGGCTTCGGGGTTCCCGTCCTGTGGGTCAACCGCAACGCGCAGCCCCTGCCCGACGACGCCGATCCGATTCACATCGTGCCCGACCTCGCCGCCGCCGCGGCGTGGCTCCTGCCGGGGCTGTAGGTCGGCCGGGGGATCTTTTTCGTCCAGCTGAACTATCTGGACGGGTCGTCTGGTCCGATTCGAGGGACACGAGGGGCACCGTTACTGAGACCGGGTCCCGTCGGCCAGGACCTCTCGGGTGAAGCGGTGCAGGGCCTGCCACAGCGCCTGCTGGGAGAAGATGTCGTTGTGTCCCACGCCGGGGAGTTCCAGCCATTGGCTCGGTCCGCCGAGCGCCTCGAACACCTCGCGGCTCTGGCCAGGCGGAATCACGCGATCGTCCGCCCCCGCACCGACCAGGGTGGGCGCCGCGATGCGGGAGGCCCGATCCACCGTGTCGAAGCGAGGACGCGGCCAGTCCAGATACCACTCCGGCAGCCATGACAGGCGGTGCCGCGCGATGGCCGGGATGTCCGTGAACGGGCCGAGCAGGACGACGCCGGCGACGGGGCGGCCGATCGCCAGATCGGCGGCCACGGCGCTCCCCAGCGAGTTCCCAAACAGAATCAGCCGTCCCGGGTCAACCCCCTTCTCGTCCACGAGCCAGCGGTAGGCGGCTCTCGCGTCGGCGTACAGCCCCTCCTCCGAGGGCTTTCCCTCGCTCGCACCGTAGCCCCGGTAGTCCGGCAGCAGAACATCGAGATTCAGATTCGAGAGCGCCGCCGCCACCGTGCCGCGATCGCCCAGGTGTCCGGCGTTGCCGTGGAAGTAGATCGCGGCGCCTCGGCCGGGTTCGTCACGGCCGGCGGGAAACCACCAGGCATGTAGCCGCGGACCGTCCTCCGTGGGGATCCACACCTCCGAGGCGTCCACGAATCCCCAGTAGCGGGGCTGCGTCTCGTGCGGCTCCAGCGGCTCCGGATAGAACACGAAGAAGGGGGCCAGGCGCGGCAGACACAGGTGGGCGACCGCGAGGAGGCCGACCACGGCGGCCACGACGACGAGGAGTTCCACGGGCGGGCGGACGGCGGTCAGGATCCGGGCAGGGACGCGGCGGCGAACCGCTCGGCCCAGCGCACGTATACGTCGGGGCGCCGGTCGCGCCAGAACAGGCGGCGCGCGGTGGACGTCTCGCAACGGGCGAGATCCACGTCGGCGTAGAGGATCGTCTCCTCGAGTCCCGGGCCACGCGCCAGGATCACGCCCTCGGGATCGACGACGAAGGACTCGCCGGCGAAGGTGAGGCGCGGCTCCTCCCCGACGCGGTTGCAGAGGGCCGCGAAGTAGCCGTTCTGGAACGCGGCCACGCGCACCTCGGCCTCGAACAGTCCCTCAGGCCATTCGCCGATCGCACCGGCCTGGGGGATGACGACGAGTTGGGCACCGAGTTCGCCCAGGCGCCGCATGTACTCCGGGTAGTGGCGGTCGTAGCAGATGGCCACGCCCACGCGGCCCACCGCGGTGTCGTAGACGAGGGCGTCGGTGTCCCCCTCCGCGTAGTAGTGCTGCTCGTGGAAGCACGCGTATTCCGTGATGTGCATCATGCGCGTCACGCCGAGCAGCGAGCCGTCCGCGTCGAAGACCGGCGTGCTGTCGTAGCACCGGCCGTCGACCCCGAGTTCGTACTGGTTGAAGACGGTGACGAGGCCGAGTTGGGCCGCGCGGGCCGCGATCCGGTCCGAGGTGGGCCCGGGAATGGGTTCCGCCAGATCCGCCGCCGCCGGGTCGTCAGGGCGCTGCGGGAAGAAACGGTCGATGGCGAGTTCGGGGAAGGCGACGAGCCCGGCCCCATCGGCCGCCGCGCGCCCCATCGCGTCGAGCGCGCGTTCGAGGTTGCGGGTGCGGTCGGGTGCGGCGGACTGCTGGACGAGTGCGATCTTCATGCCTGGGCCGTCCGGTTCCGGGGGTCGCGGCCGTGGTCGCTTCGGGCAGGGAGGATTGTCGGGGAGCGCGCCACGACCCGCAACGGGGCCATCGATCCACTAGTTTGCGCGCATGTGTGGACGATTCAGCCTGCAGACCCCGGTCCCGGATCTGGCAGAGTTCTTCGAGGCCGACCCGTCGCGGCTCGGCGAGTGGTCGCCCCGCTACAACGTGGCGCCCACCGACGAGGTCATCGCCCTGCGCCGGAGGGCCGGAGGCCGTGAACTCGTACCCCTCCGCTGGGGGCTGATCCCGAACTGGGCCGAGGACCCGGGCTCGCTCCCGCTGATGATCAATGCGCGCTCGGAATCGCTGGAAACGCGTCGCGCGTTTCGGGACCTGATCCTGGATCGCCGCTGCGCGGTGCTCGCCGACGGCTTCTACGAGTGGCGGGCCGAGGGCGGCGTGAAGCAGCCGTATTTCGTCCGGCGACGAGACGGGACGCCGATGGTGCTCGCCGGTCTGTGGGACATCTGGCGGGGGGCGGACGGCCCGGTCGGCTCCTGCACGATCGTCACCACGGACGCGAACGAACTGCTCGAACCGCTGCACGACCGGATGCCGGTCATCATCGAGGGCGAGGGCGCGCAGATGTGGCTCGACCTCGACATGTCGGAGCGGACCATGGACCCGCTCCAATCCTTCGACGCGGAGGCGCTTGAAGTGTTCGCGGTCAGCCGCCGGGTCAACCGCGTCGCCGTCGACGACCCGTCCTGCACGGAACCGCTCGACGCGCCCATCCGGGGAGCGGAGGGCTGGGGCCGACGGCCCCCGCCGGGCGAGGCACCGCGGGACCAACTCGGGCTCTTCCCCTCCCCGGCGTGAAACTCACGGCGCGCGCCCTCCGAGTTCCGGCTCTCGGAGCAATCGTCATCGCCGTGTCGGCCGGTTGCGCCCGGCCGGACGCTCCGGCGGGCTCCGGGACGGCGTTTCCGGACCGGCTCCCGCCCCCGCTCCCCATGTCGGTGGCCAACAACGCGGTCGCCGCCATCGAGACGTCCGCGGGGTGGGCCGTGTTCTCCTTCCTCGGGATCGACTCCACGAAACTCTGGTCCGGGGTGACGACCGCCTCCTTCCGCTGGGACCTCGGAAGTCCGGCGTGGCGGGCGATCAAGCCCCCGCCCGGCCCGGGCCGCCTCGCCGCGACGGCCCAGGCGTTCGACGGCAGGATCTTCCTCTTCGGCGGTTACACCGTCGCGGAGGACGGCGGGGAGCAGTCCCGTCCCGAGGTTGACGTGCTCGACCCCGAGACCGGACGCTGGACTCGGGCGGCTCCCATGCCCATCCCCGTCGACGACGCGATCTCGGGCGTGTGGCGGGACTCGCTGATCTTCCTCGTCTCGGGCTGGCACGATTCTGACAATGTGGCGGCCGTCCAGATCTACGATCCGGCGCGGGACGCCTGGGCGCAGGCCACGCCGATCCCGGGCCCGCCCGTGTTCGGGCACGCCGGCGGCATTGTGGGCGACGCCATCGTCTACATCGACGGCGCGCGCGTCCAGGCGGAACCCCGCGCCTTCCTCCTCGAGGCGTCCTCGTGGCTGGGCCGCATTGACCCGGCCGACCCCACCCTCATCGGCTGGGAACGTCTGTCGGACCATCCCGGACCGGGGCTCTATCGCGCGGCCGCCGTCGCCGTCGGGACTCGTGTCGCCTTCGCCGGCGGATCGGACAACGCGTACAACTACAACGGGACGGGGTACGACGGTCGGCCGGCCGAACCGTGGGACGGGGCCTTCGCCTTCGATCTCGCGGCCGGCGGCTGGGTCGACCTCCCGCCGCCCGACACGCCGACCATGGACCACCGCGGCATCGTCATCGCCGACGGGCGCGCCTTCATCGTCGGGGGCATGACCGCCGGACAGCGCGTGACCAACCGGGTCACGGAGATCCGCCTCCGCCCATAGACGCTCGAGCCGGTACTAGAAGTTGGCGACGAGGGCGATCGTGAAGGTCGAATCCAGCTTGTGACGGGGCACGAGTACCATCTTGCCGGTCGGGGTGCCGGCGGGCTGCTCGAGCGGCGCATTCGTCAGGGCCGGCACGTTGTCCCACACGAGTCGCAGGCCCGTCTTGACGGCCAGGGAATGGTTGATGTCCACTGAGAGCGAGTTGGCGAGATCGGCCCGCAGGTCGGCCGCATCCGTCAGATTCTCGTCCAACGTCAGCGTGCTCTCGAGGTCGGCCGTCTCCGTGAGGCGGCGGCGGAAGTTGGTGGAGACGCGGACGCCGCCGAAGCTCGCACTCTTGTCGGGGTCGTCCACCACATCGTTCTGGGCCGTAAACGTGATCCCGTAGTCGCTCTTTAGCCGGGTGGTCTCGGTCTCGATCCACATGTTGCCGAGGCCGGTGACCAGGGAGAAACGGCTCTCGAACCCCGAGAAGGTGTTTCTCTCCCACCCCGCGCCGGTCGTGAGATGGACGTGATCCGAGAACGAGCGCTCGAACTCACCTCGCAGGAAGTAGTTCTCGGCCGTCGGCTTCGGGTCGGAGTAGTCGGTCACCATGAAGTCATCCTCGGTGCCGACGGCGATCCGCTGCGTCGTCCCCGACTCGGTGCGAAGGCCGCCCGCCCGGAACGACAACTCGCCAGAACCCCAGTCTCGTCGGGCTGCGCCACCCAGGCCGAATGTCCGCACGGTCGAGTTTCCTGAGGTGAAGAGAAGGCTCAGTTCGGCGCTGTAGGACCAGTCCGCATCCGGTCCCTCCTGGAGGGCTTGAACGGGCTCGCCGGCGGATGCCGCTTCATCAGCCTGTGCGGACAACCCGGCGAGTGAGGGAAAGCACGGTTGGATGGCGGCCGCCGCGATTCCGATAGCTGCGGCCGCACCCATATTACGGAGAGAATCGAGAGCGCCCTCCCGCCCCAGCCTGCACTTCATCCTCCACCCTCCAGCCCAATTTGCTTCGAGGAAAACGCGGACCCAAGGCTATCAGAGGGTGGATTCCCGGACAAGCAAGGCTTCGAGCGTCACAGGGTTCGTGTGGCAGCGCCTATCTCGGCGGGGCATCTTCGGCTTGAATGGACATGCCACCGATGAACTCGTCACAGCGTCGCACGACGCTCCGCGGACGCCCTGCAGGCTTCGTCGTTGCAGCGCTGTTTGCTGGCACGGCCTTTGGTCTCGCGTGCGGCGACAGCACCGCAGGTCCGGTTCCGCCTCGACCCGACCCGCCCGACGCGCAACTCCCCGCGACGGTGACGATCACGCCGTCCTCGGCACGGTTCAGCGCCCTCGGCGCCACTTCACAACTCACCGCGCAGGTCCGCAATCGCAGCGGACAGATTCTGACCACCGTCCCCGTGGCGTGGACGATCGAGGACGAATCGGTGGCCACGGTCGACGCCTCGGGGCTCGTGACGTCGCGGGGCAACGGGTCCACGACCGTGACGGCCGCGGCGGGGAACGTCGCCGGGACGGCCCCGGTGGAGGTATCCCAGATCGTCCGGTCCATCAGCCTGTTGCCGACGACCGACACGCTGGTCGTCGGAGACACTCTTCGGTTCACCGCCGAACCGCTGGACGGGAACGGGCAACCAGTGGCCGGCGCCACGACTGGCTGGTCTTCGAGCGACCCGTCGGTCGCCGAGGTGGACAGGTCGGGTCTGGCGACCGCCGTCGGCCCGGGAAGGGCGGAGATCCTGGCCACGTCCGGCGGAGTGGCGGGCCGGGCCCGCCTGATCGTCACGCTCCCGATCGTCAAGACCGTGACCGTCACACCGCCCGAGATCGAGTTCATGGCTCTCGGGGACACGATCCGTCTTACGGCTCAGGTCCTAGACGAGCGCGACCGGATCATTGCGGTGATACCGGTCGCATGGGGGAGCGCGGACACCGCTGTGGCCACGGTTGATTCCGCAGGACTCGTAACGGCGACGGGTAACGGGCAGACGCGGATCTCGGCGACGGCCGGCGAGGTATCGGGCAGAGCGTCGGTGCGGGTCGGGCAGTCGGCGGCCTCCGTCGTGGTCTCTCCGGCCGCCGACACTCTGTTCGTGGGCGACACGCTCCGTTTCACCGCGCGGGTAACGGACGCGAACGGCCAACCGGTGGCGGGAGCGCTGGTCAACTGGGTCTCAAGCGACACGTCCGTGGTTCGAGTGGACTCCGCGGGCCTCACGAGGGCCGTCGGCCCGGGTGAGGCCGTCATCACTGCCACCTCCGGCGGCCTGCCCGGACAGGCCGACCTCCTGGTCATGGCTCTGGTCCCGACGATCGTGACCGTGATCCCCGAGCGGACGAATTTCACGGCGCTGGGCGACACCATTCGGCTGTTGGCGGAGGTGCGCGACCAGGTGGGGAGGGTCATCCCCGGCGCTGTCGTCGCCTGGACGAGCAGGGACGAGACCGTGGCCGCTGTGGATTCTGCGGGCCTCGTGACCGCGGTGGAGAACGGAAACACCCGGGTGGAGGCGGCGGCGGGGTCCGCGACGGACAGTGTCGTGATCGAGGTCGCTCAGCAGGTCGATACGGTCATCGTGTCGCCTGCCGCCGACACCATCGGCGGGGGTGACCGGCTGCAACTGACGGCTGAGGCCTTCGATGCAAACGGCCATGCCATGGCCAGTGCCGTGTTCCGGTGGACTTCGAGCGATCCCTCCGTGGCTCGGGTCTACGAATCGGACCCCGGGCTGGTCTTCGCCCGCGCCGAGGGGACCGCCACGATTACGGCGACCACGGGACGGGTTTCGGGGAGGGCGGAAATCACGGTCTGGACGCCGGATCCACACATGCTGCGGGCACTCTACGAGGCGACGGGCGGGTCGAATTGGACGAACAACGAAAACTGGCTTACCGACGCGCCTCTCGAGGATTGGCACGGCGTCGGAACGGACAGTCATGGGCGCGTCCGACGGCTGTATCTGGGATCGAACAACCTGACAGGGCCGATTCCGCCCGAACTTGGAAACATTCCCCGTCTGAATATCCTCCACCTACCAAGCAACAGTCTGGCCGGCCCGATCCCGCCGGAGGTCGGCAAGCTGTCGCGCCTGCAGCAGTTGAATCTCGAGAGTAACGACCTCACCGGCTCGATCCCGCCCGGACTCGGGAACCTTCCCGAGCTCGGCATCCTGCAGCTCGGAGGGAACAGCCTGACCGGGTTCATCCCTCCAGAACTCGGCAACGCACCCATGCTCGGATGGATCGAACTCTACGGCAACAGCCTGACCGGTCCGGTGCCTGCTGAACTGGGGAGCTTTTCGCTCATGTCGCGTCTCTACCTGCAGGACAACGAATTGACCGGGCCTCTCCCCGGGCGCCTGGCGCGACTCAATGGGATGAGGCGTCTGACATTCCACGACAACCGTGGCCTCTGTGCGCCTGGGAGCGCGGAGTTCGTATCGTGGCTGGGAAAGCTCGAGATCCTGGAGGGGCCACTCTGCAATGAGTCGGACGTGGCGGTTCTCGAATCCCTGTACGAGTCGACCCGCGGCGGGGCCTGGTCGAACGCCGATGGCTGGCTGTCGAACGACGCGGTGGAGACATGGCACGGCGTGCGCACGGATTCGCTCGGACATGTCCGCAGGCTCGACCTGGGCGACAACGGCCTCATGGGTCGGCTGCCGGCGGCACTCGGCACGCTGGCGTACATGTCGCAGCTTCGGGTATCGGGCAATCCGCTCACGGGCCCCCTGCCGTTGTCCCTAGCCAACCTTCCCCTTAGCGAATTCCACTATGCGGATACGGATCTCTGCGTGCCGAACGACGTTTCCCTCGGGGCATGGCTGGGGGCGATCGAGTCGCATCAGGGCACTGGGAAAGTGTGCGGTGCGTTCTCGGACCGCGACGTACTGGTGGCGTTCTACGAAGCGACCGGCGGGAGCAATTGGAGGGACAACTCCAATTGGTTGACCGAAGAACCGCTCAATCGCTGGTTCGGGGTCGCGGCCGATGACTCGGGACGCATCCTGGGAATCTACATGGGCACCAACAACCTGCGGGGGCCGATCCCGCCCGAACTGGGGCGTCTCACCGGCCTGACCCATGTCTTCCTTGAGAACAACGGACTCTCAGGACCCATCCCGCCGGCTCTGGGGAACCTCACCAGCCTCAGGCAACTCACTCTCTCGTACAACAACCTCTCCGGTCCGATCCCGCCCGAGATCGGGAACCTCGCGGACCTCCAGCACCTGAGTCTCCGGCACAACAACCTCTCGGGTTCGATCCCGCCGCAGATCGGCAACATGGGGCGGCTATTGCGCCTGCAGCTGGAGCACAACGATCTCGAAGGTCAGATCCCGGCGGAACTTGGCGGATTGACGAGCCTTCGGGAACTGAATCTGGCGTTCAACCGAGGGCTGTCAGGATCGGTGCCCACCAACCTCACGACGCTGCACGAGCTCGACAGGCTCCAGGCGGGCGGGACGGGTCTTTGCGCGCCGTCCGACGTCGCGTTCCAGGAGTGGCTGGAAGGTGTCCGCGATTGGTGGCTACCGTTGTGCGACGCGGTCGACGGGGGGATGGCCTACCTGACCCAGGCAGTACAGTCGAGCACCTCCCCAGTGCCGCTGGTGGCGGGCGAGGCGGCGCTGCTGCGCGTGTTTGTGACGGCGGAGCGAACCGAGCTCGGCATGCCGCCCGTACGCGCCAGCTTCTACTTGGGGGGTTCCGAGGCCCATGTGGTGAACATCCCGGGCCAGTCGAACCCGATCCCGAGAGAAATCGACGAGAGTAGCCTTTCGAATTCGGCCAACGTCACGGTCCCCGCCGAAGTCGTCCAGCCGGGGCTGGAGATGGTGATCGAGATCGACCCTGACGAAACGCTGGCCTCGGAGTTGGGCGTGACGCGGCGGATTCCCGAGACCGGACGTTCGATGGTCGATGTCCGAGAACTCCCGCCCCTCGAACTGACGCTGATCCCGTTCCTGTCGAGCGCCGCGCCGCACCATGCAGTCCTGGAGTACGTTTCCGACATGGCGACGGATCCGGCGGGGCACGAGCGCCTGTTCGAGACGCGGACGCTGCTCCCGGTCGCAGAGCTGAATGTGACGGCGCACGAGCCGGTGAGGAGTTCGACGACGAGCTTCGCGGGGCTGCTGGCCGAGACGGACGCGATACGGGTGGCCGAGGGTATCGGCGGGTACGCCATGGGAATGATTACGGGCAGATTGAGTCAGGGGATTGCGCACCTTTCGGGTAAGACCAGTTTCTCGACACCCACCGCAGACGTGATGGCGCACGAACTAGGCCACAACTTCAGTCTGCTGCACGCCCCATGTGGCGGTCCCCGTCAGCTCGATGCCTTGTTTCCGGAGCGCAACGGCCGGATCGGGGGTTGGGGATACGACGCCCGCGACGCCGGCAAGCTGGTGTGGCCATCGGCGCCCGATCTGATGTCGTATTGTCGCCCCCGGTGGATCGGCCCCTACAGCTTCTCCAAGGCGCTCAGATATCGTCTGGCTGAGGCGATGAGGGCCTCGGCCGTGGCCATGGCGGCCGCGGCCCGGTCGCTCCTCGTGTGGGGCGGGATCGGTGCGGACGGCAGACCCTTCCTGGAACCGACCTTCGTGATCGACGCCCCGTCCGTCCTGCCGCGGTCGGGTGGTGCCTACGAGGTCACGGCCCTCACGACCAACGGCGAGGAGGCGTTTTCGTTCCGCTTCGACATGCCGGAGGTGGCGGATGGCGAGGGCGGCTCGGGCTTCGCCTTCGCGGTCCCGGCGCGGCCATCGTGGGAGGCGAGTCTGGCCAGCATCACGCTCTCGGGCCTCGGGGGCTCAGTGACGCTGGACCAGGACACGAACCGCCCCATGGTCATCCTCCGCAACCCGGACAGTGGTCAGATACGTGGCTTCCTGCGGGATCTGCCGGCCGATGTTCTGGCTCGGGCCAGCGCAGCCGAGCTCGGAGGGGATGCGGGTCTGGAGGTGCTCGTGAGCCGAGGCCTGCCGGACGCCGCCGCCTGGAGGCGCTGAGCGGCAGGCGGGCGGGACCTTCTCTGGCCAACGGAGCTTTCCGGGCCCAGCTTCCCGGATCGTTCGATCCCGCCAATTCACCGAGGAGTTCGGAAACGATGTTCATTCACACCCATCGTCCGATCATGATCAGACACCTCTCTGGCCGCCCCCTTCTCGGCGCCGCGCTTTTCGCCCTTCTGCCGATCGCCACTGTCGCCGCTCAGGACGCCCAGGTCGCTGCGATCGACGCCCGCCGCGACCATTACGCGGGCGTCGCACAGCAGATCTGGGAGTGGGCCGAGGTCGGCTACCAGGAAGAGAAGAGTTCGGCGTTGCTGAAGGGCGAACTCGAGGCCGCCGGATTCTCCATCGAGTCCGGCGTCGCGGGCATGCCCACCGCTTTCGTGGCGACCTACGGCTCCGGAGGGCCGATCATCGGGCTTCTGGCCGAGTACGACGCCCTCCCGGGCATCTCGCAGGACGCGGTGCCCGAGCGCTCGCCCATCATCGAGGGGGGCGCGGGCCACGCCTGCGGGCACCACCTGTTCGGCACCGGCTCCGTGGCGGCGGCGATCGCCGTGAAGGACTGGCTCGACGCAAGTGGGCACGAGGGAACGATCCGGCTCTACGGCACGCCGGCCGAGGAGGGCGGCGCCGGCAAGGTGTACATGGTGCGGGACGGCCTGTTCGACGACGTGGACGTCGCGCTGCACTGGCACCCCGGGTCGCAAAACAGCGCGCAGGCGGGACGCTCGCTGGCCAACAAGTCCGCCAAGTTCCGCTTCAGCGGCTACTCCGCGCACGCCGCGGGGGCGCCGGAGCGGGGGCGCAGCGCGCTCGACGGTGTCGAGGCCATGAACCACATGGTCAACCTCATGCGCGAGCACGTCCCGCAGGAGACGCGCATCCACTACGTGATCACGCATGGCGGCTTCGCGCCCAACGTCGTGCCGGACTTCGCCGAGGTCTACTACTACGTGCGGCATCCCTACGCCCCCACGGTGCTCGAGCTGTTCGAGCGCGTCGCGCGCGCGGCCGAGGGCGCGGCGATGGGTACGGGAACGGAGATGGAGTACGAGGTCATCCACGGGCTGTACGACCTCGTGCCCAACGTCGCGCTGGGACAGGTGATGGACGCGAACCTCCGCAAGGTCGGCGGCGTGGAGTACACGGAGGCGGAGCGAGTTTTCGCCCGCCAGATCCAGGCCACGTTCGAGGGCGGCCCGTCCCGGCCGCTGGGCTCCGAGGGTGAAATCGTGGACTTTGGCGTCGAGGGCGTGGGCGGCGGCTCGACGGACGTGGGGGACATCAGCTGGGTCGTACCGACGGCGGGGCTGTCGACGGCCACCTGGGTGCCGGGGACCTCGGCGCACAGCTGGCAGGCGGTGGCGGCCGGGGGGACAGACATCGGCACGAAGGGGATGATGGTCGCGGCCAAGACGCTGGCCCGGACGATGATCGAACTGTTCCAGTCGCCGGACGTGATCGCCGCCGCGTGGGAGGAACTGGCGGAGCGCCGGGGCGCGGACTTCGAGTACACCGCGCTGCTCGGGGATCGCCCTCCGCCGCTCGACTACCGGCGCTGAGGGGCTCTCAGAGCGGAGTGACCACGCCCGTGGCTTCGACGCGGGCGCGGGGGATGGCGCCGAGGGCGTCGAAGTCGCCCGGGCTGAGGGCCACGACGGGCGGAGCCCGGTCGTAGAGCTCCCCGGCCACGATGGCGGCGAGCGCGAGGAAGGTGTCGGGCCCGCGGGTCAGGAGCGCCGCGGGGGCCGTGCCGCGGCGGATGGCCTCGAGGAGGACAGCGGTCGTGGTGCTGGAGCCGCGGGTCGCCGGAATGGCCATGATGCGCCCGGTTCCGTTCCGGCCGGCCAGCGGATGGCGCCGGTCGATGATCTCCCCGGTCTCGGCGTCGTAGCCGCCCCAGAAGCTGAGCGGCTCCGACGAGTAGAGGACGGCGCCTTCCGCAGCACCCGGGACGAGGGCTCGGCCGGTCAGCGGACCGGAGCCCGTCGCGGCAGGTCCGTCGTTCATGGCTCGGCGGACCAGGCGCTGTCGTCCCGCGTCACGCGGCCGGCGATGGCCGAATCCACGCAGTCCGCCAGGCTCCCGAAGGCGATCGCGCGGTCGAGCAGGCCCGGCGTGTACCACGCGTACTTGGCCGAGTTCGTCATCAGGCGACGGATCCCGTCCGGCAACATGGGCGTCGTGAGGATACAGGTGTCCACCGTCAGCTCGCCGCCGAACGCCTCGATCGCGTCGAGGTAGCCGGCCTTCCCGGCCAGGGCGCGCACCGCCCGCCCCGTCGTGATGAGCAGGCGCACGCCCGGGTGGCGCCGCCGACCATCGACCAGCCGCGCGAGAGCGGCAAACTCGGACAGCGAGAAGTGCGGACTCCCGAGCACGACGAGGTCGAGACCGTCCGCGTCGGAGAGCCCCGAACCGAGTTCGTCCCGTGCCGCGCGCAACTCCTCGGGCCCCGGACGCAGCCGTGACGCCGCTTCCCTCCCCTGGAAGGCTGCGGACCGGTCCGGCGCTTCGGGCGTGAGCCCGACCCAGTGGAACAGTCCGACCGCGCCGGATGAGGCCATCGCGGCCCCCAGCGCCTTGAGGTCGTCCTCCTCCGGGCGGGCCCGCAGCCCGTCGAGCACCGGGATCCACCCTGCGACGCGCAGCCCGATCCAGTGTCCCAGTACCGGGTACAGCGCGGACTCCTCCGCCAGCCGTCGCGGGACGCCGGAGAGGTCGACGAGCACTTCCCCGGCCCGGTTTTCCGTCAGATGGAGCCCAGCCGCCGGGGCCCGGCCCGTGATCGCGCAGCAGATGTCGAGCAGATCGGGATAGCGCTCCGTGTGCGCCCCCAGCACCGAGTTCGCGAACACGATCGCGCTCGACTCGCCCCACGCGATCTGCTCGCCGAAGCGGGGCCGGGGCTGCGTCTGATAGGGCGCGCACGTCCAGGTGGGCTCGCACCCCATCGCCTCGTAGGCCTCCATCTGGCGCCGGGCCGGCTCGGCCCACGACGAGGGCACGTCCCAGTCGCGCCACCCGCCCACGTCGACTCCGGACACGTTGAGCGTCGCCGGCACGCGGACGCGCGCGCCGCCCTCCGCCAGCCGCTCCGCGAACTCGAGCGTGGCAGGCCCCTGGTAGAGCGACGAGTCGATGTGCGCCGCCGAGATGTCCAGCAATTCCCGAGCCCTGACCACGTCGGCCATCCGCGCCACGACCGACATCGCGAGCCGCGCACCCTCCCCCTCCTCTCCCTCAAGGAGGGCAAGGTCCCTCGCTTCGAGGCGGACGCCGGTCATCCCGACGTGTTCCATCCTGCCATGTTCCGTCCCATGTTTCGTCTCGTGTTCCGTCTCGTGTTTCGTCCCATATTCCGTCTTACAAGCCCACAAGTCTGAAGCCCACGGATCCGAACATGCGCATCGTCTACTTCCTTCCCGGACCCCTCTCCCGTGGCCCCCTCGGACCGGAGGAACTCGTGCGCCGCGAGGCCTTCCTCAACACCGCCGCTTTCCCCGGAACCAAAGCCGTGGTGCGGGAGACGGAAAAGGGTCCCGCTTCGGTCGAGTCGTCGGCGGAGGAATACCTCTCGGTCCCGGGCATCCTCGACGCCGCGCCCCGCCTGGAGGCGGAGGGTTTCGACGCGATGATCATCGGGTGTTTCGGGGACCCCGGGCTCGCCCCCGCCCGTGAACTCGTGGACTTCCCCGTCATCGGCCCCGGCCAGGCGGGGGCGCTTGCCGCCGCCCAGATGGGGCAGCGCTTCGCGATCATCACCGTGGTCGAGGAGGTCGTGCCGGCGATCCGCCGCCAGATGCGGAGTTATGGCCTCGAGGGGCTCGTGGCGGACATCCGGGCGGTGGACGTGCCCGTACTCGAGCTTCGGCAACGCGCGGATCAGGTGCTCGAGACGATGGAACTCGAAGCGCACGCGGCGCTGAGCGCGGGCGCCGACACGATCGTGCTCGGCTGCATGACGATGGGGTTCCTGGACGTCTCCCGGACCCTCTCCGAGCGTCTCGGGGTGCCCGTCATCAACCCCGTCCTCGCGGCGCTCAAGGCGGCGGAGTCCTTCGCCGCGACCGGCGTGCGGCCGTCCCCGCGCGCCTACCCCTCGCCCCGCAAGCAGATCTCGCCCGCCACCGTCTGACGCCGAGACAAATCCACGATCGTGCCACTTTGATGATGGCGTCATCAATTTGACACGACCTGCCGCAACCATCAGACTCTCGCCATGATCCCGCGACATCTGACCCCCGCGCTTCGGAGGGCTGCGGAGCAGTATCCCGTCGTCACCGTTACCGGGCCCCGACAATCCGGGAAGACCACGCTCGTGCGAGCGGTCTTTCCCGGATACCGGTACGCCTCGCTCGAGGCGCCCGACGTGCGGGCGCGGGCCATCGCCGATCCCCGCGGGTTTCTGGCGCAGGGGGACCGCATGATCCTTGACGAGATCCAGCGGGCTCCCGAACTGCTGTCGTATGTGCAGGGACTCGTGGACGAGGAGGGGCGACCCGGCCGGTTTATCGTCACCGGGTCGCAGAACATCCTGCTCATGAAATCCGTGTCGCAGACGCTGGCGGGCCGAACCGCGCTCCTGCTGCTTCTGCCGTTCTCGCTCGCCGAACTGTACGGGTTCCCGGCACTGGACCCGAGCGAACTGGATCGACGCGGCGCGGCCCTGGCGCCAGCGGTGGCGCAGCGGCTGTCGGAACTGGATCCATGGGCGACGCTCCTGACCGGCTTCTATCCGGCGGTACACGACCGAGGCCTTTCGCCGCGCGAATGGATGGCGGACTACTTCCGAACGTACGTCGAGCGCGATCTTCGCGAGGTCACCCAGGTTCTTGATCTGAGGACGTTTGAGACGTTCGTGCGGCTTGCGGCGGCTCGTACCGCCACCGAACTCAACCTCAGCGGGTTGGCCGCCGATGCGGGCGTCACGCATCAGACCGCCCGACGATGGCTCACCGCCCTCGAGATCGGGTACGTCGCGACAACGCTGCCACCGCATCACGCGAGCTACCGCAAGCGACTGCGCAAGCGTCCGCGACTTCACTTTCTCGATCCCGGGCTGGTGTGCTATCTGCTGGGCATCGAAGATGCGGCGACGCTCGAGAGACATCCGCTGCGAGGCGCCATCTTCGAGTCCTTCGTCGTCGCGGAACTCGTCAAGGCCAGCGCCGCCAGGCGCCGCGATCCGAATCTGTATTTCTGGCGCGACGCGACAGGCCACGAGATCGACATCCTGATCGACGCGGGCAGCCGCCTTATTCCCGTGGAAGTCAAGTCCGGACGAACGGTGCCCCCGGACGCCATCTCGTCGCTGCAGTGGTGGACCTCGATTCCCTCCAACCCGAATCAGGGCGGCGTGCTGGTCCACGGCGGAACGGAGGACTTCGATCTCGGCGGCGTTCGGATCCTCCCATGGTTCCTGGGCGCCGGTTCCTAGTGTCAGGGCCGGATCACGCCGACGCCGTTCTCGATCGTCATCGTCGTCCCGAACTCGGCGGAGAGCTGCGCCAGACCCTCGAGGATCTCCTTTCCGAGCGCGTCGTCGGCCAACATCGGTCGCCCGCGCACCGGCCGCGGCAACTGCCAGCCCATGGTGATCGGGTAGAGCTTGATCTCCTTCAGCTTCCCGCCCTCGTACTCGACGTAGGGGACGACGCTCTCCCAGAACCCCTTCCCCGCCGGGAACGAAGACGCGCCGGCGCGCTCGATCCGCACATCCTGGAACTTGCCCGGAAGATCCTCGTACCCCAGCCCCTGGGCCTCGTAGTTGTCCTGTGGCTGGAACTCGATCGTCTCGTTCTGCATGGCGAAGTTCGCCAGCGAATAGAAGATCGGCTTGCCCTGGTAGAGTTCGACCGCGCGCAGGATGTGGGGGCCGTGGCCCACGAACATGTCCGCGCCCGCGTCGATGAACGCCCGCGCCGCCTCGACGATGAAGTCGGCCGGTACCTCGCGCCGGTCCGCGCCCTCGTGCGTGTGGCTCGTGACGATGACCCACTCGGCCTGGCGCTGCGCTTCCTTCACGACCTCGACGATCTCCGCCAGGTCCCCGGCGTGCGGCACCGTCTTCACGCCCGGCTTGTCGCCCACCATGAACGTCATGCCGCCGAAGTTCAGTCTCGGTCCGGAGCCGCCGCCCCGCCCCGCCGCCGAGAGCGCGTCGCGGAGGCCCGCCATCTGGTCCGCCGTCACGGTCACGTGCCGTTCGTAGCGGATCGGGCTCAGCCCCGGACGCCCGCGCATGTCCGGGCGCTGGTGGCCGGCCCGCATGGCGTCGTTGAAGGTCGAGGCGATCGAGATCAGCGCGACCCGGCCGCCGGGCGTGTCGACGTAGGCCGGGGCCCGCGCCTCCGCGAGGTTCTCGCCGAAGCCCGCGATCGCGAGGCCCGCCGCCTCGGTCGCCTCCACCGTGCGCCGCGCCCCGCCGGCGCCGAAATCCATCGTGTGGTTGTTCGCGATACTCACCATGTCGAAACCGAACCAGGCGAGTTCGTGCGCGATCTCCGGCTCCGCCCGCATGTAGGTGCCGCCGCTCGCCGCGGCAGGGATCACGTCGTCCTCGTAGTCGTGGAAGAGGATCTCGAGGTTCACGAACGCGGCGGTCGCGTTCCGGATGATGTCGCGCAGCGCGAGGAACTCGGGCTCCCGGTAGGGAGACATCTTCCGCGAGATGATCGCGTCGCCGGCGAGGGCGATGGACATGTCCCCGCGCGCGTCCTCGAACGCCTGGGCCTCGAGCGCCGCCGGCTTCGCGAGCGCGAGTCCGGCCGCGAGGAAGACCGCGGCCACGAGTCCGGCGATCGAGAGGCCTGCGACGGGGTGTCCGGCGGCGGCCGGGTGTCCGGCGTGGGCGAGGGGCGAGAGCGGAAGACGATACCAGCGCATGAGTGCCTCCGATGAGCGTGCCTGCGTGGGCTTTGCTTGTGCGGTTCCCATCCGGGCCGACAGATTCGACTGCATGCGCTACAACATGCTTTTCCCGATCTCGTCCCGCCACGCCGGCCGGGCGTTCAGCGCCCTCTTCGCCGCCGCGGCCCTCTCCGCCGGACCGGTGTCGCTGGCCCGGCCCGCCGCGGCGCAGAGCTACGACCTCATCATCCGCGGCGGCATCCTGGTCGATGGCTCCGGCGGACAGGCCCGAGCCGACGATGTCGCGGTCGATGGGGGCCGGATCGCCGCCGTGGGCGACCTGGGGCAGTCCACCGCGGACCGGGTGATCGACGCGACCGGCCGACACGTCTTCCCCGGCTTCATCGACACGCATTCGCACGCCATGCCGGCGCTCCTGCGGGACGAACTCCGGACTGCGCGTCCCCTCCTCGCGCAGGGCATCACGACGATCTTCGTCAACCCCGATGGGGGTGGCACGGTCGACCTCGCGGACCAGCGAGCGCGGATCCGGGACCCCGGCGTCGGACTCAACGTGGGGCAGTTCGTCGGCCACGGCAGCGTCCGTCGCGCGGTACTCGGGATGCAGGCGCGCGAAGCCACGTCGGAGGAACTCGACCGCATGCGGGCGGTCGTCCTCGACGGGATGAGCGGGGGCGCCTTCGGACTCTCCTCCGGCCTCTACTATTCCCCCGGCTCGTACGCCCCCACGGGCGAGGTCATCGAACTCGCGAAGGTGGCGGCGGAGTTTGGGGGCGTGTACCAGAGCCACATCCGCGACGAGTCGGACTACTCGATCGGCCTGCTCGGCGCCGTGGACGAAGTCATCGAGATCTCGCGCGGCTCCGGGATCACCGGCGTCGTCACGCACATCAAGGCGCTCGGGCCCCGGGTGTGGGGCCAGTCCGCCGACGTCGTCCGCCACATCGAGGCCGCCCGGGCCGAAGGTCTCGCCGTCTACGCGGACCAGTATCCCTACGAGGCTTCAGGCACGAGCATCGTGGGCGCTCTCGTCCCGCGCTGGGCGCTCGCGGGCGACGACGGCGCCCTCTACACCCGCATGCAGAACCCGGCGGAGCGAACCCGCCTCGTCGCGGACATGTGGGAGAACCTCGACCGGCGGGGCGGCGCGGACCGGCTCATGCTGCAGGGTGGACCGCACGGCGGCCGGACGCTCCAGGATGTGGCGGATGATGGCGGCACGGACGCGGTCGAAACCGCGCTCGCCCTCCTCGTCGAGGCACGCGACGGAGGCGGCGGCACCGGCCTCACCTCCTTCAACATGAACGACGAGGACATCGAGCGTTTCATGACGCAGCCGTGGATGATGACCTCGTCCGACGGCTCCCTGTGGGTGCCGGGCGAGGGACACCCGCACCCGCGCGGGTTCGGGGCCTTCCCGCGCCGGATCCGGAAGTACGTCCTGGAGGAAGGCATCACGACGCTCGAGCAGGCGATTCATGCGATGACCGCGCTCCCCGCCCGGCTCTACGGGATCGAGGGTCGCGGCGTCCTCGAACCCGGCGCGTTCGCGGACATCCTCGTCGTGGACCTCGACGGGTTCCGCGACACCGCCACCTACGAAGACCCGCACGGCCTCGCCGAAGGGGTCGAATACGCCCTCGTGAACGGCACGCTCGCGATCGACGCGGGCCGTTTCACGGACGCTCTGGCCGGCGAAGCGCTCGTCAAGGCGCGCTGACCGCCCGGCCGACGGAAAGAAACACGGAAAGAAACCAGGAGTAACCATGCGATTCCCCGTTCAAGTTCCCGGCACACGGGCCCTTCTCGTCTCTCTCCTCGTGCCCGGGGCGCTCGTCGTCCCCGCGTCGTCCCTCGCCGCGCAGGACGGCGCGGCCGGCGGCGCCCTCCCGGACGAGAGCGGGCTCCCGGCCGGCGTCCAGGCGCCGGCCCCGACCGCAGACATCGTGGACCCGAGCCTCTTCGGCGGCCTCTCGTTCCGTTTCGTGGGCCCCTCGCGCGGCGGGCGGGTCACGGCGGTCGAGGGCCATCGCTCCCACCCCCACACCTTCTACCAGGGGGCGACCGGCGGCGGCGTGTGGAAGACGACGAACTATGGGATGAGCTGGGAGAATATCTCCGACGGATATTTTGCCTCCCCCTCCATCGGACACATCGAGGTGGCCGACTCGGACCCGAATATCATCTATGTGGGGACGGGTTCGGACGGTATCCGCTCGAACATCATCATCGGCAAGGGCGTCTACAGGTCCACGGACGCGGGCGAGACATGGGACCACATCGGACTCGAGGACGCGGGCCAGATCGGTTCCGTGAAGGCCCACCCGAACAACCCCGACCTCGTCTATGCGGCAGCGATCGGCAACCCGTTCAGGAACAGTGATACGAGAGGCGTCTATCGGTCTTCGAACGGAGGCCTCGACTGGGAGCGCATCCTGTTCGCGTCAGACTCGGTGGGGGCGGTGGACCTCGAGTTCCATCCAGCGGACCCCAACGTCATCTACGCCGGCATGTGGCGGGCCCAGCGGCGTCCCTGGTCGATCATCTCGGGAGCCAGCGACGAAGACGGGATCTGGAAGACGACGGACGGGGGCGACACGTGGCGTCGGATCACGGCGGGGCTCCCGGACGGACTCATCGGCAAGGTGGACTTCTCCGTGTCGGCGGACATGCCGGATCGCGTCTATGCGCTGGTCGAGGCGCCCGAGCCGATCGAGGGACTG
This sequence comes from Candidatus Palauibacter sp., assembly GCF_965216145.1. Lineage (GTDB taxonomy): Bacteria > Gemmatimonadota > Gemmatimonadetes > Palauibacterales > Palauibacteraceae > Palauibacter. The sequence goes on from NZ_OZ244149.1 coordinate 3,720,152, forward strand.
TACCGCTCGGATGACGCGGGCGAGACGTGGGAGCTGATCAACGACGACCCGCGCAACCAGCTCATGCACCGGCCGTTCTATTTCACGAATATCACGGCGGACCCGACGGACGGCGACGTCGTTTATGTCCTGAATCTGTCCACCTGGAAGTCGACGGACGGGGGCCGCACCTTCAGTACGATCCCGAACGTGCACGGGGATGATCACGACCTGTGGATCAACCCGGACGACTCGCGGATCATGGCCCACGGGAGCGACGGCGGCGGGGTCGTGACGCTGGATGGCGGCCAGACGTGGTCGCCGGTCAACAACCAGCCCACGGCGGAACTCTATCAGGTCGATGTGGACGACCGCTTCCCGTACTGGCTCTACGCGGGCCAGCAGGACGACTCCTATACGGTCTCGGTGCCCAGCCGGCAGCCGTCGTTGTCGGCCCCGGGCGGTCCGGACGCCTACTGGCGCTCGCCGGGGGGCTGCGAGACGGGACCCGCCGTGCCCAAGCCGGGTGACCCGGACATCGTCTACGCGAACTGCAAAGGGCGCTTCGGCGTCTACAACCAGCGCACGGGGCAGGAGCAGCAGTACTACGTCGGCGCGGTGAACATCTACGGAACGAACCCCGCCAACCTGCCCTACCGGTTCCAGCGCGTCGTGCCCATCGAGGTCTCGCCGCACGACCCGGATCTGGTCTTCCACGGCTCCCAGTACGTGCATCGCACGACGAACGGCGGCCGCACCTGGGATCAGATCTCTCCCGACCTCACCGCGTTCCGCCCCGACCGGCAGATGGTGTCGGGCGGGCCGATCACGCGCGACGCGACGGGCGAGGAACACTACTCCACGCTGTACGTGATCGAGGCTTCGCCGCACGACCCCGACGTGATCTGGACCGGCGCGAACGATGGCCCGGTGTACGTGACGCTCGACGGCGGGGAGTCGTGGGAGAACGTGACGCCGCCGGACATGCCGGCGGAGGGCCGCATGAACTCGATCGACATCTCGCGCCACGACCCGGACAAGGTGTACGTGGCGGGCTACCGTCTCCTGCTCGGCGACTTTCGGCCCTACGTCTACCGCACGGAGGACGCGGGGGAGACGTGGACGCTACTGACCGACGGGACGAACGGGATTCCGGCCGACTTCCCGGTGCGGGTCGTGCGCGAGGATCCGGACCGCGAGGGGCTCCTCTACGCGGGGACGGAGTTCGGGCTCTTCATCTCGTTCGACGACGGGGCGACGTGGCAGTCGTTCCAGCTCGACCTTCCGGTCACGCCGGTGACGGACATCGAGGTGTACCGCCAGGACCTGGCGCTCTCGACCATGGGCCGCGGGTTCTGGGTACTCGATGACCTCACGCCGCTGCACGAGATCGAGGCGGACGGGGCGGTCGCCGGGGCGGGCTCGGTCCATCTGTTCGATGGGCGGCCGCAGTACCGGACGCGACCGGGACGGAACTCGGGCTTCGAGTGGTCCTCAAACACGGCGCGGCCTCAGTATCGCGGCGGCGGCGCGGACATCAACTACTGGATCTCACCCGATCCGGGCCCGGACGAGGCGGTGCAGATCGAGGTCCTCGACGCGGACGGTGACGTGATCCGTTCGTATGCCAGCGGCGCGGGCGGCGGCGCGGGCCGGGCGGGAGGGCCGGCGATGCAGCGCATGGCCCCACGCGGCGGCGGCATGGCTGCGGTCTCGAGCGCCCCCGGCATGCACCGGCTGCGCTGGGACATGCGCTCGCAGGGAGAGGGCCGCGGCGGGCCGATCGTGCCGCCGGGCAACTACACGGTTCGCCTCTCGGCGGGGAACGTGACGGCCGAGACCGGGCTCGAACTGCGGATCGATCCGCGGGTCGCGGCCGAGGGAGTGACCGTCGCCGACCTCGAGGAGCAGTACCGCTTCAACCTCGCCGTGCGGGAGACGCAGGCGGCGGCCCGAGAGGTCGCGAACGGCATCGACGACTTTCGGGAGCGGCTGGAGGAGGCCCGCGCGGACGCGGGCGGCGCGCGGAACCGCACGCTCGACGAACTGGCGGCGGACCTCGATGCGCTGGACGCCCAGGTGAACGATGCCGACGGCAGCTATCCGCGCCCCATGCTGCTGAGCCAGCTCAACTACCTCGGCGGCATGACGTCCCGGGCCGACCAGGCCCCGGGCGCAGACGCCTACGCCCGCCACGAGGAACTTCAGGAGGAGGTACAGGCGGTCGCCGAGCAGCTGCAAGCGCTCGTCCGCCGCCTGAGCGCGACGTGAGCGCGACGTGAGCGGGAGCCGAACGTGAACTTGATCCCACACCCGTTGACGGGGACACCGTTCGGCACCGCTCTCGACCTGTGCCTGATCCTCGCCGCCCTGGCGTGGCTCGTGTCGGTCCTGACGCGCGACTACTCCTGGGTGGACCGCCTGTGGACGCTGTGTCCTCCCGTGTACTGCGTGATGGTGGCCGCCGCGCTGGGTTTCGGCTCGCGGCGCGTGAACCTGGTGACCCTGCTCATCGTCCTCTGGGCGGCGCGCCTGACCTTCAACGCCGTGCGTAAGGGGGCCTTCCGGCCGGGTCACGAGGACTACCGATGGATTGCCGTCCGGGAGAAGCTCGGGCCGGTCAGGTTTCAGCTTCTCAACGTCACCTTCGTCAGCTTCGGGCAGATGCTGCTGATCTGGCTGTTCACCTCCCCGGTGCACCAGGCCGCGCAGTGGAGCGAGACCCCGCTCGGCTGGCTGGATTTCACGACAGCCGCGTTGTTCCTCGCCCTGTTTGTCGGCGAAGCCGTGGCCGACGAGCAGATGTGGCGCTTCCAGCAGGACAAGAAACGGCGGATCGCGGCCGGGGAAGAGGTCGCACAACCCTTCATGACGTCCGGGCTGTTCCGCTATTGCCGCCATCCGAACTACTCCTGCGAGTTGGGCATGTGGTGGGTTCTCTACCTGTTCGCCGTCTCGGCCTCCGGGGAGTGGATCCACTGGACGGGTTTGGGCTTCATCCTGCTCACGGCGTTGCTCATCCCGTCGATGCGACTCACCGAGTCGATCTCCGCGGCGAAGTACCCCGCCTATCGCGACTACCAGGCGCGCACACCGGCGCTCATCCCCGGACTCGAACTCGGAAAGACGCGTTAGCCCGCCGCCTCTAGCGGATCAAGGACAACCAACCACGCAGCTTCGTCTGTCCCAGAAACGTCCGACCGGTGCCGGGAGATCCTTCCGGGCGTCGAGGTCGCCCCTGTCCGGTGAGGTGGCACCATGCATTCTGCTCACGGCCGCATCTGTCGGGTGGCCTTGGTCGCGCTCTCGCTCGCCGCAGCGGGCCCGGGCGGCGGCCCCGTCGCGGCGCAGGTCGCCGACACTGACAGGCCCATCTCCCCCGCTGTCGAAACAATCTTCACTGTCGGAGTGGTCGAAGGCGCCGCGTGGGAGATGTTCGGCCACATCTCGGATGTCACATTCGACGCCGACGGCACGCTGTTCATCCTCGATGACCTCGCCGGGCACATCGTGGTCATCGATTCCGCCGGCGACTTCGTCCGAACGATCTCGCGCAATGGGGAAGGGCCCGGCGAGCTTGGCCAGCCGATCGCACTTGTTGTCTTCCGCGACGGCCGGATCGGCGTCAACGATCTCGCGAAGCGGGGCCTGCAGCTCTTCAGCCGTGACGGTGACTTTCTGGATGCCGTCCCGTTCAGCGTCGCCGAGGGCATGCCCGGATCGCCGACCTACGCCCTGCCGGACCACAGCCTCCTCTCACCCGAACTGATCGGGGTCTCGGTCTCCACCATGATTGGAGCGGACGAGGGTCGGCCGATCACGCGCTTCCGTCTCGACGGGACCCGCAAGGTATTCTACGCCGCCTGGGACGACCCGCCTCCAGCGGCGCTCGAGAGCGGGGCGAGGGAGCGGGTGGCCAGGGTCGTGGCGAGTCCGATGGAGGCGTTCCGTCCGCCCTTGAGCCTCGGTGTGCTCCGGGATGGCCGCATCGCGCTGGTCGATTCGATCGGATATCGGATCAAGCTTCTGGATTCGTCGGGTCGGGTGATGGACGTCCTTGAACGCCCCCTGACGCCGATCGGCGTGACCGAGCAGGTACGCACGGCGGAGCGCGCTCGGCGGATCGCTGCGCTGAGATCGCAGGATGGGAGCGTGCCCGTATCCGTCCAGCAAGTCGGCGGGCGCCCCGGCGATGTCAGTCCGGAGGCGATGCGGGACGCGATGCGGGAGGCAATGCGCCGGGCGGAAGATCGCATCCGCGCTATGATATTTCCCGAGGAGATTCCGGTCATCGCGAGCATCGCCGTGGACCGCAGCGACCGCATCTGGGTTCAGCGAACGGCGCTTGCGGGCGAGACCGGCCCGACGGATGTCCTCACGGCGGACGGGCGATACCTCGGCACCATCCCCTCGGATGGCCTGCGAATCCCTGCCGCCTTTGGACCGGACGGGCTGCTGGCGTACGTCGAACGGGACGACTTCGACGTCCAGCGCGTCCGGGTCATCCGCCTCGCCGATGGCAGACTCCTGGAGAGCGGACGGTAGGATCCCGTCGTGGGACTTTTCGTGCTACTAGTTGAATAGTAACTTCTGCTCCATCCCGCGATTGCCGACTGTCGCACGATTCAGCCATGGAGCGGAGCCCATGCGGTTGCTTGATCCCTCCCGCGGTCTGCCAGCCATGGACCCAGCCCCTCGGGTGGGTCTGGCCGCGATACTCCTCTGCGCCGGATGCGGGGTCGATTCCGGCGATGGTTCGCCTGGTTCGGCAGGGCTCGACAGTCCCGATTTCTCCATCGAGCCAGCCGTGGAGGCCGTCTACACCGTGGGCGCCGTCGTGGGCGAACCGTGGGAGACCTTCGGGAGCGTATCGAGCCTCGCGTTCGATGCCGACGGTACCCTGTTCATCCTCGACGAGGGGGCCGGGCACATCGTCGTAGTCGACACTGCGGGCCGGTATGTGCGGACAGTCTCGAACGAGGGCGAGGGACCCGGGGAGTTGGGCCTGCCCGAAGGTCTGGCCGTGTTTTCCGACGGACGAATCGGCGTCATGGACTACGCGAAGGTCAGGCTGCAGCTGTTCAGTCGCGACGGCGCTTTCCTGGAAGGGATCCGATTCGCGACCGAGGAGGGGATCCCGGGGGCCCCCTTCCATGCGCTTCCCGACCATAGCGTCGTGACGGCAGAGGTCTTTCGCCGCTCCGTGGAGGAGGATGGATCCGGCGAAATCCGGCCCATCATGCGCTTCCGACCTGACGGGAGCGGCGAGCTGCTCTACGGGGCCTGGCCCGGCCCTCCGATTGACGACACACGACTCGAAGACCTGGAATCCGGGGCGATCTTCCTGCAGATGCGCCCGATCCAGGCTTTTCCGCCTCCGCTCGAACTTGGCGCGCTGCGGGATGGCCGAGTCGTCATCGTCGACTCGGTCGGATACCGGATCAAGATCCTCGCCCCGGCTGGCCCGGCAGGAGAATCGGTCACCACGTTCGAGCGCCCTCTGGTTCCGGCCGAGGTCACACCACGGGTCCGCGATGCCGAACGCGAACGGCGGCTTGCGTTGCTGGATTCCGAGGAAGTGTCCCAGGACGTGCTTATGGAGGGCATTTCCACGGTGTTCATCCGGCCCCCGAGCGGATCCTCCGGTCCACCCGATCCAGCGGCCCTGGAAGCGTCCCTGCGCGACACGTACCGGCGGCAGGTCGGAAACATGGTGTTCCCCGAGGAAGTGCCGGTCATCGCGAGGATCGCCGTGGACTGGAGCGACCGGATCTGGGTCCAGCGCACGGCGCTTCCCGGCGAATCGGGTCCCACCGACATTCTCACCGCAGATGGACGCTACCTGGGAACGATCGCGCCCGAGGGCCCGCGGATCCCAGCTGCGTTCGGGCCGGGCGGCCTGCTGGCCTACATTGAGACCGATGAACTCGGCGTCCAGCGCGTCCGCGTGGTCCGGCTCGCGGCGGGCGAACTGTAGGAGGGCGCTCCATGATGCCGGCCGTGGACAACCGTTTCCCCGGCCTCCACTGTCACAGCCGATGTCCGGCCCGCGCCCGGATTCGTCGCCGTCACCGGCGTCGCCCCCGTCACATGGAAGGAAGCCTCATGCGCAACATCCGCAACCGCACGCGTCACGTCATCCTTATCGCCTCTCCGCTTGCTGCCGCTGGTTGCGGCGGGGACGGGGATCCCGCCACCGCCGGGCTCGACAGCCCCGACATCCCCCTCCAGCCCGGCGTGGAGGAGGTCTACACCGTGGGTGTATTGGATGGCGCCGCGTGGGAGATGTTCGGCAGCGTGAGGGGCGTCGCCTTCGGGGAGGACGGCTCGCTCTTCATCCTCGACAATGACGCCGGCCACGTCGTCGTCGTCGATCCGGCCGGTCAGTTCGTCCGTGCCATCTCCAACAAGGGCGAGGGACCCGGGGAACTCAACCAGGCGGTGGGCCTGGCGGTGCTCGGCGATGGGCGCATCGCCGTCAACGACATGAATCGGGGGATAAGGGTCTTCAGCCGCGAGGGTGAATCACTCCAGGAGGCCGGTTTCACCTTCCAGACCGGGATGCCCGGCCCTCGGATGTTCGCCATGCCGGACCACAGCCTCCTCTCCGCGGGGATCATCGGCCGATCTTTTGGGGCGCTCATGGGAGAAGAGGAGGAAGAGGAGGAGCCGGAAGGCCGACCCATCGGACGGTTCCGGCTCGACGGGACGCAGGACGAATTCCACTCGGCCTGGGCAGGGCCGCCCGTCGAGGACACCGACGCGCAGGCCGGAGACATGCGGATCATCATGTCGGGGATGGAGGCCTTCCCCCTTCCCCTGAGCTTCGGCGTACTCCGGGATGGCCGCGTCGTCCTGGCCGATTCGGTCGGCTATCGGGTCAAGATCCTCGATGGCTCGGGGGAGGCGACGGGCACGCTCGAGCGGCCCATCCCGCCGGTCGCCGTGACCGACGAGATCCGGGACGCGGAGCGTGACCGCCGGCTCGCCGCCCTGGCGGAAGGCGGAAGCGGAGGCGGAGGGGGCGGAGGAGCGACCAGTATCATCATCTCGGGCACGGTTTCGGCGGGAGCGGCCCTCGGGGGCCGGGGGGCGAGCGGTCCCGACCCGGACGCGATGCGCCGCATGCGGGAAGATCGGATCGAGAACATGGCCTTCCCGGAGGAGGTCCCGGTCATCTCGAGACTGGCCGTGGACTGGAGCGACCGCATCTGGGTCCAGCGCTCGGCCCTGATGGGAGAGCCCGGTCCCACGGACATTCTCACCGCGGACGGGCAGTACTTCGGCACCATCGCCCCCGACGCACTCCGGATCCCTGCCGCCTTCGGCCCGGGAGGCCTGCTGGCCTACATCGACCGGGACGAACTCGACATTCAGCGCGTCCGCGTCGTCCGGCTCGCCGGGGATCAGCTACTGGAGTCCGGCGACACCCCCTAGCCGGGTCGGGTCCGGGCTCGACGACCGCCTGTGCCCGGCGGCGCGGAAACGTTCCCGCGGGAACGTCCGCGCCGAGCCGCGGCGGTTTCTACCGCGACTTCTTCGCGACGAAGAGCGCGAGCAGCAGCGCCACGGCCGGGACCACGGAATTCGCCGCCGTGCCCGCCCTCACGAGGGTGTAGATCGCGCCCGCCATGATCGGGATCACGGCGACGGCCGCCAGGAACCGCGTGCTCTGCCGCAGGAACGCGACCCCCGCCAGCACTTCGGCGACGCCGATCAGGTACTGGAACCAGGCGGGATACCCCCACATGGCGAACTGATCGACCATCATCCCGGCGACCTTCATCCCGCCGTTCAGAAGGAAGAGCAGCGCCAGAAGGATCGACGCCACCTTTACGGCCTTGCCTGCGTTTCCGTTGTTCGCCACTGGACGCTCCTCGCGTTACGGGTATCCGGTCCGCCCTTGGTCCAACCCGTGAACCTTGGTCTATCCTTCGGCTACTGCCAGCCCGCCGGTCTCGACGTTTCCGCGGGAACATCGCGCGGGGCGCCGCCCGACCTGCCGCGAGGATTAGCCACACCAGAGGCACAGAGATCTGCGGGAACTCGCCCGCCCGAGAGTGAAACCACCCAGGCGGCCCGCCCCCGGATCCGACTGTCGGTCACGCGTCCGGATCGTCGGCCGTCGGGCCGTCCCCCTCGTGGGATCCAAGGACCAGAGCACGGTTCAGAGCGTAGCTCCCGGGAATCCATATGCCCTTGACGTCCCGGCCAGCGATCCTCCGCCCGAAGTTCTGCGCGCGCCTAATGGAGGCTTCCTCTCGTTCGAAGTACGCCCCCTCCCATGCCTCTCTCTCTCGTCGCTCGTCCTCCGTCTCACCTACAGAATGGGAGAACAGCGGCTCGCTGAAGCGATGGCCCGCGGCCAACCGCTCCCCCACCCACCTCAGAAGAAGATGCCGCTTGTCCGTCTCAGGCGATTCGTCAGCCCGCTCCCGTGGCCGGATCTCCTGCGCCTCCACCCACAGGTTGGCTCGCTCCGGGTCTCTGTCATAGGCGGCGAGCACCGCGTCTCCCAGGGGACCGTGCTCGTATCGCCATCCCGATTCCCGACCCATGAGGCCCACGAGGAAACCTGCCATCAGCGAGTCGCGGTGCGCGTCACCTTCCTCCCGGGCGAGCCGTGCTTCGCCAAGAACGGCCCCCATTTGCAGGTATCCCGAGGTCCAGTCCGGAGAATCCTCGCCGGACGCATGTTCCTCAGGGTCGGGATCCGAACGCGGCATCGACAGGATCGCCTTCTTGATCCGACGCACCTGATCCCAATCCCGGGTCTCGGCGGCGTCGGAGATGTCGTCGAAGAGCGCGGCGGCTTCGATCCCCGCGAGGTAGCGGTCGAAGGCGATCCCGCCCGCCCGTCCCAGGTGGAAGAGACTCTCCGCCTCGTCCCGATCCTGACAGGACCGGGCTTCGTCAAACGCTTGCACGACCATCCGGTAGGCGGATCTGCGCTCTTCACGGTCCATTGGTCCCCCTGCTGGCCGCTACGCCGGGGCCCTCGTCTCTTGCCAGCCCGCCGGTCTTGACGTTCCCGCGGGAACGTCCGGGAGGGCGGAGAGAGCGACGCCGATTCCTCATGTCTCCGGATCGTCCCCCGCTGCGTGATCCCGGTTGGCGGCCCACTTGCCGAAGCTCTGCGCGCGCCGGGTCGAGCGTTCGCACCGCAGGAAGCACGCGCTTTCATCCGACCCCTCCTCGCTCCCTGCGTCGTCCGCCCCGCCGGCGCGGCTGGGAGAGAGCGAACCGGTCATCAAGTCGGCGGCGGCCAGGCGCAGGCCCAGCCACCTCAACAGAAGATCCGGGTCCTGCGGGGACTCCTGCGAGTCGCCAGCCAACCACTCTTCCCGGATCGCCTCCCATTCCACCCACAGGGCCGCCCCCCACCCCTCATTGCAGGCGGCGATCACTTCATCTCGCAGGGGTCCAAGCTCATCTCGTCCCAGTCTTCTATCCCAGTGCAGGAAGCCGGCGAGGAAACCTGACATGATCCAGTATCGGTGAGTGTCACCGTCTTCCCGGGCTTGTCGCGTTTCGTTCAGGACAGCGAGGACCTGCAGATAGCCCGCATCCCAGTCGAGAGCATCCTCCGCGGAAGCTCTTCCCTCCGCGCCGTCGCCCGATCGCAACCTCGATTCGACCAGGCTCCGTACTTGACGGACCCTGTCCAGATCCTCCGTCTCGACAGCGTCGGAGATTTCGCCAAAGAGGGCCCCGGAGTTCATTCCCGGGAAATGGGCGGCAAACGCGATCCCTCCCGCTTCTCCGAGGCGAAAGGTCCCCTGCCGCTCGGCATCATGGTCCCCTGTGGGCACCCGCCCCAGCCAGAAGATGGCCTCGTCCAGCGCCTCCAAGACCTTCCGGTAAGCGGATCGCTGCCGCTCGGCCCGGTCCATGGCGCGATCTCCCTCCCCGCTGCCCGCCGCTACGCCGGGGCCAGGGCGATCACGCGCAGGGGGCTTCCGCTCCCCTCGACGATCTTCAGAGGGGCGGCGATCGCCACGGCGCCCGTCGGGGGGAGTTGATCGAGGTTGCAGAGGCTCGCGAGCCCGAATCTCCCCGCGCCGTGCATGGTCCCGTGGTTGGGAAACGGCGGATCGAACGTTCCCGCCTGGCCCGCGTCGGTCCCGACCGTCTCCACCCCGACCCCGAGAACCGCGCGGTCATGGGCCAGCAGGGCCGACGTCTCCTGGTGAAATCCCGGGGAGTGCGGTCCGTCCTCTCCCACATTGAGGAACGCTTCCTTCCCGCTGCGCCGACTCCAGCCCGTGCGCAGGAAGACCCAGGCCCCCTCCGGGACCCGCCCGTGCTCCGCTTCCCACGCCTCGAGCGCCGCCGGAGTGAGCAGAAAATCGGGGTCCGCCTCGACCTCCGCCTCCACGTCGATCACGCACGCGGGTCCGACGAACTTCCGCGGCGGGATCGTGTCCGTCGTCCCGTTGGGGCAGCCCTTCCCGGTCACCCAGTGGATCGGGGCGTCGAAGTGCGTCCCCGTGTGTTCGCCGAGCGTGAGGTTGTTCCAGTACCAGGCCGGGCCGTCCTCGTCATACCTCGAGATCCGCTCGATCGTCACCCCTTTCGAGGGCGCGAACATGGGGGGCAGATCGATGACGACGGTATCCGGGCCGAGCGGGATCGTGAGATCGACCACCCGCACCCTGCCGGCGTTCAGTTCTTCAACGAGTCGTGTCAGGACGTCGGACATCAGGCGTCTCTCCTATCCTTTCTTGTGGTTCTTCTTCCGGTTCTTATTCCGGTCCTTTTCCTGCTCCGCGAAAAACACTTCCAGCTTCTGGCCGGGATTCGGTTTCGTCAGCTTCGAGACGACGATGAACAGCACGAGGCTCACTGCAACCCCCGGTTCGACGGAATCGATCCCGTACAGAGGGAAGTAATGCTCCTGGAAGAAGACCGTCCAGGCGAGACACGCCAGGAACCCGCCGATCATGGCCGCGACCGCCCCCTTCGCGGTACCCCCCCGCCAGTTGAGACCGATGACGATGGGGACGAAGAAGAAGGAGGCGATGAACTTCGCCTGCTCGAGGACGATCCCCTGTACGTCTCCCAGCTTCTGGAGCGCGAAGTAGAGGGGGATGATGGAGAGGACGACGATCGCCAACCGGTTCGCGTTCACGAGGTGTTTCTGGCTCGCGTTGGGCCGGATGAACTTGCCGTACAGGTCGTGGGCGACGCCGGCGCCGGTCACGAGGAGGACGGAGTTCACGGTGGACATGATCGCGGAGAGCATCGCCACGAGGAGGAGCGCCCCGACGACCGGGGGCAGCACATGGAGCGCCATGATCGCCGTCGCCTGGTCCTGGGAGGGGAGGTTCGGGAACAGCACCCGCATGAGCATGCCGATCGACATGATGCAGGTGGCGATCACCACCTGGAATCCGATCGCGATGAAGATCGCGCGGCGCACGGTGCGCTCGTCCCGCATCGAGTAGAAGCGGGTGAGTTCGTAGGGCGCGGCGGCGATCGAGAGGCCGAACGCGATCGCGAACGCGAGCAACTCCCGGGGCCTGTAGTACCAGCCCACGAGGCGATCGTCGAGCGTGTCGAGGAAGCCGAGCGAGCGCTGGACCGCCGCGAGCGGATCTCCGCCCCCGACCTGGTTGAGGAGCACGGGGACCGCGACGATGAGCGCCGCGATCATGATCATCGTCTGCAGGAAGTCGATGTAGGAACTGGAGCGGACCCCGCCGAGGAGCGTGTACAGCGCGGTCGAGGCGACGATGATGAGCATTGCGGTGAGCGGGCGGATCCCGAACACGACCTCCGCCACCTCGCCGCCAGCCTGGAACTGGGCCACGAGGTAGATCGTGTAGGCGACGACGATGAGGACTCCCGCCAGGGCTCCGGCCAGCGGACTTCCGAAGCGGGCGGAGATGTAGTCGGGGACCGTGAGCGCACCGAGGCGCCGGAGCTTGGGGGCGACGAAGAAGGCGCACACGAGCCATCCGGCCCACAGTCCGAGCCAGGGGAAGACCCACGAGACGCCGGCGAGGTAGTGGCGGCCGGCCGTGCCGACGAAGGTGCCGGCCGAGATCTGGGTGGCGGCGAGGACTGCTCCGCCGACGATGGGGCCGATCGAGCGGCCCGCGGCGAGGAAGTCGACTTCGGTCTTGGTCCGGAAGTAGCTCCAGATCGAGATGCTCATGATGACGGCGATATACACCCCGAGGACGACGAAGAAGACGCCGCTCATCCGGGGCCTTCGCCTGATTCCGAGGTCCCGGACGCCGAACGCGGAGCGGCATCGTCTCCGGCGCCGTGGCTCGCGGGTCGCGCAGCGGACCCGTCCGCGGACGGCGACCTCTCGCGTTCCGAGCGCTGGCCCACGACTTCGGCCCAGCGCCGTTCGAGTTCGTCGTCTCTGTTCACGGCCGACCGGAAAAGGAAGACCATCGTGAGGCCCAGGGCGAAGAAGCCCGCCGCGATCAGGATGATCGTCATCGGCCGGGTTCGCCGCCCTCGCGGCGGACTCGCGCGTTCCGCCACGTCCAGATCGCGGCGCTCAACAGCAGCGCGAGGACCGCCAAGTCGGCGACGCGCGCGAACGAGAGCGCGCCGCCGCGCGACAGCCGGAGCAGCCCCGGCACGCTCGACAGGGTGGCCGTAATGGCGCCCTCGCCGGCCCGGGTGAAGCGCGGCAGGCTCGTCGACAGGTCCAGCCCATCGAGCGCGGCCGGATCGCCCTCCAGGCGGATGAGCCAAGGCTCGGCGGCCTCGTGCACGACGGTCTGCTCGGCCCGCCCCCCGGCCACGAAGAGGGGAATCCGGTCCAGCCGCCCGCGCACTGTGTAGGTGATGACGACGGGGGCCGCGGATGCGACGTCGATCCGGTAGGCCCGGCCCCCCGGGGTCGGAGCGACCTCGACGCCGGGGATGGGCACGCCCTCCTGCGTCGCCCCGGTCAGCGACACCGTCTGCTCTTCGAACCTGATGGCGACGACCCGCACGGCGCCGCTGTCCGGCACGAGACGTTGCTGCACGTGGGCCGCGTCGGCACGCAGTTCAACGAACACGGTATCCGTCGTCTGCGCCGCCGCCGGGGCCGCGATCAGCACCCCGGCCAGCGCGGTCAGCGCCGCCGCAAGGGTTGGCAGCCTCGCCGCTCGTGCGCCCGGCCGCTGCACGCCCGTGCGTCGCACGCGCGTCAGCCCGCGGCCCCGAATGTTGCCAGCCGTGTCTGGACGCGGCGCACCGCCCGGGCGGCCTCGAAGAACCCATTGGCCACGTGGTTCGCCTCGCGGCGCAGTTCGTTCTGCAGGAACGGGAGCAGCTCCGACCCCGCCTCGGCGAGGCCCGACAGCTCCCCGACGCGGGCCAGCCGCGGGATCGGCGTGCGGGGCAGCGCCGGGTCGTGGTCGAACGGCCCGCCCTCCGCGTAGCCGATCGGCACCAGGATGCGCGAGAGCTCCAGGAAGAGCCCGTTCAACGCCTCCACATCGCCGTCGGCCTCCGAACCCTCCAGCTCCAGCGATGCGATCGTCCCGTAGAGATCGCCCAGGGCCTCCGCGAGGCCGTCCAGTTCATCCCGCACTTCATTCAGATCGAGGTGTCCGCCGGCCGCCTCGACGTACCCGTCGATGAAGCCTCCCAGCTCCGCGACCGTCTCCCGGAAGTCGTACGGGAGCACCCGCGCGTCGAGGACCCGCGCGATCGACGCCACGTAGACGCCGAGGTCGCGCTCGAGGTTCGCGCGCTCGGCCACGTCCATGACGTCGTCTTCCGTGTGCCAGGCGATGTTCCCGCCGCACCCGCCCGTCGGATAGAAACCAAGCGCCTCGCGCTCGTTGGCCGGGATGTTCGAGAGCAGCATGTAGAACGACGTGAGCCCGATCTGATTGAACGAATAGTCACCGGCCCGCAGCGGTCGCAGTCGCTTCGCGGTCTTCCCGGTGACGTCGGCGATCGCGCGCGCGCACAGCGGCCCCGCCTCGGCCATCCACATCACGTCGTCGTACTCCGTCGCGTGCCAGCATCCGGGGGAGTCGATGTCGATCGCCCCCACGCAGCGCTTGCGCAGTTCGAGCGCATGGGCGTCCGCGTACCAGGTCGAGCCGCCGTAGCGCCCGGTCGAGTGCGCCGGCCACCAGGCAATGCGCAACGAGCGCTTCAGGCTCCCCGCCCGCGCGTGGAAGATCCGCGCGAGTTCGAGCAGCGTCGCATCCCCCACCGCGTTGTCGCCGATCCCCACATCCCACGAGTCGTAGTGGCCGTGCACGAGCATGAACTCGTCCGAGGCCCCGGGGATGTGAGCCACGGGGAGCTTGCACGGATACCAGCCCTCCTCCGTCCGGACCTCGAGCCGCACGCGCTCGCCGACGGCCGCCTTCAGGCGTTCTCCGTCCGGGTTGTTCACGGCTGCGACCGGCGTCGAGGGCTTCGACGGCAGGTTCCGGGTGGTCGGCGTCCCCCAGATGGACGTGCAGATCCCCCAGTGGATATTCTCCCCCGGGTTGATGAAGACCTGGCCCACCGCACCCGCCTCCTCGAAGGCCGACACCATGCCGGGCATCGCGTAGCCCTCGCTGAGCACGATCTTGCCGGCCACATCGGGCAGATCGTCGCCGAGCCGTCGGGCGAACAGGTCCCGCTGGCCCGTCGCGGCCGCCGCGGGCACGTACACGAGTTCCGCCTCCAGCCCGCCGTCCGGCGTCGGCACGGCGAACGACGGCGGCTTGGCCCGCATCGAGCCCCTGCTCCATTCGACCGAGGACTCGCGGGGGAGCGAGAGATAGAGATCGGGCTCATGCATCTCGAACGGCACGCCCATCCGGGCCAACTCGGCGGCGATGTATTCGGCCGCGACGTGTTCGTCCTCGCTCCCGGACTCGCGCACGAGCGTCGAAAACCGCTCGAGCATCGTCCAGCCCGCGTCGAAGGAGACCAGGTCCAGGAGGTCGGGTTCGAGCGCGGCGGGACGCGCGGCCAGCGTCATCTCACTCAATTGTCATCATCTCCCGGGATCGCGGTTGGCGTGAGTTCACTGAAGGACGGTGAGTGTGCCCTCGATGGTGTGCGGTTCAACCGTAGTCAGCGTCGCCACCACGCGGTAGACGCCGGCCGGCAACCCATCCTCGATGCGCTCGACCCAGCGCAGCGAAGTCCCGGGATCGAGCCTCTCCCGGCCCAGCATCATGGTGAAGAACATGCCCTCGGCCCAACGCCACACGGAGGCGCCGTCCTCCGAGAACACCTCGAAGTCGTAGCGCTGCCCGTCGGGGAAGTCGAGGACGAGCGGAGCTTCGCCATCGTTGGTGGCGGCCAGCTCCAGGACGATGGGCGTGCCGGCGGTCGGGAGTGCCTCTCCCAGCGAGAGAGCCAGGCGCAGATCCTGCGTGGAGGGCGCGGCCATCAGCCACGCCAGCGGCACGAACGCGGGCAACGCGAGTCCAATTCGCACCCGACCGACCAAGTTCAGACCTGCAACTCGTAGTGGTGGGTGCCGCCCAGTTCCCAGCCGAGTTCCTCGTACAACGTCTTTGCGGGAGCGTTGTGGGATTCGGTCTCGAGGATCAGGCCCTTGGCCCCGGTCTCGACCGCGAGCAGCCGCGCCCGTTCCATGAGGGCGCGCGCCACCCCGGTCCGCCTCGCTTCCGGCGCGATGAAGAGATCGTTCAGGATCCACAGACGCTTCATCGAGACCGAGGAGAAGGACGGGAAAAGCTGCACGAACCCCACCGCCCTCCCCTCCGGGGTCTCCGCCACGAAGACGCGCGACTCTCGGGCCCCGAGGCGCTCGGCCAGGAAGCGGCGCGCGCCCTCCGGATCCGAGGGTTGCCGGTAGAACCGGCGATACCCGTCGAACAGGGGCACCAGCCGGTCGACATCCTCGAGTCCCGCTTCCCTGACGATCACGCCGGGCGCGAGGATCGAGCCGCGGGAGCCGTCAGTCGGCGACGCTGACGCCCTCGTATGTGTGGATTCCGTCCTCGTTCGCCACCGTCATGCGCGGCGGCGTGTCGCGGAACGGCATCCACGCGCAGCCGTGGTCGCCCTCCTTGTTGATCGCGACGAACTTCTCGGACGGGATGAAGTCCGGGGCCACGTTCCGGTACTTGTGCCGGATCATCCCGACCGCGTCCTCGCACGCCTGCTGGGGGGTGCGGCCGGCGCCCATGCGGGAGACGATGTAGTACCCGGCGCACGACTTGATCACGTCCTCGCCCCGTCCGGTGACGGCGGCGGCGCCGATGTCGTTGTCGACATAGAGTCCGGCGCCGATGATCGGCGAGTCGCCAACCCGGCCGGGGACCTTCCAGGCGAGTCCGCTCGTCGTCGTGATGCCGGAGACGTTCCCCTGCGCGTCGACGGCGAGGACGTTCGTCGTCCCGTAGCGGTGGATCAGCGCCTCGGCCAGGACGTAGTCGCGGTCGGGACCGTCGCGGCCGGGGAGGTCGAGCAGTTCGGCCCACTCCTCGGCCTCGCGCCGGATCGCGTCCTCACCGAAGCCCTGGAAGCCGGCGTCCGCGCGGGCCCCGCCACCGGAGCCGCCGCCGGGGCGGCGCAGATGGTCCGGGGGACCCCAGTCGTCCGTGTCGGAGAGCCGCTCCCGCCAGCGGAGCCAGATCTCGCGCGACTTGGGCGTCATGAGGTCCCTGACCTCGAACCCGAAGCCGACCGCGAACTGCTGGGCGTAGTCCCCGATCAGCATGACGTGATCGGTGCGCTCCATCACGAGACGGGCGACAGAGGCGGGGGTCCGGATCCCCTCGATGCCGGCCACCGACCCCGCGTTGTACGTGGCCCCGTCCATCGCCGACGCGTCCAGCTGCACGACGCCATCGGCGTTGGGGAGGCCGCCCCAGCCCACGCCCGTCCCGTCGGGGTCGAGTTCGACGATGTTCGCGCCGCGCTCGACGGCGTCCATCGCCACGCCGCCGCCCGAGAGAACCTGCCACGCCGCGGTGGCCGCGCGCCGGCCCGTGTCGTTCGTATGGCTCGTGATCATCATCGGCGTCGTCGCCCGCCCGCTCGACCGGAGCGACGGCCCGGTGCCGCTGGCTGACGCCCGCGCCGGCACGGAACCCGCGACGGCCGCCGCCGCGCCCAGGCTCAGGCCCCGGCCGATGAAACCGCGACGATTCATCTCGGACATCTCATCCCCCGTTGGCTGGTGTGAGTCTTCCCTGCCCCAAACTGGCGCGACATCGGTGCCTCCCGCCAGCATCCGGGCGGAGGCGGTGTCCGCGGTCGTGCAACTGTCGGAAGACATCGCGGTGTCGACCGAGCGGAACCGCTCGAGGAGCTTGAGGAGGCTGCATGAAACCCCGCGCCGCAACGTGTCTCCTGTTCTCCGCGCTGGCCGCCTGCCAGGTGGACTCGGCGCCCGTATCGGAGGTCTCGGCGCGAGACAGCATGGGCATCAGGATCGTCGAATACGGTGCGGTGCCGGAACTCGCGACCCCCTTCGTCTTCTCCTCCCAGCCTCTCTACCGGTACGGCGCCGGGGCCGAAGACTATCCGTTTCAGAGCATCTGGCGGGGCGCCCTGTTCGCGGACGGGAGCGCGGCGGTGATCGATGCCCTGAGCGCGGAAATCGTTCTCATCGCGCCGGACGGAACGTTCCGGGGGCTGCTCGCGGATCGCGGAGACGGTCCCGGTGAACTCGATCGCCCCAGCAGCGTGTTCTCCCTCGGCGGAGACACGCTTCTCGTGGACGACCACGGCCACGCACGACTCACCTTCTTCGGCCGCGGCGCCGTCGCACGCGAGGTCGATACGCGTTCTCTCAACCGGAGTCTGCGGGTGCTGGGGCTTGATTCGGCCGGGCGCCTGTTGATGGCGAGTTCTTCCTACCTCCCCGGGTTCCCGGAGCCCTGGCTGCAGGGACACATGGTCCGTTTCGACATCGACTCCGTCGTCGCTGATACCGTCGCGGCGTATGACTGGGTGCCTGCTTCGCCCCGAGAGGGCCCGGTCAACCCGTTCGGGACGGGCGGCCTCGTGGCCGCGGTGGCGGGGAGGTTCGTGTACATGCGCACCGACCGGCCCGAGGTGGTGTGGCGGAATCCGGACGGGACGATGCACCAGATCGTACGGTGGCGCTCGCCTCCGGCCTATCCGGACGAGGAGGACTGGAAACTGTTCGAGTCCTCGACCCGGACCATGCTCCGTCCGGCGAACCCGCAGATCCAGTCCGAGGCCGAGTTCGAGGAGCTTATGCAGAGGGTCCTGTCCCGGCACGAGTTCGCGCCGGACGAGCCTCTCCCCCTCTTCACCCGGCCGTTCGGCGACCGGGAGGGCCGGCTGTGGCTGGGACACTACACCGTCGGCGCGCAGGTCAGCGGCGTGTCGGGTTATTCGATCCTCGCCCCCGACGGGACCTGGCTCGGGGAGGTACAGGCACCGGAAGGGGTCCGACTCCTGGACGTGGCGCAGGGCCGCGCGCTGGGCGTGTTCAGGGATGAGTTGGGCGTGGAGAGCCTCGTCCTGTACGAGCTTCTGCCCGTCGGAGCGGCGGGCGGGACTTAGCGGATCGGGCGTCCTTCGCCGGGGGCGGCGAGGGATCGTCCGTCCAGCTCCGCGGCGATCTCGCTCGGCACGCCGAGGTGATGCAGCGCGGTGGCCGCGACGTCGACGATGAAGGTCGGCCCGGCGACGGGCCAACTCCCGGTCGCCCCTCCGCTGGCGAGGATGAAGGTCGTCATCTCTTCGGGCGAGTCCCCGCCGTGGCCGCCATCCTCGCGTCGCCCGTGGTCCGTGCTGATGAGCACGAGCCAGTCTTCTTCCTCCCAGGCGGGCCGGGCCCGCAAAGCCTCCATCAGCCAGCCGACGTGGCGGTCCGAGAGGGAGATCGCGTCCCGGTATTCGACCCTGATCGATCCGTGCCGGTGGCTCGTCTCATCCGGGTTTCCAAGGTAGACGAAGGCGGCATCCGCCGATGCCGAGGCGAGATGTTGCGCCGCGCGCGCCGCGACGACGCTGTCCGCTGCCGCCCACCCGAGTTCATATCCGTCCACGGCGACGAGCGTATCGATCGCGATCGAGAGCGCCGGACCGCCTCCTTCGAGAGAGGCGAGAGGGAGCCAGTCGACGGCGGCGAAAGTCGCGAGTTCGGGGCGCGCCCGCTCGAGGAGCGTCAGGAAGTCCGGATATTGCCCGTACTTTCGCCCCTCGAAGCCGTTGTCGGTCACGCCGTGCTTCGCGGGCCACACGCCGGTCAGCATGGAAGACCATGAGGGCCCGCTCACGGACGGGGTCGTGGTCTGGGTGCCAGCCGTGTACCAGCCGCTCGCGGCCAGCGAATCCATGAACGGAGTGGGCACCTCCGCCAGGACGTCCGGGCGCACGCCGTCGATCCCGATCACGAGGACCTTCGGCGTCCCCTGAGCGTGGGTCGCATTCGGAGCCAGAACCAGGGCGAGGGCCGCAGACAGCGCGGCGGCGGGCAGAACGATGCGGCGGGATCGGGGCGTCATGTGGTCGTCATGTGGTCGAGAGCTCCCTGTCGGACGTGCGACTGGCTGCAACTGGCGATGAGGGCGGCGTGTCCCGAAGTTGGGGGACCATGAAGATATCCGTCCAGATCCTCGCCGTCGTTACGCTCGCGGGTTGCGCCACGGCGCCCGTCTCCTTTCAGGGCGTCGCCCCGCCCGGGCTCGAGACCGCCTACCGCTGCGCGGTCGCGCAACTCAACCTCATGGACTACAACATCGAGGACGGGAATCTGGAGGCCGGCTTCATCCGGGGCCGCAGGCAGACCTCGGGCGTCGTGCAGGAACTCTTCACGGGTGCCGCCCACCACGACATCCTCACGGCGACCGTGTTCGACAACCCGGCCACGGGGAACACCCACATCAGGGTCGTCGCCTCACGCGTCGCGGATCACGACATCGGACTCATCAGCGGGCTCGACGACGAGGAGGAGCAGGGCGAGAACCAGATCGCGCCCTCGGATTCGGGGAAGGCCGACGCGCAGCGCCTTCTGGCCAACTGCGGCGTCGTCGCCGTCGCGGAGTCGGCACCGATCCTCTGACCCGACTCATCCGGCGTTTCGAACGCCCCGCGGTCGCGGCAGCGACCGAGTTCACCGAACGGCGGCCGGCAGTCTCCTGACCACGATGCTGGGGATGTCGAGCTCATCGAGTTCGATGAAGGCGACCAGGCCGTCCGGCCCGAACGCGGCCGGGATCTCGGTCGCGCCGGCCGCAAACGTCCCGACGTACTCTCCGTCCGCCCGCATCACGTCAATGGGGCCGGATGCGTCCCATGGCTCGTCCCCGCGCCGCTGAATCCAGAGCGTGCCGTCCCACGTCGCTCGCAGCGCGGACAAGACGGGAATCTCCTCGAAGAACTCGCGGTTCTCGATCTCTTCGCGGGCCGCCTCCTTCATCTGATCGAGGAAGCCCGGTGGAACCCCTTCCGCCTCCGCCGCCCCGAGGTCGCCGAAGAGGCCCCCGCCTCCTCCCTCCTCCAGGTTTCGCAACTCATGTTCCCGCATGGCCGACTGTATCCGGCGCGTGACCGGCTTCGGAGCCAGCGGGCGGGTCACGTTGCGCATCACTCGCCCGGCGCGATCCGCGAGCTTGATCCCGTAGGCGCTGGAGTCCGAGTAGGCGATCCCGCCGTCCGGCAGGAGATCCCAGAGGAGGTCCGGTTCGAACCATCTCACGCCGCCCATCATCATGCCGAACATCGACGCAGGGTCCGCCAGATCGGACATCGACAGCTCTTCCGTTTCGTCTTCGTCGTCATCGACCGCTGGGCGCCACGCTTCGAGGATCGTCTCGGCGACCACCTCCTCACCACCGAGATCGAGCCGCTCAAGCCCCCTGTCGTCCACACCCTCCTCGTCCGCGGCTTCCGCGCCGGTGAGTTCCCCGAAGAGGCCCGTCAACGCGTCCAGTTGCGAGGGGAGTCCCCGGGCCACGACAGCCGGGCCGGCCGGATCGGGCCGGAGGTCGGAGCGAATGTTGGACATGCCGCTGAACAGGTCGCTCCCGCTACTCATGCGCACGAAGCGCTCGAACTCGCCGTCCGGGCCGAAGACCTGATAGGCATTGTGGCCTATATCGGAGACGGCCAGGCGCCCATCCGGCCACACCACGAAGGCCTGGGGCTGATTGAACTCTCCCGGCCCCTCCCCCGGCCCGCCGACGATGCGGACCAGCGACCCGCTCGGGTCGATCACGACGACGTGCCCCGCGGAGCGGTCCAGCGCGTACAGCCGACCGGCGCCGTCGAAGCTCACGCGCGGCGACGTGCTGAACTCCGCCCATTCGGGGGCGTCGAACCCGCCGACGCGGTACACCTCGGGAAAGTCGGCCGCCAGCGGAACGTCCTGACCCTGTAGACCATGGCCGGCAGCGAAGATGCCGGTGAGCACACCCGCTCCGAAGAGAATCTTTCCCATCACGACAACTCCTTTCAGTCGCGGACGCATGTTACTCAGTCGTCATAGCTTTTCGAAGCAATACGCAATTCCGCAAAATGAGGACGAGCAGGATTACAGTAATGACGCAAGACACGATGACTGCGTACGCGCCGATCGTTAGTAGCCGTACCAGTTCGTCGATTACGGAGAAGGGAGATGCGGCAGTTTCTGCTTGCTGGATAGCCGTAGTCAGGGCAGTCATCGTCCTTGCTCTCTCCTCGGCGTAGCGGGACTCGGCCTCGGCTCCCTACCGATCACGTAGGACCGACCGGAAGGGTTTCAAGTGAGCCTGGGAAGACGGGGGTATCCGGCGATCAGGCTCTGAGGAGGCCGAGGGCGACTTCCCGCGCCTCGTCCAGCGTGTCGACGACCTGACCCTCCCCCACGGCCGCCAGGATGTCGAGAGTTTCCAAGGTCTTCGCGATGGCGCCCGACACCCCCGTCACGATGACCTCGGTGTCCCCCTTCGCCGCCACATCGAGAAGCTGTCCGATGAGCATGCCCGCGCTGTCGTCCAGGTACGTCGCCTTGGAGAAATCGAACAGGACGATCTCGTGTTCCCGGATGTCCTTTCCGATGACGTCGACCAGCTTGTGGGACGATGCGACGGTGAAGGCGCCCCGAAGCTGCACGAGGCCGACCCTGGCCGAGTACTCGTCCATCGTGGACGCGCCATCGAGTCCGGCGAAGAACGTCCGGTCCAGGAGAGGGACGGAGAGCACGTTGTCGAGCTCGAGGCCCTCCAGCTGCCGCGCGTGGGCCATGCCCGCAATGATGAGGCCGATCGCCACCGCCGTGACCAGATCCACGAACACCGTCAGGCCCAGGGTCATCACCATGACGAAGAGGTGGTCGCGTCGGATCCGGTGGATACGCAGGAGGAGGGGCCAATCGATGATGTCCCACCCGACCTTGATCAGGATGCCGGCGAGGACGGCGTGGGGGATCGGTTCGAGATGCCGGCCCAGCCCCAGCAGCACAGCGAGGACGAAGAAGGCGCGCAACGCGCCGGAAGCCCGCGTGAGGCCCCCGGCGCGGATGTTGACCACGGTGCCCATGGTGGCACCCGCGCCGGGGAGGCCGCCGAACATCCCGGAGACGATGTTTCCGATCCCCTGCCCCACGAGTTCCCGGTTCGAGTTGTGCCGCGTGCCGGTGAGCGAATCCGCGACGAGGGACGTCAGAAGACTGTCGACGGATCCGAGCAGGGCGAGGATCAACGCCGGCTGCAGTGCGCTCGCGAGGAAGCTGACGGAGGGCAGACCCAACTGGATCCCCGGCAGGCCGCTCGGGATCTCCCCGATGATCGGCACATCCGTCAGCCAGAGCACGCCGAGCAGCGTACCGACCACGAGCGCCACGAGGGGTCCGGGGAGGAGCCGCGACAGCCGCCGGGGCCAGAGGACGCCGGCCACGAGCGTCGCCGCAGCGACGGCGACCGCGCTCAGGTTCATGGTGCCGATCGCATCGGGGAGCGCCCGGATCGCGCCCATGGCCCCTCCCGCCGCGGTGGGAGCGCCGAGGAAGGGCAGGGCCTGCATCAGCATGATGATGATCCCGATCCCGGTCATGAAGCCCGAGATCACGACATACGGGGTGTAGACGACGAAGCGGCCCGCCCCCAGAAACCCCAGCACCACCTGTATGAGCCCCGCCAGCACGACCACGGTGAAGGCTTCGCCGAGCGTGGAAGCGTGCGTCGTGACGATGACCGCCATGGCGACGGTCATGGGAGCGGTGGGGCCGGAGATCTGGAAGCGCGTGCCGCCGAACACGGAGGCGAAGAAGCCGACCGCGATCACCCCGTACAGGCCGGCGGCCGCCCCGAGGCCCGACGCGACACCGAAGGCCAGCGACACCGGCAGCGCGACGACCGCCGAGGTGAGGGCGCCGAACATATCTCCGCGGAGCGTATGAAGGTCGTATTTCAGGGGTCGCTCCTTCCCGGCATCGCACCCTTCCTCGTGGGCACGTTACTCTGGGGGCGCCCCCGAGCGCGGGCAACTCCGCCATGTCTTTTTCGACTTCGACGCCGATGCGCCAACGGGTCAGACAATGAAGGCAATCCGCGAACGCTGGGGAAGTCCCCTGGGCTTCATCCTCGCCACCACCGGGTTCTCGGTAGGGCTCGGAAACATCTGGCGGTTCCCCTATCTGGTGGGTGAGAACGGCGGCGGGGCGTTCCTCCTCATCTACGTCCTCCTCGCGGTCCTGATCGGGATCCCGCTGTTCACGGCGGAGATCAGCCTCGGGCGCCGCGCGCAGGCGACGCCGCTCGCGGGGATGCGGAAGCTGGCGGGGCGCGGCCCCTTCCGCCTCATCGGCTGGCTCGGCGCGGGCGCCGCGTTCCTCATCATGGCCTACTACCAGCTTATCATGGGCTGGATCGCCGCCTACTTCATCCGCGCCTTCCGGGGCGGGTACGGCGCCGGGAGCGTGCAGGCCGCGGCCGAGTCGTTCGCCGCCTTCACCGCGCGCCCGGGCGTCGTCCTGGCGTACACACTCCCCGTGATGCTGCTCTCCGGCTTCATCATCACCCGGGGGCTGCGGCGCGGGATCGAGCGCGCGGCGCGGCTGCTGATGCCCGTCCTCTTCCTGTTCCTCATCGGGCTCGGGATCGTCTCGCTCCAGTTCGAGGGGGCGTGGGAGGGAGTACGGTGGTACCTGGCGCCCGACTTCTCGGCCGTCGGCCCCGAGACCTGGCTCGCGGCGCTCGGACAGGCGTTCTACTCGATCGGGGTCGGGATGATGGGCGCGTTCGTGTTCGGGAGCTATCTCCACCCCCGGAAGAGCGACATTCCCGGGAGCGCCGCCACGATCGTGGCCTTCGACACGCTCGCCGCGGTGCTCGCGGGCTTCGTCATGTTCCCCGCCCTGTTCGCGTTCGGACTGGAGCCGGACCAGGGAGCGGGGCTGCTCTTCGTCACGATGACCGGGCTGTTCGGCCGTCTGCCGGCGGGCGAGGTGGCGGCGGCGTTCTTCTTCTTCTTCGTCTTCATCGCGGGGCTCACGTCCGGCCTCGCGTTGCTGGAATCGCTGGCGGCCAGCGCCATGGACTCGTTCGGGTGGAGCCGCAGGCGATCGGCGTGGACGGTACTGGCGATCATCCTGCTCGCCGGCGTCCCGATCGCGCTCGGAGGCGGGCCGTGGGCGGCGGTCCAGATCGGCGGCCGCGGCCTGTTCGAACTCGCGGACTACGTATCGGGGAACCTCTTCCTCACCGTGGTCGGGCTTCTGATTTCGCTCTACGTGGCGACGGCGTGGGGATTCGAGCGTTTTCGGACGGAGACGAATCAGGGTGCGGGCCGCTTCCGGATCACCGGAGCGTGGGCCCCCGTCATGCGCTTCATCGTTCCGGTCGCGGTGGGGCTCGTCCTACTGGCCGGCATCGGCCTGCTGGGCTAACCCGGGAACGGGGCGCTTGGGAGGGCGCCTACGGCTGGAGGCGGGTGATCTCCCAGCCGCCGTCTCGTGGCGTGTAGGCGAGGCGGTCGTGCAGTCGGTTCGCACGACCCTGCCAGAACTCGAAGCGATCGGGAATGAGGCGGTATCCGCCCCAGAACTCGGGCAGCGGGATGTCCTTCCCGGCGAACCGGGCTTCGATCTCCGCCACCTGCGCCTGCAGCTTTGTGCGGTCGGGGATCGGACGGCTCTGGTCTGAAGCCCACGCGCCGATCTGGCTTCCGCGCCCCCGGGTCGCGAAGTACGCCGCGGACTCCTCGGTCGAGAGACGCTCGACCCGGCCCTCGATCCGCACCTGTCGTTCGAGTACGGACCAGTGAAAGCAGAGCGCTGCCTGCGGGTTCGCGTCGAGTTCAGCCGCCTTGTGGCTCCCGTAGTTCGTGAAGAAGCGGAAGCCGTCGGGGCCCACGCCCTTGAGCAGGACCATGCGGGCGGAAGGCCGTCCATCGGCGCTCGCCGTGGCGAGCGCCAGAGACTCCGGGAGCAGCAGCCCCGAGGCTGCGGCGTCCGCGAACCAGCGGCCGAACAGCTCATGGGGATCGCCCGACGCCTCGAGTGTCGGGAGGCCGCGCGCTACGCCCCTGATGAGCGTGCGGATCGCTCTCAGGTGCGCGCGCAGGTCTTTGAGTCTGCTCACTCGGGCTTCCCGGGTGCGGGGGATCCGTCGATCGGTGGACAGTGTTCGTCGGGTGGCGCGGGCGGTCAACCCGCGGGTGATCAACCCGCGGGCGCCGGACCTCAGGCAAAGCGGGCCGGATCGAAGGGGGTGAGGTCGATGTCTGACCGGCCTTCCAGCACGAGTTGCGCCAGCGCCCAACCCGTCGACGGGGCGAGTGTGACGCCGAGCATCTGGTGGCCCGTGGCCACGTAGACGTTCTCGAGGTCGGGGAGTCGGCCGATGGCCGGCAGGCCGTCCGGCAGCACGGGCCGCATGCCGACCCAGTCGACCCGCTCCGTCCCGTCCAGGGCGCCGGGCAGGTACCGTCGCGCGGCCCGCTCCAGCAGAGCGATCCGGCGCCGGTCGAGGTGCTGGTTGATGCCCGAGAACTCCATCGTGCCGATCGTGCGCAGCGCCCCGCGGAAGGGTGTGAAGCCGATCCTGGCCGGCGCCACGTGCACGGGCTGCCGCAGTCGGGCCCGCGCATTCCGAACGGTGATGCTGTATCCCTTCCCCGCCTCCACGGGCAACCTGCTCTCGAGCATGCCCAGGAGGGTGCCTGTCTCGGCCCCCGTCGCGACGACGAACAGGTCCGCCTCGATCGGTTCGCCCGGCGGCCGGCCGGTCGCCGCTCCCCCGGCGGCGGGCCCGGCCGTCAGCGCCACCCGGACGCGGCGGCCTTCGCGGGCGAAGCCGACGACTTCCACGCCCGCCAGGATGCGGACGCCGCGGGCCTCCAGGCTCGCGGCGAGCCCGGCGCAGAGCGACTCCGGGCGCACATGCGTGTCGCCGCGCACGTGAAGACCGAACAGGTCGCCCCGCAGACTCGGCTCGGCCTCCCTGAGCGCCCGGCGGCCGAGCCTGTCGACCCGACCGACCCGCTCCTCGCCCAGCTTCGCCAGCAGCCCCGCCGCCTGCTCGAGTTCCCCCTCGTCGCCGTAGGCGAGGATCGTCCCCGCTTCCGCCTGCTCGAACGCCACCCCGTCCCCCGCGAGGCCCCTGTACAGCGGATCCGTCGTCGCGTTGAGCGCCGCGAGCGCCGCGACGCCCGCCGCGTAGCTCTCGGCGTTGCAGTAGCCGCGAAAGGCCCACAGCCATCCCGTGAGCCGCGGGATCGCCGCCGGCTTGATGTAGAGCGGGCTGTCCGAGCGCAGCAGCCAGCGGAGCGACGTCAGCGTCAGACCCGGGGCCGGCAGCGGCCGCGAGATCGACGGACACACCCAGCCGCCGTTCCCCTCCGAGCAGCCACCCCCGATCCGGTCCCGTTCGACGAGGATGACCTCGGCGCCGCCGAGTTCGAGATAGTGGGCGACGCACAGCCCGATCACGCCGCCCCCGACGACGGCAACCCTCACGGAGCGACCGGCCGGTGTCGGGGGACGGCGGGCGCCTGCTCGCCGCGACCGTCCACGTAGCGCCGCAGTCGGCTCCGGAACTCGGACCAGGCGGGCATGGCGTGCCCGGAAACGCCATCAGGCACAGCAGTCCTCGGAGTCCGTGGCGCAGGCGGCCGGCGCCGGGTCGATCAGAGCACGGCCATCGGGCGCGTCGTCCGTGACCACGTACCACTCCCAGCGAAGGCCCTGCGGTTCATGAGACCAGACCTTCGTCTGCGTCGCATGACAGCACACCGTCTCTTCCTCCACTTCGGTCAGGATGTCGGCCGCCTCCAGGCGGTCGCCGGCCTGGCGGACCAGCGCGCCGTCGAAAACCTCCACGCCGAGGTGGTTCAGACGCTCCTCCGCGTCCGGCTTCTCGAACAGCACCAGCTTCAGCGGCGGCGCGTCGATGGCGAAGTTCGCGTACCCCGGGCGGCGCTTGTGCGGCGTCGCACCGAACAGCTTTCCGTAATAGTCCACCGCCTCGTCGATGTCCCTCACGTTGAGGGCGAGTTGCAGTCGCATGTCACAGCCTCCGTTGATTGGCATTCGATTCGTTTTCCGTCGTCGTCTTCTGCCCTGTAAGACGAACGGGACGGGAAAAGGACGCAAGCGAGAGATCTGATGGCACTCAGAGCGGAGCGGGCGGGGGCGAGGTCACGGGGGACAGGCCGGCTCGCCCGCGCGGGCCGCGTACGGCCGCGGCGACGCCACCCGTCCCTGGAAGATCGCGCACTCCAGCCTGACCTGCGTCACCCTCGCGAGGGCCGACCACCCGTCCGGCGTCGCGCGCAGAATCTGCACGATCACCCCTGGACTCCCGCGGAAATCGAGGTCCTCGAGAAACCTCGCGTACTCGGCGTGCTGCCGATGATACGAGTCCTGAAGCCGGAGGAGCTCGTGGAGGGCGGAGATGGCAAAGTCCCGCGGCCTCCGGGATGCCACCCCGATGTCGCCGCTCGTCGTGATCTGCGGCCCCTCGCCCCGTGCTCCGCCGGGCGCCACGATGGGCGCGGGTACGGGATCGCCCCCAGGCCCGGGGTCGCCCGGCCGTACGGTGAACGAGGTGCACGAGGCGAGTCCCGCGAGTCCCGCGAGTCCCGCGATCGCCTGTGCCGACCTCGTGGTCGATTCCCTGCGCATGGACATTTCTCCCCCCAGCCTGACTCCGGCCGCGCGCCTCAAGTCTCGCTCCGCGCACTCGACGCCGCCAGCGAGCAGCGCCGGCCGCTGGCGCCAACTCGCGCCGCCGGCCGCGTGCCGTTGCCTGGCGGCCTGGGCCGGACAACGTTCATCGCCCCGTGCGGGCCCCCGGGCCCCGACGGCCGACCCGTGTGAATCCAGAACCAGGACAGAACATGCTCACACCTGGCACGCTGTGGACCGTTTCGGTCCTCGCCGGAGCGCTCGCCACCCCGCTGGCGGGGCAGGATCCCGCCGTGGACGCGGCGGTCGATCGCGTGATCGACCAGATCACCGACATGCGCCATCAGATCCACCAGTTCCCCGAACTCGGAAATCGGGAGTTCGAGACCGCGGCCATGGTCGCGGAACACCTGCGAGAGCTGGGCTTCGACGAGGTGATCGAGGGGGTCGCGCACACCGGCGTCATCGGGATCCTCAAGGGCGGTCTCCCCGGAGACGTGGTCGCGGTGCGCGCGGACATGGACGCCCTCCCCGTGACCGAAGACACGGGGTACTCCTTCGCCTCCACCGTGCGCACCGAATACGGCGGCCAGGAGGTCGGGGTCATGCACGCCTGCGGCCATGACGTGCACACCGCGGTTCAACTGGGCGTCGCCTCGGTCCTCGCCTCCATGCGCGACCAGATTCCCGGCACGATCAAGTTCATCTTCCAGCCGGCGGAAGAGGGACCGCCCCCGGGCGAGGAGGGCGGCGCCGACCTGATGGTGCGTGAGGGCGCGCTGGAGGGCATCGTCCCGTCCGCCATCTTCGGACTCCACACCTTCTCCGGACTGGACGTGGGAACGCTCGGCTACACGCCGGGGCCAGCGCTCGCGGCGGTCGACCACTTCAAGATCCGGATCATCGGCAAGCAGGCGCACGGCGCCCAGCCGCACACGAGCATCGACCCCGTCGTGATGGCTTCGCAGGCGGTGACCGCGTTCCAGACCATCCGCTCCCGCAACCTGTCGCCGCTCGAGCCCAGCGTGATCACCGTCGGCGTCATGCAGGGCGGCCAGCGCTTCAACATCATCCCGCAGGAGATGTGGCTCGAGGGCACCGTCCGGACCTACAACCCCGACGTGCGGGATGCCGTCGAACGGCGGATGGATGAGATCCTCGACGGGATCACGCGGGCGGGCGGCGGCAGCTACGTGCTCGACTACGACCGCGGCACGCCGGCCACGATCAACGACCTCGGCCTCACCGCGCAGATGGCGCCGACGCTGGACAAGATCGTCGGCGAGGACAACGTGCTCGTGATCGACCCCACGATGGGCGGCGAGGATTTCGCCTACTTCGCGAACGAGGTGCCCGGTTTCTTCTACCGGCTGGGTTCGGTGAACCCGGAACTCGGTTCGGGCGGCCATCACACGCCCGACTTCCGGGCCGATGACGCCTCGATATCGATCGGCATGCGGGCGATGTCGAACCTGCTCCTCGACTACCTGAAGTCGCGCCGGCCGTCCACCGACTGATCCGGGACGGGGTCCGCGGACGACCCCGGGGCTACAGACACGTCCTGCCAGACCACGCGGGCATCCGGCTCGAACTGGACGGCGTCAGGGGTCCCCGTCCCCAAAGGACGTAGACGAACCGGCCCGTCCAGCGGGAAGCCGCAGATCGCGAACCGGCCCTCATCGTCAGACACCGCGGACGCGTAGACGCCACGCGCCGCTCCCCGACCGAGGCGCACGCTCCACTGGGCCTCGATCTCGACCCCCGGGACGGGCACCCCCGCCGCCGAGTCACGGGCGATGCCGACGACGGCGCCCACGCCCTCGGACAGGGACGAACCGGGACAGACCCGCGCATAGAGGGTCTCGGCGGACGGCGTCCAGACCTCCCGCTCAACCACGATCCGCTCTTCGATGACCACGCGAGTCTCGTTCAGCCGCACGCCCGCCGCTCGAAACTTCGGGTGATCCACACGCAGGGCGTAGACCCCGTCCTGAAGTCCCCCCACGACGAACCGGCCCTCATCGTCGGTCATCGTGCTGAACGGCGTATCCGCCGGATCGGGCGGCGGAAGGAAGGCCGCCGCGTCCTCCCAGTTTCGGAGGACCACATCCGCCCCTGGTAGCGGGTCGCGACTCACGCTGTCGCGTACGATTCCGACCGCTACCCCGTGGCCCATCTCCCAGGACAGGTCGCCCGCCGCGGCGCGCTTCACCGCGCCGCCCCCCTGCTTGTAGCCGGTGAAGGACCCGTCCTCGTGGAACGGGAACCGAATCCACCAGTCCGTCACGTAGAACGGACCATCCGGAAGTCGGTCGAACACGACTTCGGCACCGATCAATCGACGGTCTACGCCGCGCGCCACCGGGAGATTGCGGTAGGAGAGTTGAACGCGGTCCAGTTCCGCGCTCTCCTCGTCGAGCCACAGCGTTCCCTCGATCTGGACGACCTGCCGCCGCTCGCGGGGGCGAAACGTGATGCCGAGTCTGGGCACGCCTCCGACGGTCGCCCGCTGCAGGCCGAAACAGTGAGCCGCGCGGAACTCCTGCGAGAGCAGGACGTTCGCGTCGAGCGCGCGGTACTCCGACGAGTCCGCCACCTGGACGACGAAACCGGACTCCACGAGTTGATCGGCGGGCACGCTCTCGAAGGGCGGAAGCGGCCTGTGCCGATACATGCGACTCGTCGCCTCGCGGACCGCGAGGGTCCGGGGCTCGAGGATGCGCTCCCAGCGCGTGAAGGTGAACCTCAGCTCGCCCCGCCGCTCGGCCCACACCGCGGTCTCCAGTGCCTTGCGCAGCTCTTCCCAGGCCGTCGCCAGCGCATGCCCCTGGCTCGGATCGTCGTAGCAGGCTCCGCTCACCTCCACGCGGAGGTCGCGGAGCCGAATGGGTCGTGGCGGGACTTCGACCGTGACCGGAAGGATCTGCCCCGTCGTGAGTGCGTAGGGCACGGTCAGCCAGGTGGCGTAGCCGATGCGCTCCACGCGGAGCCGGTACTCGCCCGGGCCGGGTGTCGCGAACGAGAAGGCGCCCTCGACCGTCGTGAAGTCGGCCCGCACCGCCTGGCCCGAGCTGTTCAGCAGGCTGACGAAGGCTCCGGAGATGAGCGGGCCGCCATCCGTCTCGCGCACCGTGCCCCTGATCGTCTGGGCCGCGGCGGAAGACGCGCACCCCAGGCAGGTGACGGCCACCGCGCACCAGATCCGAGCGGAGTTCACCATGCCTGTTGGACGCCCCGGAGGAGCGAAACGTCACACGAGCGGGGCGAGGACGTTCCGCCCGGGCTCAGTCGGCGAGGCGCAACGCGACCAGCGTGTTCGGGGCCTGGATGACGACGTGCTGTTTCCCCTCGTGCATGTAGGTCATCATCCCGTACCGCGGCAGCGCCGGGAGTGCCACCTGGCCCAGCCGTTCGCCCGTCGCCTTGTCCACGGCGTACAGATAGGACGTCCCGTCGCTGCCCTCGCCCGTGTACATGAGCAGCGTGCTCGTGACGATCTGCGCCGCCTGCCGCCCCGTCCCGGTGTTCGGGATGTCCATCCCCTCCAGCGCCTCGTGCTCCAGCACCCGGTCCGGCGTGTCTCCCACCGGGATCCACCACAGGTGTTCGCCGGTGTTCATGTCGATCGCCGTGATCCGGCTGTACGGAGGCTTGAACAGCGGCAGGCCCCGCACCCGCCGCACGCCCGCGAAACCGCCGACCGCGAACTTGCTGATCGTCGTCCCCGTGGGCGCGTCCTCCCGCGCGTCCCGCTCGGCGCCCGGCACCATGATCCGCGACCCGCACCCCTTCTGCGAGGTCACGTAGAGGATTCCCGTCTCCGGGTCCGCCGCCGGCGTGCCGTCGATGTTCGTCCCCCCCACATCTCCGGGACACCACAGCGAGGCCACCTTGCCGAGGTCGTTGTCCCGGTGCAGCGGCGGCATGAACAGCGGCCCGATCACATAGTCCTCTAGCGCCTCGATCGCGGCCTGCCGCAACTCCGGCGTGAAGTCGATCAGGTCGTCGTGCGTCAGCCCCTGCATGTCGTACGGGGCCGGCCGCGTCGGGAACGGCTGCGTCGGCGACAGCGCTTCGCCCGGCATCAGCCCCTCGGGCACGGGCCGCTCCTCGATGGGCCAGATCGGTTCGCCCGTCTCTCGGTTGAACGTGTAGGCGAAGGCCTGCTTCGTGACCTGCACGACGGCCGGGATCTCCTCGCCGTCCACCGTCACGTCCATGAGCACCGGGATCTGCGGCGTGTCGTAGTTCCAGATGTCGTGGTGCACGAGCTGATAGTGCCAAACCCGTTCTCCCGTCTGGACATCCAGCGCGATCAGGCTCGTCGAGAACAGGTTGTCCCCGGGCCGGAAGCCGCCCCAGAAGTCCTGCGTCGCACCGTTGGTCGGGATGTAGACGATCCCCCGCTCCTCATCCGCCGACAGCGGTGCCCACGAGGAGATGTCGCCCGTCCACGACCAGGCATCGTTCTCCCACGTCTCGTGCCCGAACTCGCCCGGGCCCGGGAGGACGTTGAACTTCCACTTGAAGTCGCCCGTCCGCGCGTCGTAGCCGAGGATGTCGCCCGGGACGTTCTCGTGGCGCGACTGGTTGTAGCCCTGCTCGGCGGAGTTCCCGACCACGATCACGCCGTTGACGACGATCGCGGGGGAGGAACTCGTGATGTAGCCCGTCTCGAGCGGGATGCCGTCGTACGGGTCGTACTCGTGGCCCAGCCCCGCGAGCAGATCGACGACGCCGGAGTCCGGGAACCCGTCCACGCCGACAGGCGCGCCGAAGCCCTCCACATGCTCCCCTGTATCGGCCCACAGCGCGTGCAGGAAGAAGGCCGGACTCACCAGGTAGACGACGGGCCGTCCGTCGATCTCGCCGTACGCGACGCCCTTCCCGTGATTCTTCCGCATCGAGTACTCCCAGCGGAAGGTCTCGGGCTCCACGTACTCCCAGATCTTCTCGCCGGTGCCCGCGTCGATCGCGTAGGTGTGCCGCTTCTCGCCCGCCACGGAGATCAGCATCCCGTCTACGTAGATCGGCGTTGCGCGCGCGTTGACGGCCGGGTAGTCCGACCCGTCCCAGGTCCAGGCGACCTCGAGGTTCTCGAAGTTCTCCGCGTCGATCTGGTCGAGCGACGAATAGCGCTGGCCCATGTCGTTGCCGGCGATGTTCTTCCACTCGGTGTCATCCGCCGCGCTCCCGCCACCTTCCGCGCAGCCCGCCACGGCGACGCCGAGCGCGAGCAGGAGGGGGACACTGCGGAACACGGACGGCGGCGCAGGGGATGTTGAGCGCGCTCTGCTCATCGAAACCTCTCATATGGGGGGACAGTCGACGTGGCCGCGGACGGGCGGCGGCACACGGGCGCTGAACATGAGCCGCGCCCAATCCGGCGGTCAAGCGACAGGAGCAGAGGCAAGCCCTCCCCGGAAATCGCTCCGGGGAGGGGTTTGCGGGATCTGCGACTGGTTGAACCGTGTCAGCGCACGCGCACGTGGAGTGGTGCGGTCACGAAGTCTGCGTGTCCCGACCCGACCGCGCCGTGCATCAGGCTGAAGGTGATTTCGGTATCGCCCTCCATCCCTCCGTGCAGGTGTCCTCCGAACTCGCCGGGCGTGTCCTGCTCGAACTCGGCGACGGACTCGTTCGCGACGTCCACCTGCAGGTAGAGGTCGCTGTCGAGTCGAACCGCGCGCCCGTCGTCGTCCACGAACTGCACGGAGATGCGGGCGGTTTCCTCGCCGGGCTCGACCTCCAGTTCTCCGGTCCAGGCTCCATCGTGTCCATCGTAGGACGCGACGGTCTGGCCGCTCAGCGTCAGGGTCACGCCCTCGACTTCCTCACCGTGATCTTCCTCGGGTTCATCGGGTTCAGTAGCGCTGTCGCCGCAAGCTGAGAATACCAGGATTCCCGCGGTCAGCAGGGCAAGCGGCAGTTTCGGCTTGAAATGTCTCATCTCTCCTCACTCGTTGTGCGGAAGGTCTCGGGCTCGACATACTCCCAGATCTTCTCGCCGGTGCCCGCGTCGATCTGGTCCAGCGACGAGTACCGCTGCCCCATGTCGTTGCCCGCGATGTTCTTCCACTCGGTCGTGTCCGCCGCTCCGCCGCCGTCCTTCGCGCAGCCCCCCGCGGCCAGACCGGCGGCGAGGACGAAGGCGGGAAGGCAAGAAACCACGGATCGGCGTGATGGCCCGCTGACGCTCTTTTCTCATCCGAGACCTCTCGAAGACCGGAAAGAAGGGATCGATACTCCCCGTCGGACCGACGCTGGCGGGCGGGCGCTGAACATGAAGAGGACGCAATCGGGCGGTCAAGCGACAGGCGCTTCGGGAGGTTGCCTGCCCCCGAAGGCTTCCGTAGCGTTTTTGGGCCGGGTGTCGTGCGGATGCCGCGGCTCCCGAAGGCTGGAGAAATGCGAAGTCATATGAAGAGGAAAACGAGAACCTCGGCCACACTCGCCGGCATCGCGATCTGCATGGCGATCGTGACGGCCGCTGCCAGCCCTCACCTCGCGCTGAAGGAGTCGTCTCCGAAGAAGGATGAGACGGTGAGCGCCAGCCCGGAGACGGTGACGCTCTGGTTCACGCAGGCGCCGCAGATGGCCGGAACGTCGGTTCGCCTCCTGCCCAGTGGGGGCGAGCCCATGGAACTCGAGGCGGCGACCGCCAAGGAGGACGACCCGACCGTCGTCGTCCTGACTGTGAGCGAGCCGCTCGCGGACGGCGACTACCAGGTCATGTGGCGCGCCATGGCGCAGGACGGCCACACGATCCGCGGCGACTTCGACTTCAAGGTGCAAGCCGCCCGCTGAACGGACGTTCCCGCGGGAACGTCTGCGCGGGCCTACAACTCGGCCAGCGCCTCGGCGTTGAAGCCCACGAGGAGCGTGCTCCCCGCGAGCAGGATCGGGGCGCGGTACTTCCCGGTGGGCCCCTTTAGCGCGTCGAGTTCGGTCTCCGCGGGGTCCAGATCGCGCCGGCTCCTCCCCTTCGCGATGACCACCCGCTCCGCGGAGGCCAGGAGTTCGCGCACGTCGTCATCGGTGAGCGGGGCTTTCGTCGCGGACCGCTCCTCCGCGATCGTCGCGCCGGTTTCGTCCAGCACCGCACGGGTGCGTTTGCAGCTCGTTCAGCCAGGGCGCTGGTAGAAGAGCGAAACCTCGGTCACTGCGGCCTCCTCGGTCGGCGACGGGTCCCCGTCAGGTGGCAGAGTCCGCCAAATAGCGGGTTCGGAGCACGTCCCGGTGGTGCAGTTCGTGTCCGGCGATGATGTGGACGAGCGCCCGCACCGAGAACTCGGCGCCGCTCGCGATCCCGCGGCGAGAGAGCGTGTCCTCGTCGAACGAGGCGAAGAGGGCCGCGTTCGCGGCGCGCAGGCCCCGGAACTCCTGCAGCAGATCGGCCACTGGACGGCCGGCGGCGTTGGACGCGGCGGCCCACTCGTCCTGATCCATCCCCGGGAGGTCGGCGCGGTCTCCCCGGGCCATATGGAGCGCGCGGTAGGAGAAGAGCCGTTCGGTGTCGATCACATGACCCAGAACCTCGCGGCACGTCCACTTCCCGGGCTCGTAGGCGAACGTCTCCCGCTCGGGGGGCAACCCGGAGAAGAGCCGTTCCAGCGCGTCAGGGGCCTCGCGCAGCACATCGACCAGAGACCGGTCGTCCGGCACTCTGTCGATGTACATCGAGTAGTAGTCGGCGTGTTCGTCGGGTTCTGGGCGTCTCATGGCGGGCAAACTATCGACCTCGGGGTCGCGGCGTCATCTTGTCCGCCATGATCTGCCGGCGACGCTCCACGGGGAGCACGGAAGCGGGGGAACGGCGCGGGCGCCGCAAGGCGACGGCCTTCCCGTGGCACGCCCTCGCGGGAACCGCCTGTGCGCTGCTCGGAACGGCCGCGGGCGCGCTGGCGCAGGGGACGCCGGCGGAGTGCGTGGCCCCGGGCTCCTCGCTTCGGCTCGACCACGTCCCCGTCGCGGCAGGTGACCTCGAGGCCCTGTCGCGGCGGCTCACCGACGAGTTCGGGTTCCGAGTCCAGGACGGCGGCCGGGACGAAAACGGCCTGCACAACGCGAAGATCCCGTTCGGCGACGGGACACGGCTCGAACTGCGGACGGTGGACGGCCCCGCCGATCCCGAGGCGTCGGGTGCCGACGAAGCGAGGCGATACGCGGATCTCATCGCCGATGGCGGGGGCGGGGCCTATGTCGCCCTCTCCGGGCTCAGCCTGGACGAAGTCCTCGCGGTCGCCGCAGACCTCGAACCGGAACTCTCGGTCGAGGAAGCGGGCGCGCGCAGCCGGGCGGCCTTCCCCCCGGACCACCCGCTCCACGCGGTGCTCTTCGTCGACCCCGATCAGGAGAGCGCCGAGCCGTCCGCGGCGCCGGAGCACGCGAACGGGGCGCAGGGTCTGCAGGCGGTCTGGGTCATGGTGGAAGATCCGGAGCGTCTCACCCGCTTCCTGCTCGCGTTCGGGGCCCGAGACTGCGGCCCGTCGCGCCACCCCGAGCATCTGTACGGACGCGCCGTCGGGATCCGGGGCGGCACCGTGTACGTCGTGGACGCCCTTCTGTGGCTGGCCGACCCCGGTTCGGCGCCGGTCGTATCGCTTACCGTGCGCGGCGGCCCAGGATCAGTCTCCGACAACATCGTGCTCGGAAACGCCGGCGGCCTCTGGATCGAACTCCGGCCCCCGGCCGAGGAGGGCGGATGAGGGTTCACTCGCTTGATGCACGAACATCGATCGTCGACCTGCAATTCCGAGGATTCGATCTCGCCATCGGTACCGGAGTCCTGGAAACCAGCGACGGGATCGCGCTCGTCGACCCCGGGCCCACGACCTGTCTGGAAGCGCTGCGGGTGGGTCTCGACGAGGCGGGGTTCGAGTTGGCGGACGTGCGGGCCATCCTCCTCTCGCACATCCACCTCGACCATGCCACAGCCTCCGGAACCATCGTGCGCGAGGTGCCGGAAGCGAGGGTGTATGTCCACCCGATCGGGGCGATCCACATGATCCGGCCCGAGCGGCTCCTCGCCTCCGCCGGCCGCATCTACGGCGACCAGATGGAGACGCTGTGGGGCGAGTTCCTCCCGGTGCCCGCCGATTCCGTCACCGCAGTGGACGAGGGAGATGCCGTGCGGCTGGGCGATCGCACGCTACGCGTCGCCTACACCCCCGGGCACGCGAAACACCACGTCGCCTACTTCGAGGAGGATACGGGCACGGCCTGGGTCGGCGACGACGCCGGCATCCGCATCCCGCCCGGAGGCGTGATCCCGGTCACCCCCCCGCCGGATGTCGACGTCGAGGCCTGGAACGCGACCATGGACCGGGTGATGGAGTGGAGCCCGGATCGCGTCGTCCCGACACACTTCGGGCCGGTGGACGATCCGGCCGCGCACTTCGCCGAACTCCGCGAGGAACTCGCGCGGTGGGCGCGGTACGTTCAGACGTCGATCGCGAACGAGGATCCAGCAAATCCGGAGACCGAGTCGGACCCCGCCCGAGCCCGGGAGTTCGCGGCCTGGGTAGAGAATGACCTGCGCTCGCGCATGCCGGCCGAGCCGGTCGACACCTACATCAACGCCTTCGGCGCGCGCGACTCCTGGTGGGGCCTCGCCCGCTACTGGCGCAAGCGCGGCGGTTGAACGGGAGCTGGCACGGCCGGGGCCAGGGGCGTCGCGAGCTTGCTGGTTCCGGTTCTCTTGAAAGCTACCTCACCACGACGCGGCGCATGACCAGAATCGTATCGGCCTGTTCGCCTGGATACCGGATGGTGGAGAGGCCGATCACCGTGACGGTTCCGAGCCCACGCTCATCGAACTGCATGTAGACGTAGCGCCGAGGCACGGCGAGGAAGTCCGGGCAGTTGGGGCTGGGGAGGAAGCTCTTGTACGGAATGATCGTCGCGCGGAGGCCATCGGTCTCGACCGCCGAGCGACCTTCTTCAAGCCGACAGCCGTGGTACGTCCTGATGACCACGGGAAACTGCTGGTGCATGCGTACCGTGTCGGGAACGAACACCTCGGGCGTGTCGAACTCCTCAATGACCTCGAACGTGAGCGCCGCGACCACTTCGTCGTTGTTTGGCCCGAGTGAATCACCGCATGCGATCAACAGACCGGCTGCGGTGACCGCGACGAGGATGCGGTTCACTGCGGGTCCCCTTCCACCATGGTTCGGTTGGTAGCTTCGTTGAAGCGCGTGGCCATCCCATCAACGCATCGAAGTCGGTGACCGTGACGGGCGGTGTGTCGAGCGCCTCCGTCGTGTACGACGATCCTGATTGGGGAGAGAGGCCGCTGCCTGGGGGTCAGCTGGCGGCGGGGCGGACCACGACGGTGATCTCCTCGTCGGAGAACAGGCCGCCGTCGTCGGCGCGGCCGCGGAGGATGTATGTCCCGGGCTCCAGGAAGGTCACCGTCACCGTCCAGCGGTCGTCCTCCGGCGGTTCCGGCGGACGCCACAGCGGGGCCCAGGGCGAGTTCGCGCCGGTGCGTGTGTCCTCCCACACCTTCACCTGCGGCGGGTCGAACGCCACTTCCCCCTCGCCGCGATAGACGAACCACGACATGAAGAGGCCGTTCACCTTCTGGACCGTCACCCGGGAGGGGGCCGTGAGCTGCCGGCGGCTGAGGCTGGGGTGCGCGCGGGCGATCGAGTCCACGCGGGCGGAGTCCTCCGCCGTCTCCGGGGGCTGGGGCGTGCGCCGACGGGGGGGCCTGAGGAGCCCGTCGTCCTCCACCAGGACGCTCACCGTGACCGGCTGGCCGACGATCGCCTCGCGGGTGCGCTCCCCCTCGAGTGTGATCCCGGGCGGCTCGTTGGCCCGCATCTCGGCGTTGCTGGAGCCGGCGCCGAGCGCTCCGGTCTCGGACATGATCACCGTGTTGTCCACGATGTAGTCGGGTCGGAGCGAGGCGTAGGCGTGCTCGGTGACCCCCTGGCTCGTCAGCGTCCACACCAGTTCCCTGTCGCCCCAGTCCGCCGGGACGCGGACCCTGAACACGAAGCGGTTGCGGCGCGGGAGGAAGTGGGTCGGCTGCCCCCGGTCGGCCGGGCCGGGGGAGAACGCGTTGTCCTCGCCCACGGGGACATCGATCTCCTCGAGCCAGTTCCGGTTCATGTATCCGAACAGGAAGTTGAACGAGCCGTCCTCGTTCTTCTCCCAGCCCTCGAACGCCGGCGCCACGTTCTGGCCGCGGGCGTAGGTCTGGGCGTGGACGCCGGCGGGGAGCCCGGCCGCGGCGAGGATCAGCGCCAGGAGCGGCGCGATCCTGGCTCGGGAAGGCCCTTCGGACACTTCTGCCTCTACCGTTCCCGTGAACCGCCCCACGAACCGCCCCTGTCGCCGGACTCGCCCGGCGATTCCGACGACTCGGAGTCGGCTTCGGTCGCGGGGTCGGGCTGCCACCACTCCGCGTCCGCGAAGTAGCTCATGTCGCCGTTCTCGGGGATGACCATGCACAGCGGGCAGCCGATCACGTGATCGTTGGGGCCGAGCGCGAGCCGATGCCTGCGCATCGCCATCTCCTCCACGAACTGCTCGTCCGTCAACTCCACCCGCATGCCGAGATCGATGAACATGTTCGCCACCGAGCGGTTCCCCGAGCCCTGCCAGTTGCGGGTGTCCGGGACGTTCCGGTTCGCCTCGGAGGTGTCCATGTAGCCGATGATGTGGAGGATCGTCCCCTTCGGGAGGAGCGGCTGGTGGTCCTCCGCGTAGGTGTAGCCGCGCACCCAGTTGTGGTCGTAGCCCGCGCAGTTGAGCGTCTCGACGTTGAAGCCCCAGATCGCCTCGAGACACATCCGCATCCCGGGCGCGTGCAGGTGCGGCTCGAATGTCACGAGCTTGGTGTGCTGGTTCAGCACCTTGTACGCGTGCAGTTCCTGTCCCGCCGCGCCCGGCCGCATGTCGATGTCGCTCCTGTTCCCAAGCCCGAGGATGGAGCGCCGGTACTTCGGCTCGTAGTCCGGGGGATGGAAGCGGAAGCCGATCTCGAGGTGGGCGCGCGTGTCGCGGCCGTTGGAATGGAGGTGGACGGAGTTCGAGACCACCCAGGAGCCCGCGCGCAGCAGCCGGCCCGCGTCCTCGTCGAAGATGTCGGGCTCGCGGCCGACCTCGTGCACCGGCCAGCCGGTGTCCGTCGCGGCGCGGTCCGACCCGGGCCCCGTCTCCTGGCCCTCGAGGACGCGCGTGCTCCAGATCATGTGATGCACGACGAAGCGTCCGCCGACCGTGTGCCGCCCCCCGTGTTCGCCGTCCCTCCGCTGCGGGACGTCGTTCACCTCGCGGATCTCGACCGACTTCACGTAGCGGTCCTCGGTGAGGCCGGTGGGGATGTTCTCGATGTCGCCCCACCAGTCGGGGGCGTCGTCCTCGACGAGCACCTCCGGCAGCCGAACGATCAGGTCCGGCTCGCCCGCGGCCCACAGAACATCGTCATTGAACTCGAGCGGCGCCGGCAGATCGGCCGGGTCGCCCTCGGGGGTGCCCGCCCGCCGCCAGGCGTCGAGCGCCTCGATCTCCCACTCGTCGAGCGACATGTCGTCCTTGAAGTGCTGGATCCCGATGTCCTTCTCGACGTACCACGGAGGCATGGCCCCGGCCCGGTCCCGGATCTGCGTGCGGCGCGCGATCATGCTCGCTGGAGAATCGGCGCGATGTCGCGGCTGAACGTGACGTCGGCGGCTTCATCCCCGGTTGCACCGGATGTCGCGTGACTGGCCGTCGCAATCGATGCCCCGGCCTGCGCCGCGAGGCTGGTCGCGGAAAGCAGGAGGAGGGTGAGGAAGACAGAAGATCTTCCGGCGAAAGACAGGGTCCGCGTCGCGTGCGGCATCGACATGGCTCCTTGCGAGGGGGCTCTCTCGCGAAGGTTAGTCGAAGGGCGAAGGTTGGGTCAAACGCGGCTCGCCCACCGCACCCGGCGCTCGCGCCATCAGCCCGTTAAGCGGACGGCCTCCGGTAGCCGCTTCACGATGACCGTCGGGACATCGAACTCGTCCGTCTCGACGAAGGCGACCAGACCTCCCGGCCCGAACGCGCCGGGCATGAGCGTCTCCTCCAGCGAGAACGTGCCTACGTAACCGCCCTCCGGCGCGAAGACATCGATCCATCCGTCAGCGGCGCCGTCCCCCTCCGGGCCTCCGCCCGCCGGCTCTCCGCGCGCGAGCTGGATCTGCGCCAGGGGGTCGCTCCCCCAGCGTTGCACCCAAATCGACCCCGCCCAGGTCGTGCGAAGATCCCGCACGAGGGGCACCTCGGGCATGAAACTCGCGTTCTCCACCATGTCGCGCAGGCCGGCCATCATGCCCTCCAACATGGCTCCCATCTGCTCGCGGAGGGCCTCCGGAACATCGCCCGTCGGGCTGGCGAACTGCTCCTCAATGGACGATTCCAAGGCTTCCAGTGCCCGTGCCCGGACGCGCTCCCGCAGCCGCTCCGTGACAGGCTCGGGGTGGAGGGGACGGCCCACGACGCGCACCGGGGCACCCACCGCCGTCTGGATCTTGACCGCATACGCGGACGAATCCGAATACGCCACCGCACCGCCGGGGAGAACATCGAACACGAGGCCGGGCTCGAAATAGGCGAACGCGTCGCCAAGCGCACCGAACATGTCCGACGGATCTGCGGCCTCGAACGTGGCCTGCCGCTCCGGGCGCGCCTCCCACCCCTCCGCGAACGGAGCCGTGGCGGCCTCTTCCCCCTCGTCGAGTGACACGCGGTAGATGGTGCGGTCACCGGCCGCGACGGTCGCTTCGCCACCGCTGAAGCTCGCGGCCGCACCTCGGGTCAGGAACAGCGCTCCTCCCTCCCGCGCGGCGCGCACCCTCTCCGCGGAAGCGGTCTGAGAGGCGCCCGTATTCGCGAAGCGGATCGCGCGCTCGAACGACCCGTCCGGGCCGAAGAGGAGGTAGGCGCGGTGTCCATCGTCGACGATCACGACCCCGCCCTCGGGCCGGGCCAACGACGCGGCGGCGTCGCGGATGTACAGATGACCGCGCGCGTCGAAATCCAGCTCCGCGATCTCCGTGAACGCGTCCCAGCCCTCCGCCTCGATCCCGCCGATCCGGTACACCTCCTCGAAGCCGACCTCGAGCAGACGGTCCTCGCCCGGCGCCCCAGCGGGCGGACCTCCGGTTTCGCCGCCGCAAGCCGCCAGCAGCGTGATGAACACAGCGCAAAGAAGTCTCACCTCATCGCCTCGGGTCAACGGCACCACCTCCACGCTGCGGTCAGAGCTTGACCACCGGGGAATCAGTCCCCGGAGTCGATGAGGGGTACGAGGTCTGTGATGCGGAGGTTGCGCCAGCGGACCTTGATGCCGCCGCCGTCGTGAATCTGGAGCGCGATTGAACCCTCCGCCCGGATCCGCATCGTGTTCCAGTCGCGCACGCGGATGCCGGAGATGATGTGACCGGCTATAGTTGGCCCGCACTCCGGTACCGGGGTTTTCCAGGGGCTGAGGGAGACATGAGACGAACCGTTCTGCTGCTGCTTGGCTCGCTGGTCGGTTGTGGAGGGACGGACGGCACGGGCCCGGCCCCGGGGCCACCCCCGCCACCACCTCCCCCGCAGAACCGGGCCCCGCTGGCGGTGGGTTCGATTCCAGCCCTGGAGTTGGCGGTGAGCGACACGTCGAGACTGGACGTGTCGCCGTTCTTCCGAGATCCGGATGGGGACGCACTCTCCTATTCGGTCGCCACCTCGGCCGCCGGGACGGTTCAAGCGACGATCACAGCTGGCACCGCGGTCATCGTTGCTGCTGCTATTGGAACTGCGGAAGTCACCGTGACGGCGACCGATCCCGGCGGGCTCTCCGTGCAGCAGGCGTTCTCTGTGACGGTGGCCAATCGGGCACCGCAACCGGTCGACGCGATCCCGGCGCTCGGGCTGGCTACGGGTGACTCGGCCACCGTCGATCTGGTCACCTATTTCAGCGACCCCGACGGTGACGCCCTCAGCTACGCCGCGGAGACGTCGGATTCCGACGTAGCAGCGGTGTCGGTCTCCGGGACTGTCCTGAAGGTCCTGGCGGAGAGCGCGGGAACCACCGACGTGACCGTGACGGCGACCGATCCCGACGGGCTGTCCGTGCAACAGGCGTTCGCTGTGACGGTCTCGAGTCCTCCACCACCACCGCCCGGGTTCTCCGTGGACCTCCGGATCGAGCCTTCACAGAGTCAGTTCGATGCCTTCAGGGTGCTGGCCGATCCGACCTTCTTCGCTGACCAGTTCGACCTTGACGTCTTCATCATCACCGGGGATGACGCCGCGACGTGGGACTTCACGAACGACCAACCCATCACCGCCGGCGAGGGACGCGTGGAGCTGGCGGATCTGAACTTCGGCACAACGCCCCAGTCGCTGGACGACGTCACCAGGGCGAGAGTGGTATATTCGGAGAACTTCACCACCACCCATACGCTGCTGTGCTCCATCAGTGAGGAAAGGAGCTCTCAGCGTATCGAAGTGAACTGCTCGACCTCGTGACGACCGGCCAGTTGGGGTGGGTAGCCGCGCAGCGCGGTGGCTCCGACCCGCAAGCCATCAGTTGAGCGTCAGCCGCCCAAGTCCGTGATGCGGAGGTTTCGCCAGCGGACCCTGATGCCGCCGCCGTCGTGGATCTGGAGCGCGATCGAGCCCTCGGCTGCACCGATCTTCTCGTCCTCGAAGTCCACCATCTTCGTCCCGTTCAGCCACGTCGTGACCCGGTCGCCGACCGCGCGGATGCGCATGGTGTTCCAGTCGCCCATGCGGAGCGCGTCATCCAGCGCCGGATCGGGCTGCACCAGCCAGCCGCGGCCGTACGACTCGTAGATGCCGCCGGTGAACAGGCCCGGGGGCGCGACCTCGGCCTGCCAGCCGCTGACGGTGGTTCCCTCCACGCTGGAGCGCAGGAAGACGCCGCTGTTGCCGTCCGCCTCCTGCCTGAACTCGAGCGTCAGATCGAAATCGCGGTACGTCTCCTCGGTAACGAGATACCCGTACTCGGCGTCAGCGCCGCTCTCGCACACCAGTTCCCCGTCCTCTACGTACCAGCGCTCCGTCCCGTGCACACGCCAGCCGTCGAGGTTTTCGCCGTTGAAGAGGGAGACGGGCTCGAGGGGACGGATCTTGATGTTCCGGTACCAGACGTTGCGCCCGTGGTCCTGGAGGCCGATCGGCCCGGACGCGGCCCGCCCGTAACGCGGGTAGGGGGCGAACTTGCTCGCCGCCACGAGCGCCTCCCACTCCGGGGACCCCAGTTCGTACTCGACCGTTTTCGTCCCGTTCAGCCAGTGCTCGACCAGGTCGTTCCGGACACGGATCCGGCCCTCGTTCCACTCGCCGGGCCCATGGAGCGTCGTCTCGCCCGACGCATGCAGGTCGTAGTTGTCCCCGGTCAGGTGCGTGTTCATTTCCATGGTGCCCATGGCGATGTACGCGGGATCGTCGAGCACCTGGTACTCCGGCGCGTTGTACCAGATCGCGGCCCCTTCTTCCTCGATCACCCGGTAGAGGACGCCGCTGTTCGCCACCTCCGAGAGCATGAACTCGAACCTGAGGTCGAAGTCCGAGAACGACTCGGTCGTGACGATGTCCCCGCCCACCGCCACGTCGGGATCGGTGGAAGTCGCGCCGACGACGAGCGTCCCGTCGATGACGGCCCATCCCGTGTCGGGGAAGGTCTCCTGACCGTACCCGCGCCAGCCCGCCGGCGTCTCACCGTCGAAGAGGAGGCGCCAGCCGGCGGCCCGTTCCGCCTCCGTCAGG
The DNA here is from genome assembly GCF_965216145.1 of Candidatus Palauibacter sp. Taxonomy (GTDB): domain Bacteria; phylum Gemmatimonadota; class Gemmatimonadetes; order Palauibacterales; family Palauibacteraceae; genus Palauibacter. Next base: position 3,764,919 of record NZ_OZ244149.1, read on the forward strand.
GTGTTGTGCGGCGTTTCGGCGGGGGCTTCGGGCGCTTCCGCACAGGCCAGGGTCAGTATCCCGGCGAACGCCGGGAGGCACAGCCCGGAGCGTCGGGACCATCGCGGGGAGCGCATCAGATCAGCCTCATGGTGTCGGGATCCCAGCGCACGATGCGGTCCTCGAAGTAGCTCAGGTTGCAGGCCAGCGCCGGCGCGGCCGCGCGGAGCCCGAAGGTTGCGTCCTCCAGCACGGGTGGCCCGCCGCGTATCGCCTCAAACCAGTTGAAGAAGTGGTCGACGTGGGCCCCGCGATACCCGCGCTCGACCTCGTACCGCGCCTCGGCCGGCGGCAGCATCCGGACCCGCGGGGGAAGCCCGTCGGCCGACGCCGCGGCCTCGGCCATCTTCTCCTGCGAGAAGGCGTCCATCGGATCGACGGCGACGTTCTTGCGCAGGATAACCTCGGTCCACGTCACGTCCATCGCGCCCTCGCTCCCCACCAGCCGCAGGAAGGTGCTGCCCGAGGTCCCGTCCACGAAGTTCACGCGCAGGGAGAGGTTGAAGCCGGGGTGCGCCTCGGTCTCCGGGTAGTCGAACACGCCGAGCAGGACGTCGGGCACCTCGCGCCCGTCCTTCCAGTAGCGGAGCCCCCCCGCGGCCTGGACCCGGGTGGGGCCGCGCGAACCGATGACGAAGTGGAGGCTTGAGAAGAGGTGGACGAAGAGGTCGCCCGCGACCCCCGTCCCATAGTCCCGATAGTTGCGCCAGCGGAAGATGCGGAGGGGGTCCCAGGAGAGGTCCGGCGCCGGCCCCAGGAAACGCTTCCAGTCGACCGTTTCCTCGGAGGCATCCTCGGGGATCGGGTACTGCCAGGCCCCGATGGGATCGTTGCGGGCCCAGAATCCCTCGGCATAGTTGAGTTCGCCGATGGCACCGTCCAGGTAGAGTTCCCTCGCCTTCTCGTTGCCGAGCGAACTCATCCCCTGGCTCCCGACCTGAAACACGCTGCCCGACTCCTGCTCGGCCCGGATCAGGTCGTGTCCTTCCTCGATCCGGTGGACCATCGGCTTCTCGCAGTAGACGGCCTTGCCGGCGCGGAGCGCGTCGATGGAGATCGGCTGGTGCCAGTGGTCGGGCGTACCCACGATGACGGCGTCCACATCGTCGCGGGCGAGGACTTCCCGATAGTCGCGCGTCGTGAAGATGTCCCCGTGACGCTCGCGGGCGGCCTCGAGGCGTCCGTCGAACACGTCGCAGGCAGCGACCAGTTCCACGTCCGGGATGCGGAGCGCGGTCTGGACATCGGCCATGCCCATTCCCCCGGCACCGATGATGCCGAGTCCGATCCGGTCCGAGGGTGCGGCGCGGCGCTCCGGGGTGCGGCGGGCCATCGTGCGGTGGATCGCCGAATCCGACCCGGCCAGGCGCGAAGGCACGCCGGCCGCGAGCAGCGACCCGGCCGCTACGGACTTGACGAACTTCCGCCGGCTACCGGCGAGTGACTCGGGACCGGGCTCTGTTGTGTCGCTCATGACCGTCGCTCCGTCGCTCATGATGGAAGTGCATTCAGGCCGCCGGTTCGCGGGCGAGGTCGCCCGGGGCTGGTCCGAAAACGTAAGGTTGTGCGGATCAGGTCAGCAAAAGGAGAGGCAAGCATGCGCACTCGATGGACAGTCGCCGCCGTTCTCGTGCCGCTGAGTGTCGGGGCCGCCAGCTTCCGGGCCGCTACTCCCCCGCCGGAGGATCCCGTCCGCGTCGTCGTCGAGACGGAGATGGGGACGTTCGAACTAGAAGTGGACGTCGATCGGGCTCCCGTCACCGCGGCGAATTTCCTCCGCTACGTGGACGGCGGGTTCTACGACGGCGGCACCTTCTTCCGGACCGTACACGCGGACAACCAGCCCGAGGACTCCATCCGGATCGCCGTCGTGCAGGGCGGGTGGAATCCGGACACCGAGGCCGAGTCCTTCCCGCCCATCCCGCTGGAACGCACCTCCGAGACGGGGCTAAGACACCTCGATGGGGCGGTCTCGATGGCGCGCGGCGGCCCGGACACCGCCACGCAGAGCTTCTTCATCTGCATCGGCGACCAGCCGTCGCTCGACTTCGGCGGCCTGCGCAACCCCGACGGGCAGGGGTTCGCGGCCTTCGGGCGCGTCGTGGCGGGGATGGACGTCGTGCTCGCGATCCATCGAGCGCCCTACGAGGCGCAGCAGCTGACCCCACCCCTGCGGATCGTGAGGGTTTACCGCAAGGAGGGACCGAGCCCCGAGGTTTCTGCCTGGGGGTGGTTGCTGGAAGTCCCTGTGAAGCCCTATGCCAATTCAAAATCACATTTTCGATTGGCATAGGTCGACACAGGGGAACCGACACGCCCATGATGGCTCGAGAATTCGCGCCGTTGCTCAGGCGGGCCGCGGCGACCCCGCGGAAGGCGCAGTCAGTTGTCGATGCCGGCGCCGGTCAGCTGGGCGATCGCGGCCAGCGTCGTCTGTCCGGCGTTGAGGCCGAGCCGGAAGTCGTCGTCCGTGTACGTCGTCCACACGTCCGTCGGCTGGTGCCAGTTCGGATCCCAGCCCGCACCGACCTGCGCACCGCGCTCGTTCTCGCGCAGGCTGATCGACGGCACGATGTCCATGAAAGGGGTCGAATCGGTGTTCGTCATGTGCGGGCCGACCGCTGCCGGGTAGTCCGTCGCGTAGCGTTCGTTCGCGGCCTTGAACAGGAACGCGAGCCTCATCGAATCGTCCGCCCTCTCCGAGTTGGACTGGAACTCGACGTTCACGTCCGCTTCGGGCCGCTGGTTCCGGCTCACCAGGCCGTCCGGGCCGGGGGCGCCGTGATCCCACAGCATCATGTCGTGCTGCACCATGCCGACCCAGCGCGGCTCGGGGTAGCGGCCGGAACCCGGTGGATCCTCGACGCCCTGCAACTCCTGGCGCTGCGCGACGTAGGCCCGCGCTCCGTTGAGGCCCGTCTCCTCGTTGTTCCAGAGGACGAAACGGATCGAGCGCTCGGTCTCGACGTCCGGCGCGCTGAACACGCGCGCGAGTTCCATGACGAGGGCCGTGCCGGAGCCGTCGTCGTTCACCGCCTCGTTCACGCCGTGGCCGTCCATGTGGGCGCCGATGATGTACATCTCGTCCGGGCGCGTCGTCCCCACCTTCGTGCAGTAGACCTCGGACCGCTCGCCGTCGACCGGTTCCTCGCGGTTGAGTTCCCGGATGCGCTCGTCGGGCTGGGCCATGAGGTCGCGGTTGACGCCGGTGGAGCCCCGGTAGCCGAACAACGTGCTCCCTCCCGACCCTGGACCGCGCCGGCCCACCCTTCCGCCGGTCGCCGTGGTCAGGTCGCCCTCGTTCGGCGCGGGGCGCCGGCCGGCACCGCGGCGGGGCGGCGTCCCGCGCGGCGCCGCGTCGGGTGGGGGCGGCGGCGGGAAGGTGTAGACGATCCGCTCCGTGTTGGTGCAGCCGAACGCCTGCAGCTGCGCCTCGATCCAGTCGACCGCATCTCGGTTGCGTCGGGTTCCCTGCCGCCGGTCGCCGAACCGGGTCAGCCCCTTGAGCGTCGTCTTGTAGTTGTCGAGCGTCAGCCGACTGACGAGGGCCGCCACCGGGTCGTCCTCCGCGGTGGGCTGCTGTGCCTGGAGCGCGGGCGCGGCGGCCCCGAGCCAGAACGCGGCGGCGGTGACGCCGAAGGAAGCGAATGAGCGTGTACGCATGAAGAACCTCGCAGTAGCAGGACATCCGGTGTTGCGCACCGTAGGTTGGCTCGCAGGGGGACCGCAACCGTCCGGAAGGGAGGACCACCATGTCGAATGCCCGCCACCCCGGCCTCCGTCGGCACGCCCGCGACATCGCCGCACATCGCCGCCTTGGGCCCAGGGTTGCAGCGGCCCTCGCGATTGCGGCCGTGCCCGTCTCGGCCCAGACGGAGCCGCCGTCAGCCCCGCCCGCCGACTGGGAAGCCACGGCGATCGACTACAGCAACGTGCCGTACCCGCACCCGGTGTCGTATCTCGATGTCGAGGTGTATGGAGATCCCTATCGGCTCGCCTACATGGACGTGCCCCCCGCCGGCCCCGCGAACGGACAGGTCGTCGTGCTCTTCCACGGGATGAACTTCTTCGCGGCGGGGTTCCGGCCCACGATCGAGGCCCTGCGGAACGAGGGATTCCGGGTGATCGCGATCGACCGGCTGGGGTTCGGCCGGTCCTCGAAACCGATCATCCACTACAACCTCCACATCCCGGCCAGGAACGCGAAGCGGCTGCTGGACGCGCTGGGGATCGAGCGCGCCGCGATCGTCGGGCACTCGATGGGCGGCATGGTCGCGACCCGGTTCGCGTCCACGTACCCGGAGACCACGACGCACGTCGCCATGGTGAACCAGATCGGCCTCGCGGACTCGCGGCCGGGACGCGCGTGGACCGACCCCGCCGAGACGTATGAGTCCACCCTCAACGGGACGACGTACGAGTCGGTCCTCCGGGGGCACATGCGCTACTACCCGAACGGCTGGCGCCCCGAGTACCTCGAGTGGGTTAAGTACCAGTACGGCCTCACGCTGAGCGGCGACTGGCCGCGCATGGCACGGGTGCGCGCGGCGCAGCGGCAGATCCTGTACGAAGACCCCGTCGTCTACGAGTGGCGGCACATCGCCAGCAAGGCGCTCGTCATCGGGGGCGCGGAGGACCGCCTCGTCGCCGACTACCCGGCGCTGGCGCGGAACGTCGCGGAGGAACTGCAGAACGCCGAACTCGTGATCTTCCCGAAGGTCGGACATTCTCCGCAGTTCGAGATCCCGGAGCCGTTCCATGCGGAACTCATCCGGTTCCTGCGCTCCGATCCCGATGAGCCGGCGGACCGGGCGTGGCGGGACACCGACATCGGCCGGTCGCGGGGTTAGCCGCGAGGGGCGCGGGCCGCTCCGAAGGAATAGGTTCCCCGCCCATGAAGATCTCGAATTCTCCCAAGGAAACCGAAGGGCGGGTTCGCCTCACGGGCATCTCGCGCGCGGCCGTGGCATTCGCCGCCGGGGTGGCCGCCGCGTGTTCGGGGGAAGCGCCGGAGCGGCCTGATGCGGTCGCGGACGTGACGGAGCTGATGATCTCCGTGCTCGAGCCCGCCGCCGAGACCTACTGGGACGGCGTCGGGGAGATCCTCGTTGAAGAGGGCGTACACCTCATCCGCCCGCTCACCGACGACGACTGGACGGCGCTCCGCAACGCGGCGTTCATCCTCGCGGAGTCGGGCAACCTGCTGATGATGGACGGGCGCGTGCGGGACCGCGGGGACTGGATGGCCCATTCGCGCGACATGGTCGATGCGGGCCGGTTGGCGCTCGAGGCGGTCGACCGACGAGACGCCGACGCCGTGTTCGACGCGGGTGCGGAGGTCTACTACGCCTGCCGCGACTGCCACGCCCGATACGCCGCCGAGACCCTCAGGCCGAGCGACCCCCGTAGCGCCGCGCCTGCCGACTCCCTGGGGGCCGTGGCCGAAGACACGTCGACCGGCGATACGACGGACGATCAGGGGAACCGCTAGGCGCAAATGGAACGCTTCCTCGAGTGGCTCGGAAATACGCCCTGGAGCGTGGCCCTGCTGGAGTCCACGCTGGCATGGCCCCTGGTCGAGTCGGCGCACGTCCTAGCGGTGGCGCTCTTCTTCGGGACCGTGATGATGAACGACCTTCGCCTCCTGGGCTGGACCATGCGGCGCGTCCCCGTCTCGGAGGTCACCGGCCGGCTCCTGCCGTGGACCCGGATCGGGTTCACGATCATGGTCATCACCGGATTTCTCATCTTCTATTCGAACCCGGTTCGCTACTATCACAATATATTCTTCCGATTGAAAGTGATTCTGTTCATAGTCGCGGGACTGAACGCCTTTCTCTTTCATCGGGGGATCCACCGGCGTGTGTTCGAGTGGGAACGATCTCCCGTCCTCCCGGGGCGGGCGCGGGCAGCCGGCGCGATCTCGCTCGCGGCGTGGGCGCTCATCATCGTGGCGGGGCGCCTGATCGCCTACAATTGGTTCGACTGCGACATCCCGGGCCAGCCGGGGTGGGCAGACTGGGCCGCGGGCTGCCCCGTGGCGGGCGACTGAAGGGCAAAGGAAGGTCGACCATGCTTCTCTCAGCACGCACCACTGAAGCGGATCCCACACGCATCCTTCTCGGTCTCACGCTGACTCTCGCCCTCTGCGCCTGCGAAACGGAATCGCCGACGCAGAACCCGACACGCGAGACCCTTCCGAACGGGGCGGTCCTGGTACGCTATCCCGGCCTTCCCGCCATCGACTCCGTCGGCGCGGTCGTCAACGAAGTGCGCGTGGACCTGCGGTTCGGCAGCGTCGAAGGGGATGACCCCAACCTCACCTTCGGCGATATCCGGGGTGTGGAGGCCGCGAGCGACGGCACCATCTACGTTCTGGACTATCTGGCCGCCGAGGTGAGGGCCTACAGTCCCGACGGTGAGTACGTGCGAACGGTTGCGCGCCGTGGAGAGGGCCCCGGAGAGATCCTCGAAGCCAATGGGATTCGTCTCTCCGGCGACACCCTTCTCTGGATCCACGATCACTCGCAGTGGGCGATCATGGGGGTGGACCCGAACGGGGAGGAGATCCGCAGGTTTACCAAGCCGGTCAGGACGTACGGGTACATCTGGACAGGCGTGTTCGACAATCAGGGACGCTACTGGAGAAGCACATCCCATTCGGACGAGGTTCGGAGCTACCCGCCCGAAATGGGTGTGACCACGGGATCCGCACGGAGCTACTACAAGTCCTACGACCTGACCAGCGGAGCCACCGACTCCGTGTATGTGGGCGAGCGCACCTATCGATCCTACACCTACAGCGTCGGCGGCGGCTGGGGGGTCAGGGGTATTCCCTTCGAGCCCGGCGAGATCACGGCTATCAACCCCTCCACGGGATTCTGGCGTGCGCAAAACACGTCATACCGGATTGCCCGGACCAATGAAGCCGGCGACACGCTGATCGTCATCGAGGCGGGGCTGGAGGAGCAGCCGGTGACGGCCGAAGACCGTTCGGCCTATGTCGCGGAGGTCGCCGAGGGCGACCCGGACATGCGCCGCTACGCCGAGGAGGTCGCGTCGCTCATGCCGGACGTCAAGCCGATCCTCGCCGGTCTGTTCGTGGACGAGGAGGGGCGGCTGTGGGTGCGAAGGGTCACGCCCGCCGATGCCCCCGCGTTCTACGACCTGTTCTCCGACGATGGCGACTACCTGGACTCCGTTCGTCTGGCGTTCGAGGCAGCCGGGCCCCTCCGGGTCCGCCACGGCCACATCTACACCTGGATCGCGGACGAGCTGGACGTGCCGTATGTCGTGAGGGCGCCTCTGCCATGATGCCGGTCCGCGGACCGGCGGCGTCTACGGGCTGCTGATCAATCGAGCGTCCGGGCGACGCGGAAACCGAAGCTGCTGAACCGGTAAGCGGCATTGTTCCAGTCCCGCCGCGCTGAGCGGAGGTCCCGCGATTCGTTGAGCCAGGAACCACCGCGCAGGACCCGATAGGTGCAATCGTCCAACTCCCGGGCGCGCCCGTCGGTCGGCGCACCGGAATAGTCGTCGTTCCGGCAATCCTGCGTCCACTCGGCCACGTTCCCGATCACGTCGTACAAGCCGAAGGCGTTCGGGGCGAATGACCCCACAGGCGCCGTGTACTCATGCCCATCCGCACACGATGCGAAACCATCATCCCCGTTCGCGTACCGGCACTGACCCGCCTGGCTCTCGCCCCAGTAACGCGCCGTCTGCGAGCCCGCCCGCGCCGCGTATTCCCACTCCGCCTCGCTCGGAAGCCGGTACTGCTGCCCGGTATGTCGGGACAGCCGCCGCACGTACGTCCGGGCGTCTGTCCAGTTCACATTGGTCACCGGCCGGTCCCCCCGGCCCCACCCCTCATCGTCCGGCTCGTAGTCGCACCCGCCGGCCCGCACACAGGCGTCCCACTCCGCGAACGTCACCTCGTACATCCCCACCGCGAAGGGGGCCCCGATCGTCACCGAGTGCTGCGGGCCCTCGTCGTCGCCCCGGCCTCTCTCCGACGCGGGAGAGCCCACCGTGAACGTGCCTGCCGGCACCTTCACCATCTGCGGACACCCCGAGCAGTCGCTGAACACATTCGCCGGGTCCACCGGGGGGATGTCCGGCGGAACGAAGTCCGGCACGGCGGCGGGCGGCGGGGGAGGCTGCGTGGGGGTCGCTCGTTCGGGCGCGTTGAGCGGCGGCCGCGCTGGCCGGACCGGTGCGGGCGCACGCGGGACAACGACGGGGACCGCTGCGAACTGGTAATTGACGTTCCAGTTGGCGAACCAGGCACCGTGTCCGCGGAACACGTACACGTAGCTTGTCGCCGTCAGGTTTTCGCCGGGAAGCAGCGGGTCGTCGCCCGCGACGCGCAGGATTTCGCCGAACGCGGCCTTCAGCCGGACCGGACCGGGCAGGTTCCGGCTCGCGCGCAGGCCCCAGAGCGTACACGGCGGCTCGTGGGCTTCGACCCGGTAGACGGCGGTCAATTCACCGAGTGGCCTTTCGGACCCGTTGTACACGGAGTAGTCCATCTGCCAGATGTCGATCGGCTGGCCCTCGTTTCCCCTCTTCCGCCTGTATGACGCCGCCGATTCGTGCTCCTCGAGGACCTGGCACCTCTCGGCACCGTATTCGATGATTCTCGCCGACGCGCGCACCTCGATCCCGTTCTCCGAGTACAGCGTCTGCGCGTGAACCTCTGCCGCCGCGGCCGACAGGAAGCCCGACACGACGAGCCAGCGCATCCCAAAGCGAAACATCCCCGATCTCCGTGAGTTTGGCTCCCGTGCACGCCCGCGGCGGGGCGTCAACGCCCCGAGTATAGGGGAGAACACACCCGGGATACCATACGCCATCCGCCCGATCGGGCGGCGTGGCGCTTGACGATCGCCAGCCCGTTTACGACGCTCCGTGCGACCAACTTCTCCGAAGGTAAACGCCATGAGACGCAATAACGGAGGGGAGCATTGATGGGAGGCCGCCAGTTCGCCCCGGAAGCGTGGCTTCCCTTCTTCGAGCGGCTGGAGAACACGGCCCTCGGCATCGTCGTCCGCGAATCGATCTGGGCCTTCCCGATCATCGAGGCGGTCCACCTGCTGGGGCTGGGGCTGCTCGGAGGGGCGCTGCTCCTGGTGGATCTCCGGCTGTGGGGGACCGGGCTCACGCGGCAGCCTATCGCCAACGTCGTGCGGCACGCGCATCCGTGGCTCGTGGCGGGAGTGGCGCTGATGTTCCTGACCGGAATCCCGCTGTTTCTGTCGGAAGCGGTGAAGTGCTACTACAACACGTCCTTCTGGGTGAAGATGATCTCGCTCCCGTTCGCGCTCGCCTTCACCTTCGGGGCCCGGGGGTGGCTGGTTGCCGCGGCGCCGCCGCGCGCCGACTGGCGTACGCGGCTCATCGCGGCCGCGTCGCTGGGGCTCTGGTTTACGGTCGCCGCGGCCGGGCGCTGGATCGGCTTCTCCGCCTGAACCGGTCGGCGCCTGCCTGCCGCCTCGGGGCCGGGGTCGACCGCGCGGCTTCGGAGTCCGTTAGTTCTCCTCGAAGAAGCTCCGGTTGGAGACATCCAGGACTTCGCCCTCCCAGCCGGGGGGTGGCTGGCAGGGATTGTTCTGGTAGCTGGGCTCGTTCGGCCTCGGAGCACCGCCGGGAGGGGCGCCGGCCCCGGATGAACCCATGAAGAACTTGGTGCCGTCGGTGAAGGTCACGTCGCGGCCGTTGGCTCGCTTGAGCGAGTGGTCCTTGGCCTGGTAGCCGTCGACGATGAGTTCGGTGCCCGGAGCAAGGCAGTCGCGCTTGAGGCCGCGCCGAAGGAGCGTATTGGGCGTCCCGCCCTCGACCATCCACACATGGGTCGCGGTATCGGTCTGCACCTCGAGGTGAATCCACGTGTGCGGGTTCACCCACTCGAGCATGACGACCGAACCCTGCAGCCGGATGGGGGCGTTTCGATCGAACTCGGCCCCGAAGGCGTGGTGCGCGATGAGCGGCGCCGCAGCAGCCAGCGCGACCCCGCCCGCCAGGAGGTACAAACTAAACTTCCGCATCGGTCTCATCCGGGTTTCGTTCAACAGTCCGGCGTGAAAACGCCGGTCAGCATTGCTTGCCGCAAGGTAACAAACAGGAGGGAAGCTTCGCGACCTCAGGTCACGGAGCGAACATTCGCTGAAGTACGTTGAGGACGTCGGCCATGGTCTTGCGAGATAGCCGCCCGAGGCGTCGCACCAGGCGGACGCGGTCGACGGTACGCAGTTGATCCACGACCACGTATCCATCGCAATTCCGGAATCGACAGGCTATGCGGAAAGGGTAGGGCCGACCGCCGGTGGTCATCGGCGCCACGAGGAACGTCCCCAGGGAGGGGTTCAGGTCATCCGGCGAGACGATGACGCAAGGCCGGGCCTTCCTGATTTCGGAGCCGAGGGTGGGATCCAACGCCACAAGGTAGACGTCACCACGCCTCGGTTCCCCTACTTCCATTCCCACTCGGATTCATCGAAGGCGGCAGGCATCGGATCGTCGAGCAGGCCGCCGTCACCCCGGTCCGCAAGTTCTCGCGCCGCGTCGGCCCACCCGGCCCGCGGTTCGTTCACACGCTCGATGAGCAAGCCCGAATCCACCACGCGCAACCTGAGTGGCTCGTCCAGCCGCGCGGCCTCGACCATAGCCTTCGGGATCCGGATGCCCCGGGAGTTACCGATTTGGATGAGTCGCGTTTCCATGCCTTGCCCGCCCTCGAATCGTTATCCTGTAAGTACAAAGTAATTACGGCGAGCCTTCCGTACCAGATGCGCGGGCCGCGGCACGCTCCTGGGCGCGGGCGCCGCTGAGAACGTCGGAGAGGGCGTAGTTTCCCTCGTGGCAGGCGTACTCGTACAGCTGGCCGTCGAGCCGCGTGAAGGGCACTTCCCCGCCCCAGTTGCTCTCGAAGGTGTCGGGGTCCTCGACCGTGAACTCGTAGTTGATCGTGTGCTCGTCCGCGCGCGTGAAGCGCTCGGTCACCGTCATGTTCTCGGACCCCGGGGCGAAGAGATAGGCGTACGCCGCCATCTGGTCGGGATTCAGGTTGGTCGTGCGGACCACGAGGGTGTCGCCCGCCCAGCGGCCCCGGGAATCGCCCATCCACGGCCGCACGCCATCGGGGAGCGGCTCCGGCTCGCCCATGCGGATGATGCGGACATCGTGCACCATCTCGGTCATGATCATGATGTGATCGGGCGTCTGCACGATCGAGTAGTTGTTGTTGTAGAAGTAGTTGGGGAGCATCGGCGGGCCGGCGTTGGAGCCGAACGAAAGGATGCAGCGCTCGCCGACAGGGCGGTTCTCGGGGTTGTCGAACTCGCCCGCCAACCGCGCGAACGCCCGCATCCGGCGCTGCCGGCCCTCGGGCGTCAGAGCGGGGATCCGGCCGTCCTCCGGACTCGTGATGAGCGAACTTCGGGGCTCTCCGTTGAACACGGCGACGCGGTCGCCCGCGTCGATCCAGAAGTAGTTGTAGCCTCCGACGCCGCCGGCGGCCCCGGTCGACCCGTCGCCTCCCACGGGGGGCGCTTCGCGGTCGGGATCGCTGGGCGCGTTGCGCGTCTCGATGAACTCCTGGCGCCCCCCCTCGCGCTCCGCCACCTGTTCCGGGGTCAGCACCGAGGGTTCGCCCTCGGGCCGCTGGAGCGGGGTCATGGTGCCGTTCGTCCATTCCCCCTGGAGGTCCGGCCGGCCATCCGGGGTCCGCGGCACGACCCAGCCCCCGCCGTCTCCCCGCGGGACGCCATCGGGCCCGGCGCAGGCCCCGAGTCCGAGCCCGGCCCCAAGGACGAGCGCGAGGCCGGGACGCCACCCGGTCGCGATCCCTCCCGCGAGCCTCGGAGCGTTCATGCGGGCACGCCTAACGCGGGATCGGGTTCTTGCGCAGGTGCCCGTACATCAGCTCTTCCACGAAGGGGACGCACTTGAACTGCCCCAGCCGCGCGTCGGAGTCGACGTTGCGGTACAGCGGGAGGCGGACCGTCCACGGCTCGGAGAAGGTCTGCGGGTCCTCCATCGTGGCTTCGTACATGAGATGGTCGGGCCCGAGCATCGTCCAGCGTTCCGTGACCACGAGCTGGTAGCTGTGGTGGTTCCCGGCCCGGTCGAACCAGGTGCGGCCGTTGAAGCCGTTCACGGTGACGACGAAGGTGTCTTCCTCCCACCGGCCCACGGACTGGCCCATCCACGAATCGACCTGCGGCGGGCCGGGGTCCTCGAGATAGATGTCGCGGACGGCGCCGGCGTACTCGTAGGCGATGAAGAACTTCGAGTCGCTGTGGAAGATCTGGAACGGGACGTGCATGTAGTTGGCGCGCGGGACGCCGGGCAGGTAGCAGCGGATCTCCGGGTCCTGCTCCAGCCACCGCTCGCGGTTCTCTTCGCGGCGCGCGAGGGCTTCCGGCAGGTACGGAATCCGCCCGCCGACGACGATGCCCTGTCCGGACGGCACGGAGCCGACGGCGCCCAGCGCCACGACCTCGTTCGCGGGGACGGGCACGACGGGACCTTCCTGCATGGCCAGCGCCGGACGGGCCAGGTGCGGTTCGATGTCCCAGTAGGCGTTGCCGAGGGCGGCCCAGATGCCGTTGAAGTCGGGGCGGCCCGAGGGGTTTCGCGGGATGCCGTCATCCGGCGCGCACGCCGCGGCCGCTCCGAGCACCAGCGCGAGGAGGGCGACGGAGGCGCGACGCTCGCCCCGGGCTCCATCCGGCCCGGGTCGGGGCCCGCGTTGTCTGGAGACGCTCGCCATCGCCATCGACCTCCGGGTTTTGTTCCGAGTTCTCGTGTTCCTGGTTGGACCAATCGAAACTGCGGTCCCCTCTGTCGTCTGGCCAGATCGGAAGCGGGGAGACACATTTCAGTTAAGGACTGGCACGCTGCCGGGTGCGGGGCGCGCAACACTGAACGGTATGGAGGAGACATGAAGAGCCTGCGCGTAACCAGACTGGCGCACCTCACCGCGGTGGGGGCGGCGCTCCTCGGGATCATGGCCTGCGGGGCCGAAGATGCCGCTGAGATGGAGATGATGGATCCGGCGGAGGTCGTGGATCCGGCCGCGGCAGGGCTCCCGAATCCCAATCCAGGCGTCACGAAGGACTGGGCCCATCTCCCGGACGGCCGCGAGTGGGGCTCCACGGCGGGCATCGATATCGACCCGATCGACGGCCACATCTGGGCCTACGACCGCTGCGGCGGGATCGCACTCGCGGGCGGGTGCGCCGAGAACATCGTCGATCCGGTGTTCAAGTTCCACCGCGAGACGGGCGAGATTCTGGCCAGCTTCGGGGCCGGCCTGTTCGTGCTTCCGCACGGGATCCACGTGGACGCGGACGGGAACGTCTGGATCACCGACTCGCAGGGGACGGAGGACAAGGGGCACACCGTCGTGAAGTTCTCGCCCGAGGGCGAGGTACTCATGACGCTGGGGCAAACCGGCGTCCGCGGCAGCGAGCCCGGCACCTTCTTCAACGAGCCGTGCGACGTGATCGTGGCCCCCGATGGGTCGATCTTCGTGTCCGATGGCCACAGCGGGCAGAACGCGAACCCGCCGGAAGGCTCCACCGGCCGCGTCATCAAGTTCTCGCCCGAGGGCGAGTACATCATGGAATGGGGCCAGATCGGCGACGGGCCGGGCGAGTTCCGGACGCCGCACGCGCTGGAGTTCGACTCGCAGGGTCGGCTGTTCGTGGCGGACCGCGGCAACCACCGCGTCCAGATCTTCGACCAGAACGGGAACCTGCTGGATACGCACTACCAGTACGGCCGCGTCAGCGGGCTGTTCATCGACGACGAGGACAACGTGTACGCGATCGACTCCGAGTCGAATCCGAACCAGCACTCCGACTGGCTGACCGGGGTCCGCATCGGCCACGCGTCGGAGGACCGCGTCACGGCGTTCATCCCACCGCACGAGTCGGAAGATCCGCAGGGCGAGGCCGGGGAGGGCGTCGCGGTTGACGCCGACGGCAACGTCTACGCGGCCGAGGGGCCGAACTCGCGCCAGGCCGCCGAGGGCGGGCTCACGAAGTACACGCGCAACTGATCTGCGCGGGAGCGATGTACCATTGCCGCAGGAGGGAACGATGAGACGATTCGGATTGGGAATCGCGGCGGGCGCGTTCGCGCTGGCGGGCGCCGTACCCACCGCGATGGCTCAGGAACTCAACGAAGTCTGTCCGGACTCGCCCGATGGCACGGGCGCCCTGTGGGGGGCCGTCATGGACGAGGACGGCGAGATGGGGCTCCCGGGCGCGGGCGTCGTCGTGACGTGGGAAGTGGACGGGGAAGAGGGAGGCACGGAAGGCCAGACCGCATTCGACGGCGGCTACGTACTCTGCTACGTGCCTCTCGAGGTGGCCCTGGCCGTGCAGCCGACGTTCGGGAACGCCGGCGGGAGCGTGACGGCGGCCAGCCTCACGGATCCGATCACGCGGATGGACCTCGTGTTCTCCCTCGCCGGCGCGGCCGGGGGCGGCGGCGATGACGACCGGATCTGGGCCTGCTTCGGCGTTGACGACAACGCGGTCAACCTCACGTACTCGCGGCTCCTTCGTTGCGACCCGGGCTGGCAGGGACTGAATCGCTGTCCGAAGGAGGAGGAGCTCGGACAGGTCCAGGCGACGATTTCGGGAGCCTCCCGCGCGGCCGAGGCTGCCCTCTCGGACGACACGAACGAACGGGACCGCGCCGCCGAGTTGATCCGGAGCGGGGAGTTCCGTGAAGCGCTCGAGAAGGTCCTCGCCGATGCGAGGCGGCTGGGGGCCAACGCGCTGATCAACTGGCGTCAGACCCGGAACTCGCTCACCGCCGAGGCCGTGACGGTCGCGGTGGACCCGGAGACCTGCCGCTGACCCTGCAGGATCCGTGATCCGGCGCGGGGGTCCCTCATGCTGGAGACCCCCACGCCGGCCCCGGCCCGCCAGGTCGGATTAGGGTCGGCGCACCCGGATCGGGAAGTTGGGCCGCACCGGCTGCTCGACCGGTGACGCCTCGAGTTGCTCCAGGACGACCTCGATCGCCCGCTCCAGTTGCGGGTCCCTCCCCGCGATGACCTCGGCCGGCCACTGTTCCACCTCGATGTCCGGCGGCACCCCCACGTTCTCGACGATGAACCCGTCCTCGGTCCAGATCGCGAGGTTCGGCGCGGTGATGGACCCGCCGTCCATCAGGATCGGGAACCCCAGAGTACCGACGAGCCCGCCCCACGTGCGTCGGCCGATGAGCGTGCCCAGACCGAGCTTGCGGAACATCCACGGCAGCATGTCGCCGCCGGATCCCGCCGTCTCGTCGATGAGCATCACCTTCGGACCGGGGATCGCCCCCTGCGGCGTGATGAGGTCGGCGCCGTAGCGCATGGCCCAGTGCGACACGTACGGCCGGCGCAGGATGTTGATGTAGTAGTCCGCGATCTGGCCGCCCCCGTTGTGGCGCTCGTCGACGATCACGGCTTCGCGGTTCGTCTGCGGGAAGAAGTAGCGCTTGAAGTACTCGTGCCCCGCCCCCGCCGTGTTCGGCACGTACACGTACGCCACGCGCCCGTCCGTCGCCTCGTGGACGCGGGCCAGATTCCCCTCGACCCAGTCCCGGTTCCGCAGCGCCCCCTCGTTCGCCACCGGCACCACGTCGACGGTGCGCGCGCCGGCTCCATCCGGCGAAGGACCGACCGTGATGGAGACGATCTTCCCCGCCCTGTTCTCGAACCGGCCGTAGACGTTCTCGGACGCGCGCAACTCGGCGCCTTCGACCGCGAGCAGATATTCGCCCGCTTCGACTTCGATCCCCGGCTCGGTGAGCGGCGACCGGAGTCCCGGGTTCCAGTTGAGCCCGCCGTACACCTTCCCGAACCGGTACCGCCCCTGGTCGACGACGAAATCCGCGCCGAGCAGGCCGCCGGGCACGTTCTCCGCGTCGTGGAGGAAGTCGCCGCCCCCGGCCCGGTGGTGTCCGACCGCGATCTCCGAATGGAGCCACATCAGAAGGCGGTTGAGGTCCGCGCGCGTGGCCAGGTGCGGCAGGAACACGGCGTACTCCTCCTTGAGGGCGGGCCAGTCCGCGCCGTGCATGTTCGGGTCGTAGAAGTAGTCCCGGTTGATCCGCCACGCCTCGTCGTAGATCTGCCGCCACTCCGCCCGCGGATCGATCCGGATCTCCACCTCGCCCACGGCCAGCCGGTCCGCCCCCGACCCGATGTCCGTGCCGCCGGCGTTGCCGATGAACCAGCCGCCCGCGGTCGCGTAGAGCACGCTCTTGCGGTCCGCCGACAGATCGTAGAAGCGCGTCCCTTCGACCACGGACTTCTCCTCGCGGTCGGAGAGCGAGAAGCGGCGCAGGCCGGGTCCCGAACCCGGACTCCCGAAGCCGCTCGCCGTGTTGCTCCTGATGTAGAAGAGCTGCCCCGGGTCTCCGGGCTGGAGGTTCGCGTAACCGGCCTCGGGAAGCGGGAGGGCGAGGATGCGCTGATCGAGCCCGTCGAAATCGATGTTCACGACGACGTCCGCCGGGTCGCCTTCACCCGCCTCCGCTTCGTCGCCCCCGCCGCCCGCCTCCTCGTCGCTCTCCCTGGCGAGCGGAGACGGCGTGCCCTTCTCGAGCACGGCGAGGTAGATCGCGTTCGTCATCTCGAAGTCGTTGTTGGACTGCGCGAACCACTGCACGACCGGGCCCGCGTCCGTGGACGACGTCAGATAGAGGTACTCTCCGCCCGCGTCGAAGACGGCCTCGGAGATGTCGCTCAGCCCGTCCGTGATCGCCCGCGTCTCGCCGGTCTCGAGCAGGTGTGCGTAGGCGGTGCGGATGTTCGTCTCGTTGTTGCGCGTGTAGACGAGCCACCGCGAGTCGGGAGACCACGCGTGCGAGGGCGGGGGCAGCGGACCGTACATCACGTCCGCGTCGACGCGGTGGGTCCGGCCGGACTCGAGGTCGATCCAGTGCACGGCTCGCGAGTTGTCCGTGTAGCTGATCTTCGTGCCGTCGGGCGACCAGACCGGGTCCGAGTAGAAGCCGGCGCCGTCCAGCGCGTAGTCGCGCGGCGCCGCCTCACCGGACTGCGGCGCGACGTACAGCCGGTATTCGCCCGAGGCATCGGAGAACCAGGCGATCCGCTCGCCGTCCGGCGACCAGGCCGGGCTGCGCTCGTGCGCGCCCGTCGACTGCGTGAGGTTGCGGTCGTCCCCCTCCTCGCGCGGGAGCGTCACGATCTCGCCGCGGAACTCGAACGCGGCCCGGGCGCCGGAGGGCGAGAGGCTGGCGCCGCGGGCGAGGTCCTCGCCGCTCGCGTAGCGGGACCGGACCTCCACCAGATCCGTCGCGACCCGCACCGGTACCGGCGTCGCCGTACCCGAGCCCGGGTCGAGCAGGTGGAGGCGTCCGGCCTGCTCGTAGGCGATCCGCCCGGCTCCGGCGGAGGCCGCCAGCACCGGAAAGTCCTCGTGCGAGGTGATCCGCGCGACCCGCTCCGTCGCGGCATCCCAGGAATGGATGTTGAACTCCCCGTCGCGGTCCGAGCGGAAGTAGACGCGGTCGCCGATCCACATGGGATCCGTGTCGTTGGAGCGGCCCTCGGGCTGCGGGATCTGCACCACGGAGTGGTCCCCGACGTCGTACACCCAGATCCGCGTCGCCGTACCGCCCCGGTAGTTCTTCCACTGCGTGAAGGCCTCGTAGAGCGGCGTGTACGCGATCTTCGACCCGTCCGGCGAATACGTGGCCTTGAACGCGTGCGGAATCGGCAGCTGGTCCGGGTGCCCTCCCCGCGTCGAGATCGTGAAGAGCTGCTGGTGTCGCCCGGTGTAGGCGTTACGCCCCGACGCGAAGAGGACGGCCGAACCGTCGGGCGTGAAGTCCTGTACGATGTCCGCACCTGGATGCCAGGTGAGCCGCGCGGGCACGCCGCCAGCCGACGGGACGAGGAATACGTCGGTATTCCCATCATATTCCCCGCTGAAAGCGATCCACTCTCCGTCCGGCGAGAACCGGGGGTTGAACTCGACCCCGATATGCGAAGTGAGTCTTCGGGGCGCGCTCCCGTCGATCCCGGCGACCCACAGATCCCCGGCATAGGCGAACGCGATCCGGTCGGCGCTTACCGCCGGCTGGGCGAGCATCAGCGTGCCGTCGCCGTTCCCCGCGGGACTCCCGTCCCGTGCGGTGACGTCCTGCGGCCAAGCCGGACGAAATGAAGCGGCGAGGAGCGTGGCTGTGACGAAGAGGGAGCGTGCCTTCATGGAGTCCTTCGCGGTCTGGGGGTCGGAATGCGGACCAGCGTGACACCTGATTTTACCTGTGCGGCATCGTGCTGGGTACGCCCAGCGGGAGGACCCATCTGCGGCATCTCGGCCGACCCCCCCTTATCCCTGAGGCTTGCGAGGCTTCGCGTTGGGCATGAGGATTCCGCATTGACGCCCGGTGCCGGTGTGTCGGCGCACCCCCCACACCGGCTCTTCATGGACTGCGCGGACATTTCTTGATCGACTCAGTTGAACCAGCTCCGGCCGGTGCGCCGGGATGCGGATCGAACTCGGAGCCGAAGGGAGCGGCAGTGCGCCCCTTGACCGTGCGGGGACTCGCAACGCTGATCTGTGTTTGCGCAGTGTGGGCCGCCGCGCCGTCCGGGGGTTCCGGGACGCCGGTGCCCACGCCTGTTCATCCCGTCCGCGCTGCTCAGCAGGATACCCAGGATCGGCGTGCGGATTCCCTCTTGACCATGGTCGATTCGCTTCAGCGCGGAGTTGAGGCGCTGAGCCATTCCGTGCGTCTCCTCTCCGAGACCCTCTACCGACGACAAGCCGAAGTCGAGACGAGCGTGCGAGGCCTCCGCACCCGGATGGCTTCAGGCGAGGTCGCCACCGACAGCCTGAGACTCCGGCTCGACACACTGTTGACTCAGGCGGGGGAACGTGACGCCTCCCTCCGTCAGCTCGCGGGCGACCTGTCGGGACTCCGGAGTAATCTCAACGCAGCCTCGTCCAGTCTCGACACCCTGCTCTCACGGACGGAGGGCCAAGAAATGTCTATCCGGGGCCTGGAATCCGGTATGTCCGACCAGTTGCGAGCACTCAGTGACGCCAGCTCCCAGCGTGACAAGCTGGCCACGCAGATCCGTTGGCTCGGCCTCGGAGGGCCGGCCCTGCTCTTACTCATCGTGGCTATCACGGTGTGGGTGAGCCATCGTCAGGTTCTGCGCCGGGCGGGGACGGCAACCGCTGGGATGGTCACCGAGCGCGTCGAAGCCGCGGCGAGGGCACTGGACCGGAAGCTTATCGCCAGTGATGGCGAGCTTGCCGGTAGGCTTACGGGATCCAACGTCGCCGAGAACCACGACCTAGCCCTCAAGGTGGCGGACGAAGTCACGCGCATGGAGGGCAACCTCGACCGCATGGATGCGAACATCCGAGGCTACAAGCAGCTCCGCCGGTCCCTCGACAAGATCCGGACCAACCTGGGGTCCGCCGGATACGAACTCGTACCGCATCTCGGGAAGTCGTACGACCTTGGGCTTCTGGTCGAAGTGGAGGACTTCATCTTCGACGATTCCCTCCCGGAGGGCCAGAGCACGATTACCCGCGTCTTTCGCCCGGAGGTCCGGTTCGGGGGCCAAATCTTGCAGGCCGCGTCTATTCAGGTGACGGAGGGGCCGGAGGCGCGATGATGGGGTTCGCACGTTTCACGGGAGGACGCACATGAGTAGCACCGGCCGCGTTCGATATGGCATCGATCTGGGCACCACTAACAGCGCCGTCGCCACCTTGGAGGACGGCCAGCCGCACATCATCAAGAACGAGATGCAGCACGACACAACGCCCAGCGCCGTTGGCTTCCTCAGGAAGATCGTTCGGGTCGGTCAGCCAGCTCGAAGTCAGTGCGACCGGGACTGGGGCCGGGCGGTGACGTTCGGGAAACACCGTCCCTCCGCGTTTGAGGACTTCAAGGGCACCATGGGCACGGACAAGATCTTCACGCCACACGGTGGGCGTCCGTATAACTCCGCAGAACTGTCGGCGGAGGTGCTTAAGAGACTCCGCTCCTACGTAGACGGGGAGGCCGGTGCGAACGCCGCCGTCATCACGATCCCGGCCGCCTTCACCGTTCCCCAGCAGGAGGACACACAGCGCGCCGCCAAAGCCGCCGGGTTCGCACAGTGTACCCTGCTCCAAGAGCCGGTTGCCGCATCCATGGCCTTCGGTCTCGACTCTCGGAACCCGAACGGGATGTGGTTGGTGTTCGATTTCGGGGGCGGCACGTTTGACGCGGCTCTGGTGCTCGCGGAGGACGGTGTCATTACCGTGAAGGATACTGAGGGAGACAACCATCTCGGCGGGCGCGATCTCGACCTTGCCGTGGTGGATGGCCTCATTATCCCGGCTCTCGATGAAGAACACGATCTGTCGAGCTACCGGGCCGCTCCCGAACTCTGGCGCTACCTGCGGAACCGACTGAAGCCGTTGGCCGAGGAGATCAACATCAACCTCAGCTTCTGGGACCATTACACAGTCTTAATCGATGTGGGGGGCATTGTTCTCAAGGACGGAACGGAGATAGATCTCGACCTCGAAGTGATGGGCGACAGGATCAAACCGTTCGTCGAGCCCATCTTTCAACGCGCCATCGACAAAACACGGAAACTCCTGCGACGGCATCACGTCCGCGGCCGAGAGTTGGACCATCTGATCCTGGTGGGAGGCCCGACTCACTCGCCGTTGTTCCGGAGGATGATCGCCGATCAGATCTGCGACCCGAACCACTTGCTCAATCCCATGACGGTCGTCGCAAAGGGGGCCGCTCTATTTGGGCTCACGATCCCCGTGAACCCGGAGGTGGCTCCGTTGTCCCCTACCGCGCACCGCGCGCCGCTCCAACTCGACATCAACTACGAGAGTACGACGGTGTCGCACACTCAATGGGTCACCGTGCGATACCGGGTTAACGCGGAGGACGGTGCTCTCCGACCTCTCGAGGTCGAGTTGCGGCGAACGGGATGGACGAGCGGCAAGCACTCCATCCAGGGATTGGGAGCCATGATTGAGGCTCACCTTGAGGAGGGCCGACTCAACACCTTCGAGGTGATCGTCACGACGAGCCATGGCGTGCGGGTCGAAACGCACCCCTCCGAGGTGGAGATCATTCAAGGCACCAAGATTGGCGGCGCTCCGCTGACAAATAACTTGGGCTTCGAAGTATTCGACGAGCAACAGACGGTTCGCCTGTTCAAACCGTTGGACGGGGCCGAGAAGGGTCGCCCGCTTCCGGTGACGGGCGTGCGTCGCGGTCTTCGAACTACGTCTCAGTTGAGGCCCGGCGTAGCGTCGGACGAACTGGTCCTTGCCTTGTGGGAGAGCGGACCGGACGCGGACGGCACCCGGATTTTCCTCAATGAGTTTGTTGTGGAATACAGACTTACGGGAGAACGGGTCGACCGACTCATTCCCGAAGGTACGGAATTCGACGTCACGTTGAAGACGCAGGAGACCATCAACGCACCGAAGTCGATCACGCTGAAGTTCCCCTCGTTGGGCTACGAGGTTTGCATCGATGACCAGCCTGCAACACTGAAGGACGCTTCGCTGGGTTGGCTGAAACGGGAGCTGAGGCAGGCCCGGAGCGAAATCAAGCGTAGCCGAGCGGAGGGGGACCGGAAGACCATATCGGCCATCGAAGTGGAGATCGAGACCCGAGCCGAGGAGCTACAAACGGCGGCTCAGGGCGACGACCGCCGTGCCCAGGAGCAGGCCGAGTCTCGGCTGAAAGAGGCGTTGAGAGAGCTGTACAAAGTGCTGGAGGAGGGCGAATGGCGGAGACTTGAACGCGAACTGCGGGAAGCGCACGAGGCGTACGCCAGAGCAGCGCGTGCCAAGGGTAGGCGAGATGAGTACGCCGATCAAGTTGAGCGCGTGCTGGCGACCGGGGGGGGCGACCCGGTGCTGGCCAGGGGGATGGTCGAGGAGCTTGAGCGCGCTGAGTTCAGCTTGATGAGGAGGGAACGTGCGATGGAGTTGGTTTACGCCGTCCGCGCTCAGTTTCGATCCTTGCCTTGGAAGGACCGGGCCGAGGCTAAGGAGGCGGTGGAGGAGGCGCTGCGGCTGATTGCCTCCGATGGGCCCGACGAGGAGCTGCTCCCAATCGCCGGTCACATCCACGGCCTGATTGACTTCGAGAAGGGCGATCCCGTCGTGACGGGAGGGATACCCCGGCTATGACGCGCTTTGGCGCGGGCGAGGAGCCGGTATCGGGGTTCCGAGTCCAGTTCCCCATCAAACGTTCAGCCAACGCGGACACCTACCGGATCGTCGACCACGACGGGAGGCTGGGCTTTCTGAAGGTGTTCGACCGCACTCGGCTGCCCCACGATCGCTTCGATGCGCGGGGCCAGTTGCGTGAGATCGCAGCCTTGGCGTCGCTTTCGCACGAGGGCATTCCGGAGGTGTGGGCGCACGGCGAAACGCCGGTGCCGGATAGCTCACCCTACGTCCTCACCCGGTTCGTGCCCGGCGAGACGCTGCACGAGCGCCTGCGGAGGGAGTACGCCGTCGAGCCGCTCATCGCGAAGGCGCTGATGCGGAGCTTGCTGGATGTCGTCGCCTACCTCCACGAGCTCGGCGATCCCCTGTTCCACAACGAGCTCAATCCCAGGAATATAATGCTCGACCTCGGCGGGGACGGCGCCGGAGGCGCGACCCAGGTGCGACCGCTGTTAATAGACTTCGGGCATGCCACGCGGGGCAGCGAGACGGGAGCGACGGCTCCGGCCCAGGTGAACCCCTACTTCCAAGCCACCGAGTGCTTCGATGGTACCTGCTCGATAGCAACGGACATCTTCGCGCTGGGGGCCGTGTATTATCAGATGCTCTTCGGCGTGCCGCCGTGGCATCTCGACGTGAGTCACTATCGTGCCGCACGGATGGATTTGCAGCGAGAACTCGCGGACCGCCGCAAGGAGCCCCTGTCCCTGCGCGCCAAGGGTCCCGCTGGCCATGTGAGCCGCTCCACGGCGGAGGTATTGAGAACTGCCCTCAGCTCCTCCCCCGGTGATCGTTTAGGCGACGCATCCCAGTTCCGGCGCGCCCTCTCCGGCCGATCGGCACGGAGATCCCGTCCTGGTGCAGGCGGGCGAAAACCCGCACGCGGCGGTGTGGCGGCGGGCGCGACGCCGACGAGGCCCGCATCGCACTCCGGGACGCCACGCGGATTCGATGCCGTCGCGGGTATGGACGACCTCAAGAATCTGTTGATCAATGATGTGGTCAACGTGCTCCGCGATCCCGAACGCTACGCAGCCTACGGCCTCACGATCCGCAACGGACTACTTCTTTACGGACCCCCGGGCTGCGGGAAGACCTTCCTTGCCCAGCGGCTCGCGGAGGAGACCCACCTTACGTTTCATGCCCCTCGGCCCTCGGACTTGGCGAGCATCTATGTGCATGGGACCCAGGAGAAGATCGGGCAACTGTTCGAGGACGCCCGCCGGAACGCTCCCAGCGTGCTCTTTCTCGACGAATTCGACGCGCTTGCGCCGACGAGGGAACAACACACACATCCGAGCCAGTCGGGAGAAGTCAACGAGTTCCTGTCTCAACTCGACGATGCGAGCGAAGACGGCATCTTCGTCATCGCCGCAACCAACCGCCCGGACGCCATCGATCCGGCGATCCTGCGCCCCGGACGTTTCGACAAGGCAGTTTACGTCGGACCGCCGGACCACGCGGCGCGGAAAGCGATGTTCCGGCTCCTGCTGGAGGGCCGCCCCTCGGCCGACGGTTTGGATGCCGACGCACTCGCGGCCATGACCGAAGGCCGGGTGAGCAGCGACATCCAGCTCATCGTGGACGAAGCCGCACGCGCGGCTCTGGGTGAGGGAGCCCCGATCGGGATGGCTCACCTCGTCGAAGCTGACCGATGCAACCCGCCGTCCGTCAGCCCGGAGGCCATCCGGGACTACGAGCGGATGGAGCTGGACGGTAGGCGATCCGGGAGCGGAGGCAGGCGTCGAATCGGATTCTGACGAGGGACTATCGGACGGGAAGGTTCTACGATGACGCCACACCCCAATCTACGCGAGTACCTCCACATCGCATACGGCTGTATCGCGTGCGACCGCGACATCGACGAGGCGGAGTTGGCCTGCTTGCGATCCATCGCCGTGCAGCTCGGTCACGCGGTGAAGGAGATCGATTCGGAACTCGAGTTTCTGGCCGACACCGCGCAGACGGCGATAGACCGGCTCGTGGAACGCGCCACAAACCGCCTGATCAAGCGGGGGCTTGACCAAAGCGAAGGGGGCCACCTGCTGGACATCCTGGTCCAACTCGTGGAAGCCGATGGAGCGGTGCGAGTTGATGAGATCCGCTACGTCCGGAACCTGATGGACAAACTTCGCGTGGATCGCGACGCGCTGCGGAACGAACACCCACAGTGGCGTGACTATCTGGCACCGGGCCTGAGGGATCGAGGTGCCCCCGATTCGGGCCGCGCCTACTCCATCCTCTCTATCCGCACTCTCGAGGGCTCGGACGACGGATGATCCTGGACAACCCATTCCACGTCCTTGGCCTGCCCGCCGATTGCACACCGAGGGAACTGACGCGCCGGCAGGCCCAAACAGCCGCCTATCTGAACGTAGGGCATAAGCTCGAATTCGATGGCGACATCTCTTTTTCGGGCGCATCTCGCAACGCATCCACGGTGGAGAGGGCCAACCGGGAGTTGCAGGACGCGGCGCGGAGGGTTCAGCACGGACTGTTCTGGTTCACGCGCAGCGGCACTCTTGACCGGCACGGGCTGGCCTACTTGACGCAAGGACGGTTCCGGGACGCGTTTCAACTGTTCGAACACCTCGAGGACCAAGCGCACCTGAGTCCGGGCACCATCTCGACCGTCAACAACTTCGGATCGCTGTGCGTGCTTTTGGGGCTCATGGGGACGTGGAAGTCCGGTTCACGGCCGATGACCGAGGAGAAGCGGTGCGGCCTCATCGTGCGCGGGCTGAAGGCAAAGGCGCGCGTGCTGGGCACCTCATCCCCCGAGGTGCTGAAGTCGTACGTTGCGGGCATCGGAGGAGAGCTGGTGTCCCGCGACACGCCAGCAGTGATCCGGCGCTTCGGAGAGTCCCTGAAGGACTTCACTGCCGAGCTGGACCGCCACGGGATCGATTGCCCCACGCCGCGCATCGTAAACGCGCTCAAGGCCGGCGGACCCCGCCTCGTCGACGTGATCAAGCCGCTGACACAGGCCGCCCGCCGAAAGATCGAGGATCTGATTCGCGAATGCCGAGACGCGAGGCGAGCGAGCGCTCCCGATGCGCTGGGGGCCGTGAAGAAGATGCATGACGCCGTGAGCGGCCTGCTGCGAGAGGTTGAGGCCACGGCGGGACCCCACGATCCGGTATACATGGCCACTGCGGACCGGGCCGCGGAGGAACTTGTCGACGCCACTATAGCGGGCATCAATCACCACCAAGAGGCCGACGATCTCACGCCACGCAAGCTGGCCATCGCGCTTGAAGCGGTCGAGCAGGCGGCCGCCGTGGCCGCGGGTCCGAGGATGCGGGCCCGCACCGACGAGGTGCTCGGACAAGCTCGACAGCTGAGCGAACAGATGGTGCGCGCGGAGGCCATGGCCTCGGTCCGCACACCCCTGTTTGAATGGCAGCGCGAGATAAGCGCGGCCCGCGAGCAGCTGCACGGCAGCAAGTTGCTCGCTTACGTCGGGACATCGGTGGGCACCGCGTCGGCTCTCCTCGCGGCGCTGCGGCGCGCCGGCCTTCGGCATGTCGGACCGGAGTTCCTTGGAGACGAGCTTGTGGAGGCCGGTTCCATGGTATGCAGCCAGCTCGTCGGTTCGCTGGTGATGGCGATGAACGAGGCGTCGGAGAGCAGGTGGGACTCCATCGATATTGTTGCCGCCCACTCGGTCATGTACAGGATCGTTCGGATGTTCGGCGGTGCGAAGTCCGGCCAGACTTCCGCCGGGGCGTTCCCCGTCAAGAGCGATGTTCACCTGCACATGATGACGAACTCGGCAATCATCGAATCACTGAGAGGCGGTCGCGGAGGGCTGGTCACCAAATCCGGCTCCTCGGGGACCGGGACGGGCTGTCTCATTGCCGGGCTCGTGGCGGCCGGCGTACTGGTTGCGGTGTGGGCAGGCGGTCGGAGCGACGGCAGCAGCCCAGCGAGCCGGCCCAGCCTGGCTCAACTGGAGTTCTCCAGACCCGCTGCGGGAGGGAACAACGTCCTGTCCGTGACGGAGATACGCTGGTGTTTGCGAGAAGACATTCGCATCGAAGCTCTCCGAGGCAGGGCCGTTTCGGACCCGCAGATTGACCGGTTCAATCGGATTGTGTCGGATTACAACCGGCGGTGCGGGAGCTTTCGCTATCGTCCCGGGGTCTTGGGTCGGGCGCAACGGGAGATCGAAACCGTCCGCACGGAGATAGTTTCGGCCGCGCGTCGCAGCAGCAGCGCGCTACTTGGCAGTCCACAATAACGTGACACACCGCTTTCGTACGCCGTCCCGCCACGCTCTGCTGGGCTCGTTGGCCCGTCCCACGTTTTGGCCCGTCCCACGTTAAAGTATCCTCTGCTACGCCGTCCTCTGCGATAGGAGTCGCTCGATGAATATGCTCCCGTTTGGCCGCCCGCGGGTAGAAAACTCGATCCTTGGCCTCGCTTCATGGGTTTTCCTCGCCGCCGGAGGTTTGGCGGCGCAGGACGGGACACTGCTGCAGCTTGGCCGTACGCTGCCGGGCATGCTCGCGGCGGGGGACACCGTCCGCTACACGATCGAGGCGGACGAGGACGAATTCGTCCTCGGAGAAGTGAACCAGATCTCCGTCGACGTGACGGTACGCGTGCTGGGACCGGACGCGACGCAAATCGGACGGTTCGGCGGGCTGGGCCGCGGCGTCGAACGGTTCGGCGGGCGGATCTCGGACGCGGGCACGCACACGCTGGAGTTGTTCGTCGCCGGGGACGACGCGGACGAAACCGACGAGGCGGGGCGCTACGAGATCACGCTCCTCCGGCACGAACCCGTGGCCACGGACCCCGCCCGGCTCACCGATCAGATCATGTCGCGCTTCGACGGCCCGGCTTCCCCCGGAGCCGCGGTCCGCGCGTGGCGCGACGGCCGCACCCTCTTCTCGCAGAGCTACGGGATGGCGAACCTCGCCTACGGGATCCCCTTCGAGGAGGACACGCGCACGAACATCGGCTCCACCTCCAAGCAGTTCACGGCCTTCGCGATCATGCTGCAGGCGGAGCGCGGCCTGTTGTCCCTCGACGACGACATCCGCAAGCACATCCCCGAACTGCCGAAGTTCGACCAGACGATCCGGGTCCGGCACCTGATCACGCACACCTCGGGGCTGCGCGAGTTTCTCAACCTCCTGCGCATGACCGGACGCCGCACCGATCACGGGGACTGGATCGACCGCAGGGAACTCATCGAGATCGTGCAGCGCCAGCCCGCGCTCCAGAACGTCCCCGGCGCGGAGTACAACTACAACAACACGGCCTTCGGCCTCGCCGCGGTCATCGTCGAGCGCACCTCGGGCAGGGACTTCCACGTCTTCATGCAGGAGAACGTGTTCGGTCCGCTGGGGATGACCGGGACCATGGTCCGTCCCTCCACGCGGCACATCATCCCGCATATGTCCGAGGGATACACGCCCGGCCCGGATGGGTACCGCCAGATCGGCGACCTCGGCGGCGCGGTCGGCGCCGGATCGATCTACACGACGATCGCCGACATCCAGACGTGGGTCGAGAATTACGCGAACCCGCGCGTCGGCACTCGCGAGAGCATCGACGAGATGATGACCTCCTTCGTGCTCAGCGACGGAGAGGAGACGGGCTACGGGTACGGACTCTCGGTCGACGAGCAGGGCGGCCTCAAGCGGGTGAGCCACGGAGGCGCGGATGTGGCGCACCGCTCGATGCTCGTCTACTTCCCCGAGATCAACGCCGGCCTCACCGCGCAGAGCAACCACGCCCAGTTCAACAGCGGCGTGGCCTACGAACTGGCCGCGGCGTTCTTCAAGGACGACCTGAAGGAGGAGGAGGCGCCGACCGCGGACGCCGGAGAGTTCGATCCCGCGACGTACGACCCCGAAGACTTCGACGAGTTCGCGGGCCGCTACTCGCTCGACGTGGCGCCGAACTTCATCCTCACCTTCACCCGAGAGGGCGACACCTTCTACACCCAGGCCACGGGCCAGCAGCGGCTCGAGATCGTGCCTACCTCGGAGTCGGACTTCCGGCTGCTGGCCGTCGAGGCGTCCGTCACCTTCCTCCGCGGGGAGGACGGAGAGGTGGAGGGGCTGACGATGCACCAGAACGGGGACAACCACGCGACCCGTCTCGAGGGCGAGGAAGCCGAGGCATGGGCGCCGGGCGCGGAGGAACTGGCGGACTTCGCGGGGCGGTTCTTCAGCGAGGAAGTGGAGACGTTCTACGACATCGTGCTGGAGGACGGGGAACTCGCGCTTCACCATCGGCGGCTGGATCGGGCGACGCTGACGCCGGGGGAGGAGGACCACTTCTCGGGCGGCAGCTTCTCGTTCCTGTTCGAGCGCGACCGCAACGGGCAGGTGATCGGCTTCTACCTGTCGAACGGACGCACGCGCGACGTCCGCTTCGCCCGGGTCCCCTGAGGTGGACGGCCGCTGACAGGATCGGCGCCCGGGTTTAGCTTGCGATGGGTGAGGGAGGACCGGGGTTTGCCAGCGGGACGGAACCGGAAGGAGGGAGTTCACGATGAATGGACTCGGGGTGGGTGTCGGCCGGAACGCGAGGTTCGGGGATCTCGTATTGGCGGCGGTGATCGCGTTGGGGGCGATCCCCGGGTCCGCCTGGGCCCAAGCCCGGATCGTGGGGACGGTGACGGACGAAGACACCGGTACGCCGCTCGCCGCCGTGCTGGTCGAGGTCATCGATGCGGCCAACACCGTCATCGGGCGGGCGACCACCGGGACCGCCGGAGCGTACGAAGTCGACGGCGTGGCCCCCGGCACGTACTCGATCCGGTTCACGTCGCCCGGCTGGAGCACAGTGGTCATGGAGTCGCAGGCCGCCGTCGCCGGACAGTCGAGTACCGTGTCGGCGGTCATGGCGGCGCAGGACTTCGCACTCAATCCCCTCACGGTCACGACCTCCCGTACCTTCGAGAAGGCGCTCGATGCGCCGGCGGCGGTCGAGGTCGTCTCCGCGCGCGACATCGCGGAACGCCAGGTGACCTCTCCGGTGGAGCACGTGGAGCAGCAGCCCGGCGTGGACGTGTCCCGCACCGGGATCCGCGGCCGCTACGCGGTGCTGCGCGGCTTCAACGGCATCTTCTCGGGCCGCGCGCTGTACATGACCGACAACCGGATCGCGCGCGTGCCGTCGCTCCGGGTCAACGTCTTCTATCTGAACCCGACGTCGGAACTCGACCTCGAGCGGGTGGAGACGGTGCTGGGCCCGGGATCGGCCCTCTACGGACCGAACGCCGCGGGCGGCGTCATCCACTACCTGACGAAGTCACCCATTCGCTCGCCCGGGGCGAGTTTCTCGGTGGGAGGCGGTCTTCGACAGCAGGGTAACGAGCCGGGGATCGGGAGCCTGCCCGTCCAGGGCGAGGACGCGGGCCTGTTCCAGTTCGACGGGCGCATCGCGGTGGCCCCGAGCGACAAGTTCGGGTTCAAGATTTCGGGACAGTACTTCGACGCGACGGAATACGTGTACGACGATGTCGTCGAGGCGCAGGCGCGGGGCGCGGGGCAGGCATGCGTCGCGGCCCAGTTCGACCTCTCGTCCGCGCCCTGCCAGGCGTTCACCGCGGGACTCGACCTGACGAATCCGACGGATCAGAGCATCCTGCAGCAGTCGGCCCGCAACGTGGCCATGGGGCGCGATTCCGGCCACCGCAACTGGGGCGTGGACGCCCGCATGGACTTCGAACCGTCGCCAGGGACGTCGCTCGTCCTCGCGGCCGGACGGAACGTGGCCGGGCGGGCGACGGAACTCACCGGCCTGGGCGCGGCGAACGTGACCAACTGGGGCGTCACCTACGGGCAGGCGCGCTTCCGGCACAAGGATCTGTTCGCGCAGGTGTTCTACAACTACAACACGAACGACGAGGCCTTCCTCCTTCGCTCGGGCCGCCCGCTCTTCGACAACTCGTCGCTGCTGGTCGGACAGCTGCAGTACCAGTCGCGGTTCGGCTCCGCGCACCGGGTCATCTACGGGGTCGACTACCTCGGGACGAATCCCGACAGCGATGGGACGATCAACGGACAGTTCGAGGACGACGACCAGACGACCGAGATCGGCGGCTACGCGCAGTGGGAATGGGCGGTGAGCCCGAAGCTCGACCTCACGGCCGCGGTTCGGTACGACTACAACAGCAGCCTCGCGGATCCCGTCTTCTCGCCGCGCGCGGCGCTCGTCTACAAGCCGGATGCGGCGAACTCGTTCCGCGTCACCTTCAACCGCGCCTTCTCCACGCCCTCGTCCAACAACCAGTTCCTGGACATCTCGGGCGGGACGATCCCGATCCCGGGCCTTCCGTTCCGGTACGACGTCCGCGCCACGGGGGCCGGTGGCAACGGATACATGTACATGAGGGATGCGAACGGGATCCCGATGCACATGTCTCCCTTCAACGTGCTGCTCGGCGGGAGCCCGCGGCAGTTCCTGCCCACGACCACGGCCCAGCTCTGGGCCACGGCGATGGCCCTGCTCGGCGCCGCCGATCCGCAGCTGGCGGCGCTGGCCCCGCTGATCCCCGCCCCGTCCGCGGACCAGGTCGGCTTCCTGGCCCTGCTCCTCGACACGGAGACGGCCGGTGGGGGCGCGCCACCGCCGGGCTGTGTGGCGCCTCCGTTCTGTCAGGCCGTCGACCTCGCCGCCCTGCAGGACATCGAGGCGCTCGGTCCGACCGTGAGCAACACACTCGAGGTCGGCTACAAGGGCGTGTTCGGGGACCGGGTGTCCTTCGGCGCCAACGCATGGTTCACCCGCTACGACAGCTACATCTCGCCGGAGCGGCTGCTTTCACCGAACATCTTCCTGAACGGCGCGCAGCTGCGGCCATACCTGGAGGGCGTGTTCCGGCAGTTGGTCGGGGTCGCCTTCCCCAACGAGCCGGTGGCGCTCGCCACGGCCCAGTTCATCGCCGATCTGGCCGGGCAGGTTCCGCTGGGGGCGGTGTCGCCCACGAGCGCCGGCGGCACGTCCGCGGCGCTGGTGCTCGGATTTCAGGATGTCGGAGGGTTCGACGTCATGGGAGGCGAACTGGGCGCCGGCTTCCTGCTCAGCGACCAGCTCGAGCTCGCCACGTCGTTGTCGCTCATCAACCGGAACACCTTCGAGACCGCCGGAGAACTCGTGCGGCAGGTGTCGCTGAACTCGCCGACCGTGCGGGGTACGGCGTCGCTCACGTACCGGAACGACGATGCCGGCTTCAACGGTAGCCTGCGCTTCCGGGCGCAGAACGCCTATCCGTTCGACTCCGGGCCGTGGGTGGGGGATCTGGAGGCGGTCACGACGCTGGACGCGAACCTCGGTTTCCGCGTCCCGGGGTACGAGGACCTCTGGTTCCAGGTCGACGTCTCGAACGTCTTCGACGACGCGTACCAGAGCATGGTGGGCGCCCCGGCGATCGGGCGCGTGGTACTCGCCCGGCTGCGCTGGGACTTCAGCCCCTTCTAGCAGCCCGTCTGGCAGCCCGCGACCGTGGGCGCGGGGGCGTGAGCGGCCCCTGCGCCCCGGACGGGTGATTCGGATGCCGGGGGTGGGACTCGAACCCACACGGGGATGAACCCCTTCGGATTTTAAGTCCGATGCGTCTGCCAGTTTCGCCACCCCGGCGGGCCTGGTGGGGTCCGGAAGCTAACGCCTTGGCGGCGGGCGGGGCAGTTCGCGCCTGAAGGGCGCTGCGGAGGCGAAGGGTCGCGCCGACAGGGCCGCTGTCGGGCCCGGTGGGCGCGCTTCAACTTGCGGGCGGGACGGCCTCGGGGGCAGCATGGGATGAGAGACTTCGACGGGAGGCCACGATGAAACGATTCGCGAAGCGACGCGTCGTTCCGGGCGTCGTCGCGCTACCGCTTCTTCTCTTCGCTGCGGATGCCGGGCTCGCGCAGGCGCACCCGAATCCCGCCACGCCCGACTCGCTCCGTCAGATCCAGACGATGGAACCTCGCATGGGCCCGCCCGGGACCGAGGTCAGCCTCTACACAGAGAATATCCCGCTTCAGGCGCGGGTCGTCGTCGGCCTGGGCGCGATCGGCACCGGTTTCGAGGAACTGGGGACCGGCGCCCAGGGGGAATTCGGTGAGATCGGCGCCACCGTGCGGGTACCCGAGAGCGCGTCGTGGGACCGGGCGGTCGTCTTCATCATCTTCAACGGGAACTTCGCGCCCACCGGACTATCCGACCCCTTCCACGTGACGGACGCCCAGGGCCGCGTGCAGCGATCGGGCGTGATCCGCGAGCGGCAGGGCGGGTGCACGACCTTCGAGGACCGGGACGGCTATTTCTACTCGGTGACCGGGGCCATGGAGGGCGCCGGGCCGGGCGATGACGTCCTCATCGAAGGTGCGTTGTCGCGTTCCGTCTCCTGTCCCCACGCGGACACGATCGAGATCCAGCGACTGGAGCGGATCGACCCGAACTGAGCCTCTTGGCCCGGCGCGACGCGGGGGGCTCGCTGCCTCAGCGGCCGGCGAGTTCGTTGAGGATCGTGTACCAGTGCTCGAGCGCGCCGAAGAACGCCCGCACGGGGACCCGTTCGTTCACCACGAGGCTCGCGGTCTCCTCGCCGCCGGGGACGGTCTGCGGGAGGACGTGCACATCCTCAGCCGGGAACCCGCCGGCCCGGAACTCGTCCGCCAGATAGCGCGCCAGCGCGGGGACCTGGCCGTGGCCCGCCGCCGTGCGGAAACCGATCGCCGTCCGATAGATCTCGAACGCCTGCCGCTGGTAGGGCTCCGCGTAGTCGGCGCTCGCGTCCTGCGCGGCGAGACCCGGCGCGGCGGGCGTGGCGGCCGTCGCGGCGGCCGCCGCCAGCGCGACTGCCACTGCGACGGAGGCCGTATTGGTCGGGATCACGCTCAGCGCTCGGTGACTTCGATGAGGAAGATGACGAGTAGCACGATCAGGACGGGGATGGCGAGAAGCCAGTCCTGCAGTTCGGGCATCAGTGGTCTCCCGGAAGTGGGGTCGCTTCGAAGCCGGCGGTGATTCGGGACCGGGCTGCATAAGGCTGCGGCTTCCGTGGCGGGCGGTCAACGGCGCGGCTCACCGGCGCGGCTCAACGGCGGCCCGTGCTGCCGAGGCCGCCCGCGCGGTCGGTCGAAATCGCGACGGCGCCCTCCTCCCAGTCGGCGACCTCGTACCGGTGGAGCACCGCCTGCGCGATCCGCTCCCCGTGCTCGATCGTGAGAGGCTGCCGGGCCGCGTTCAGCACGAGCACGAACCATTCGTCGGGGTAGTCGGCGTCGACGGTGCCGGGCGCGTTGGGGAGCGTCAGCCCGCGCTTCCAGGCGAGCGACGAGCGCATCCGGATCTGTGCCTCGTACCCGTCCGGCAGCCGGGCGCGGAAACCCGTCGGCACGAGCGCGCGGTCCCCGGGCTCGAGGGTGATCCGAAGCCGGCCGTCATCCGCGGCGCGCGGCGCCTCCGGCACGATCTCCCCCCTCGCGGCCCGGTGGATGCGGACGGAGCCGCCGGTCAGGCAGGCCCGGAGGTCGTAGCCGGCCGATTGCCGGGTGGCGCGGGTCGGCCGCCGCGCGTCGGGGTTGAGGCGCTCGAAGATCACGCGGGCGGGGTCGGACACCGGCGCTCGGCTCTCCCCCTAAGCCAGCCGACGGGCCCAGGCCACGGCCGCAACCATGAACCCCTCGAGCCGGTCGAGCGTCGCCGCGTCCGCGAGCCGGAGGTCCTCATCGAAGAGCCCGCCCGCTCCGGCGAGGAGGATCCGCGGCTGCGGCATGACATGGGCGTTCACGCCCGCGAGCGACTCGCGCAGCGAGCGCTGGGCGAGCGCCGTCCCGAGGCGCCCCGGCGTCGCCCCCATGATCGCCACCGGCCTCCCGTCCCACGCATGGGGGCGCGGGGGACGCGACGCCCAGTCCACCGCGTTCTTGAGCACCGCCGGAAGCCCTCCGTTGTACTCCGGCGTCACGAGCAGGACGAGATCCGCCGCGTGCACCGCGGCCTTGAGTTCCGCCACGACGTCGGGGTCGCCCGCAGCCTCCACGTCGCCGTCATAGAACGGCAGCCGGGACGGATCGAACTCCCGGATCTCGACGCCCGCCGGCGCCCGTTCGAGCGCGGCGCGCAGGAGCGCCTGGTTGAAGGACCGCCGGCGCAGGCTCCCCGCCATGGCCAGCACGGAGATCGGCGTTTCGTTCGCGGTCGGAGGTGGAGCGGCGTCCTTTGCCATGGGACGGGAGAGTGCATGGCATGCGGACTCCGCGCAAACCGGATGGCGTTCGGGGGTCGCCGACGTTCCCGCGGGAACGTGCCGGGCGGGCGGGACGCTCGTTGGAGGACCGGTGGTGACGGGGCCCCGGTTTCGTCGCAGAATGGGAGGTCGCGCCTCTTCCGGACCGCCGACACGGCCACGAACGCCCGAGGAGCCATACGATGAAACAGCGTCCCTTCCCCCGACACGTCGCGCGCCTGACCCCCTCGGCGCCCCTTGTCCTGGGGCTCCTGATCGCCACCACGGGCGGAGTTGCAGGGCAGGAGGCCTCGAACGGCGGCGATGAGCCCGAGAACGAGGACCTGCCGCTCCCCGTCGACCGCACCGTCGCTTTGGACATGACGGAGGGCAGCTGGATCTCGCTCGACGTGAGTCCGGACGGCGGGACGATCGTCTTCGACTACCTCGGCGATCTGTTCACGATCCCCATCGAAGGCGGGGCGGCGACGCAGCTCACCTCGGGGATGGCGTTCGACGCGCAGCCCCGCTTCTCTCCCGACGGGACGCGCGTCGTCTACAGCTCGGACTACGACGGCGGGCAGAACATCTGGATCCGCTCGCTCGACGGCTCCGACACGACGCAGATATCGAAGGGCTCGGCGAACCGCGCCGAGTCGCCCGAGTGGCTGCCGGACGGCGACTACGTGGTCGCGTCCATGGGCGGCTTCCGCGGGGGCGGGCTGCCGAAGCTGAAGATGTTCCATGTGAACGGCGGGAGCGGCATCGAACTCGTCTCGGAACCGGACGACCTGAAGATGCTCGGGGCCGCGGTCTCGCCCGACGGCCGCTATATCTGGTACGCGCGTCGCACCGGCGACTGGACCTACAACGCGCAGTTCCCCCAGTACCAGCTCGAGGCCTACGACCGGGACACGGGCGAGCGCTACACGAGGTCGTCCCGCTACGGCTCGGCCATCCGACCCACGCTCTCTCCGGACGGGCGCTGGCTCGTGTTCGGCACCCGTCACGAGGACCACACCGGGCTCGTCCTCCGCGACCTCGAGAGCGGCGACGAACGCTGGCTCGCCTATCCGGTGCAGCACGATGACCAGGAGTCGCGCGCCACGCTGGACGTGCTCCCGGGCATGTCGTTCACGCCCGACTCTCGACACCTCGTCGCCTCCTACGGCGGCGGGATCTGGAAGCTCCCCGTCGAGGGGGGCGAGGCGGAGGAGATCCCCTTTCGGGTCCAGTTCGACCTCGCACTCGGGCCGAGGGTCGACTTCGACTATCCGATCGAGGACACTCCGACCTTCACCGTGCGGCAGATCCGCGACGCGGCGCCCTCCCCCGCCGGCGACCGGCTGGCGTTCACGGCGATGGACCGTCTGTGGGTCTCCGCAGCCGACGGATCCAACCCGGAGCGGCTCACGGATGCCGACATGTCCGAGCACTTCGCGGCCTGGTCACCCGACGGCGAGTGGATCGCCTACTCGACCTGGGACGGGAACGAGGGACACCTCTACAAGACGCGCGCCGACGGTGGCGGCAACCCGACCCGCCTGACGCGCGACGCGGCGACGTATTTCGCCCCCGCCTGGGGTCCCGGCGACCGCATCGTGGCCGTACGGGGCTTCATCCGGGCCTACGAGACGCAGGGCGAAGGGGGCGCGCCCGGCACGGAGATCGTGTGGGTATCCGCCGACCCCGATGGCTCCGAGGGCGGGCCAGCGACGCTCATCGCACCCACGGACGGGCGCGCCAACCCCCACTTCGTGGAGGGCACCGACCGCATCCACCTCTTCCGATCCCCCGACGCGCTCGTCTCGATCCGCTGGGACGGGACGGACGAGAAGGAGCTGGTGAAGGTGCGCGGCCCCACGCTCCAGGGTTCGAGCCAGGGTCTCTCCCCCTCGAACATCCAGATGGCGCCCCGGGGCGACCAGGCGCTGGTCGAACTGCAGCGCGAGGTCTACACGGTGACGGTCCCGCGTGCCGGGGTCATCCCCACGATCAACGTCTCGAACCCGGACGACGCCTCCTTCCCGGCCCGCAAGGTGACGGACATCGGTGGCGAATTCCCGGCCTGGAGCGGCGACGGGCGGACGGTCCACTTCTCGCTCGGCAACGCGCACTTCGCCTACGACCTCGACGCCGCCCAGGCGTACGAGGACAGCGTCGAGGCGGCGGAGGCCGAGGAAACCGACGAGGAAGAGGAAGGAGCGGAAGAAGAGGAGGAGGAAGGGGAGGAAGACGAGGAGGAGGAGGAGGAGGACGAGGGATACCGCGCGATCGAGCACCGGATCCTCATCGAGGCGCCGCGCGACATTCCGACCGGCGTCGCCGTGCTGCGGGGCGCGCGGGCAATCACGATGAACGGGGACGAGGTGATCGAGAACGCGGACATCGTGATCCGGGACAACCGGATCGAGGCGGTGGGCGCGCGGGGCTCCGTGACCGTCCCGGAGGACGCCGTCGAGTTCGACATCTCCGGCCGCACGGTGGTGCCGGGGTACGTCGACACGCACTCGCACCTGCGGGCCCGGGATCAGCTGCACCGGACCGACGTATGGCCGTACCTCGCCAACCTCGCGTACGGGGTCACGACCACGCGGGACCCACAGACCGGCAACACCGAGGTCCTCTCCTACGCCGACATGGTCCGGACCGGGAGCGTGCTCGGGCCGCGGGTTTACTCCACGGGGCCCGGCGTCTTCTGGCAGGACGGGATCGACACCGCGGAGGAGGCGAAGGATGTCCTCTCGCGCTACTCGGATTACTTCGACACCAAGACGATCAAGATGTACGTCGCGGCGGCGCGAAAGGGGCGGCAGCACATCATCATGGCGGCCCGCGAACTCGGGCTCATGCCGACGACCGAAGGATCGCTCAACATCCGGCAGAACCTCACCGAGACGGTCGACGGCTATCCCGGCCTCGAGCACTCGATCCCGATCTTCCCGGTGTACGGCGATTACGTGCGGCTCTTCGCGGAGACGGGGCGCGTCTACACGCCGACGCTGCTGGTGTCGTACGGGGGACCGTGGGCGGAGAACTACTACTACTCGCGCGAGAACCCCCACGACGATCCGAAGCTGCGCCGCTTCATCCCGCACGATGAAGTCGACTCGCGCACGCTGCGTCGGCCGCAGTGGTTCCGGGAGGACCAGCACGTGTTCTCGCGGCATGGTGCGTTCGTGAGGGATCTGGTCGAGGCGGGTGGCAAGGCGGGCGTGGGGAGCCACGGGCAGTTGCAGGGGCTCGGCTACCACTGGGAGCTGTGGGCCATGGCCGCGGCGGACATGGACGCGCACGACGCGCTGCGCATGGCGACGATCTTCGGCGCCGAGGCGATCGGGCTCGATCAGGATCTCGGCTCGATCGAAGCGGGCAAGCTCGCGGACCTCGTCATCCTCACGGCGAACCCGCTCGACAATCTGCGCAACACGAACGCGATCGAGCAGGTGATGATGAACGGGCGCCTGTACGACGGCGACACGCTCGACGAGGTCTATCCGCGGCAGCGTCCGCTGGCTCCGCTCTGGTGGTGGGACGACGAGCCGGACGGCGTCCCCGGCGTGAGGCCCTGACCGGGGGGAGGACAAGCGCTCCGCCGCCCTCGGGTGGGCGGCTACGACTGCGTGATCGTGGGCGGAGGCGTCATCGGCGCTCCATCGCCTTCCATCTCGCGACTTCCATCTCGCCGCACTCTCGAACGCCTCGGTCGCGCTCCTGGAGGCGGCGGGGTGGGAGCCGCGTTCGGGCTACGGCCGACGCGAGGTTGCCTGGGGGTTGTTGCTGGAAGTCCCTGTGAAGCCTTATGCCAATTCAAAATCACATTTTCAATTGGCATAGGCCGACACAGGGGCACCGACCCACCCATGATCGTTCGAAATCTCGCGCCCCGACGGGCCACTTCCATACGAGCGCGGGGCAACCCGCGACTCAGAGGCGGTTGTCACATGCGCGACAGGTCGACGGGGACACCGGGGGCGCTGCCCGCCTCCACTTGCGGAGAAGAACGCGAAATGAAGAAGACATGGCGGAGCCGGCTCGCCCCCGGGCTCATCTTCGGTCTCGGGCTCAGTCTGGTCGGCAGCCCCCTGCCCCGGAGTTCACCCTTTGCGATCCCCGCCCTGCAGGCCCAGGAAGTCGTCGAAGTCACGGGCCGGGACCGGCCGATCGAACCCGAGTTCGAGGAGGTGTACCGGGTCGGCGTCCTCGACGGCGAGTCGTGGGAGATGTTCGCCGAGGTCGCCCAGGTGGCCTTCGATGCGGAAGGCAACCTGCACGTCTTCGACGGGACTGCCGGTATGACGCGGTTCGGGGGGGTCGGTCTGGTGCGATCGGGGGAGATGAGAGTCCTCGTGTTCGACTCGGCGGGGCGGTTCGTGCGCGAATTCGGCTCCTCGGGTGGAGGTCCCGGCGAGTTCAACCAGCCGATGGGCTTCGCGGTGTTGAGGGACGGCACCGTGGTCGTGAGCGATGTCGGCCACCGCGCCTACCAGCTCTTCGACGCCTCGGGCGACTTCCAGCGCATGGTCCGGGCGGACGACGGACCCGACGCCGTGTCGATCCCCGCCCACGACATTCAGCCGGACCCGCGCGGTGGGGCCGTCTTTGCCGGTGGGAGCGCGGGCTCCATCGTCATGAGTGCAGGCGGCGCGGCGGATCCGCCCACCTCCCGTCCGGTCCTGCGGGTCCGCCTCGACGGCGAGGTCGTGCGCGCCGATACGGTGGCGGAGGGCTGGCTGCCGCCGCGAACGGACCTCGAAGATCTCGCGACGAGCCCTGCCCCCGCCGAGCTTCGGGACATGCTTCGCGGTATGGCACTGCCCACCGTGTTCGAGCCCCGGTTTCTCCTGGGCATCCTTCCCGATGGCGCCATCGTTCATTCGGACTCGTCGGCGTACGCGCTCAAGGTCACTCCGCCGGGAGCACGGGGCGTCGCGCGCATCATCCGGCGGCCGTTCGAGCCCGAGCCCGTGACGGAGGCGGTCCAGGAGGCGTACGAGGAGAGGACGGCAGCCGCCCGGCGCGCACTCGGCGGGACCGGTGGGCCGAGACGCCTCCAACTGGTCGGGGCAAGCGAGGGAAACAATCCTCGGCTGCAGGCCACCTTCGAGCTGGAGGAGAGCTACTATCACGAGGTTCCCGTGTTGCGCGGCCTGGCGACGACATGGGAGGGCCGGATCTGGGTGCAGCGCCGCGGCGAAGAGCCGGAAAGCGACGGACCCATCGATGTCCTCACGGCGGAAGGGGCGTACGTCGGCACCTACGCGGGCGGCGCGACCGAGATGCCGGACGCCTTCGGCCCGGATGGACTCGCGGCGTTCATCGAGCGCGACGAACTCGATGTGCCGCGCATGGTCGTGCGGAGGCTGTCGGCCGAGGTTCGCTGACCCGGGGGGCTGCGGCCGCCCGCTCCCCTCGCTGGGCGCCTCGGGCCCGCCCCTCAGCCCCCCGGCTCGAGCGGCAGCCGGACCGCGCCCAGTGGGCGATCGGCAGTGTAGAGCGCGAGTTCGATCCGACCCGCGAGCAGGTCGTCGAGATCGGCCGCGTTCAGCGCCAGGGTCCCTTCGGCCGACGCGAGGCCCGGGCCGGAGAGGCGGCGCACGACCGCGTTCGGGCGCGTTCCACTGCCCCGGCGCTGCAGCACGATGGCGTGGACATCCGCCGCCCCGACTCCGGCGGTGGAGATGACGTGGTGCAGGGTGCCGCGTGGGAGGTCGAGGCTGAAGCTGCCGCGGAGCCGAGGGGCGGCGGGCCGCCCGGCCCACCCGTCGTCGCCGGCGACGCTGAACCGGAGCGGGTCCGGAGCCCGGCCGTCCACTAGCGCGGGCGTGCGCTGGGGCGCGCGGCGCGGCTGGATCGCCCGTTCGAGCGCATAGGCGAACGAGACCAGCCGTGCATCGTCGAACGGGCGGCCCATCAGCTCGACGCCGGTCGGCATCCCGGCCCGCGTGAAGCCCGCGGGCGCGCTGATCGCCGGCAGCCCGCTGTGCGCGGCGAGCTGGCACGTCCCGCCGACCGGCGGGGAGCCGATCAGCGCCGGATCCCGCCGCAGCGTCGGGTAGGCGATCGCGTCGAGCCGCTCCTCGTCCATGAACGCCACGATCGCCTCCCGCAGCGCCGCCTGCCGCTCCAGCGCCTCGGCGTATTCGGCCTCGTCGCGCGGGCCGGCCTCGGACCGCCGGCGGAAGGTGCCGTCAAGCTGCTCGTGGTGCAGCCCCAGCGTCACGATCTCCCCGAGCGACGCCACCGGCGCGCCGCCCGCGGCGGCGAGATAGTCGGCGAGGTCCAGGGCGAATTCGAGCCCGATGACGCTCGTGCGCGCGAGCAGCGAGTCCTGGTCGGGAATCTCCACATCGACGATCTCCGCCCCCGCCGCTGCCATCGCGTCGAGCGCGACGCGGACCACGTCGGTGACCGGCGCGTCCGTCCCCTCCGTCAGCCACTCCGTCAGCGCCCCGATCCGGGCCCCGTCGAGCGCCCCCGCGTCGAGCGACGCGCGGAAGCCGATCGGCTCGCGGTCCCGCATCGCCTCCGTCGCGGGATCCGCCGCGTCCGGCCCGATTGTCGCATCGAGCGCGATCGCCAGATCCACGGCCGAACGCGCCAGCGGCCCGCCCGTGTCCTGCGTGTGCGAGAGGGGGATGATCCCGTCGATGCTCGACAGCCCCTTCGTCGGCCGCAGCCCGACCAGATTGTGTACCGACGACGGAATCCGGATCGAGCCGCAGGTGTCCGAGCCCCAACCCACCGTGCCGAAGCTGGCCGCCACCGCGGCGCCCGTCCCGCCCGAGGACCCGCCCGGATTTCGGGCCGGGTCGTAGGGGTTCCGCGTCTGTCCGCCGAGCGAACTTATGCTCGTGATCCCCGCCGCCAGCTCGTGCATGTTCGTCTTGGCGAGAATGATCGCCCCCGCCTCCCGCAGCCTCCCCACCTGGAAGGCGTCGTCCGGAGGCACCGACGCGGCGAGCGCCAGCGTCGACCCCGTCGTGGGCATGTCGAAGGTGTCGTAGTTGTCCTTGAGGAGGATCGGGATCCCGTGCAGCGGCCCCCGCACCCGACCCTCGGCGCGCTCCAGGTCGAGCCGCTCCGCCTCGACCCTCGCCTCCGGATGCACGCGTACGATGGCGTTCAGCATCGGCCCCGCCCGGTCGTAGGCCGCGATCCGGGCGAGGTAGGCGTCCACCAGGTCGACGGACGTCACCCGACCCGACTCCAGCGCCGCCTGAAGCTCCGGGATCGAGGCCTCCGCGACATCGAAGACCGAGGTCTGGGCGCCGAGCGGCGCCGTGGAGACGCGCACCCAGGCGCAGACGAGGGCGCAGACGACGAAAGAGCGGACGAACGTGTGGACGACGCGGGTGCGCACGACGCGCGACACGTCGGCACGGGCGGCGGCCTCGGGAACCCCGTGCCCGCGCACGCTACCGCGTCCCATGCGCCGGATGATCCGCCCCGATGGCCACGAACGTCCCGGAGCACGTGGCGGTGCGCTTAC
The DNA here is from genome assembly GCF_965216145.1 of Candidatus Palauibacter sp. Lineage (GTDB taxonomy): Bacteria > Gemmatimonadota > Gemmatimonadetes > Palauibacterales > Palauibacteraceae > Palauibacter. Next base: position 3,806,887 of record NZ_OZ244149.1, read on the forward strand.
CCCCGGACATCAGCTCCGCCTCCACCACGACCTTCCGTTCGCCCGCCTCCGCGATCCGGGCCCGAAGCTGCACCGGCGCGTCCGAGGGAGTCGGCCTCTCGAGCCGGACGGTGTATTCGGCCGTCACGGTCACGGGTGGATGATCCAGTCCGCGCACCCTCATGAAATAGTGGGCGGCGCACCAGTTGCACTGGCAGTCGAGGAGCGCCCCGATGATGCCGCCGTTCAGGATGCCGGGGAAGGAGTGGTGGTTCGGCCCCGGCATCCATTCCGCGACGACCTCGTCGCCGTCGGGAAAGCTTCGCAGCCGGAGTCCTTCCGGGTTCGCCTGACCGCACCCCCAGCAGATGGAGTCGCGTGCGAATTTCTCCTGCAACGCCTCTTTCACCTCGCTCCGCCTCTCCGCGTCATCCCGTTCAGTCCCGCGCGGCCCGCTCGCGCTGCACGAGGAGCCGCCGCAGGATCTTGCCGGAGGCCGACTTCGGAATCTCCTCCAGGAACTCGACCGCCCGAACCTTCTTGTGCGGGGCCACGCGCTCGGCCACGTACTGCATGACCGCTTCCTCGGTCACGTCCTCCGCTCGAACGACGCATGCCTTCGGCAACTCGCCCGCTTCCTCGTCCGGCACGGGGATGACCGCGACGTCGGCGATCGACGGATGGGACAGCAGGACGTCTTCGAGTTCGGCCGGCGCCACCTGGAAGCCCTTGTACTTGATGAGTTCCTTGGCCCGGTCCACGATCGTCACGTAACCGTCCTCGTCGGCCACGGCCACGTCTCCCGAATGCAGCCAGCCCTCCGCATCGACCGTCTCCGCGGTCGCCTCGGGATTGCCGAGGTAGCCCTTCATCACCTGCGGCCCCCGCAGCCAAATTTCCCCTTCTTCGCCAGGCCCCAGCGGCTCCCCCGACTCGAGATCCACGATCAGCATCTCGGTGCTCGGTATCACCCGGCCGACCGTCGAGATCCTGTCCCCCGCGCCATCTTCATCGAAACACAGGTGGGTGACGGGGCTCGCCTCGGTCATGCCGTAGCCCTGGAACACCCGGCACCCGATCCGCTCCTGACAGGCGATCGCCGTCTCCTCACCGAGCGGTGCCGCCCCGGACATGATCCACTTCACGGAAGAGAGGTCGAAATTGGCGACGACCGGATGCTTGGCGAGACCGAGCACGATCGGCGGTACGAGGTAGAGGCAGGTCGCCCGGTATCGCTCAATCGTTCGCAGGAACTCCTCGAGATCGAAACGAGGCATCGTGACGACCGTCGCGCCCACGCGCAGGGCGGCGCTCATGACCACCACCATGCCGTAGATGTGGAAGAAGGGAACGACGGCGATCACGACATCGTCCGGCTCGACGAGCCCGAGGCTGCTGATCTGCTCGATATTCGCGACGACGTTCCGGTGCGTCAGCATGACGCCCTTCGAACGACCCGTCGTTCCGCTCGAGTACGGGAGCGTCAAGAGATCCTCTCCGGTATCTCCCACGCTCTCCCGTTCCACGGCGCTTCCCTGCCCGCCGCGGATGACGTCCGAGAAGCACGTGGCGCCTTCGCCCTCGCCGAAGACGATGATCTCTTCGATCCCGCTACGCTTCGCGACCGATCGCGCCTTCTCCAGGAGCGGAGGGATGGTGATGAAGGAGCGGGCGCCCGAGTCGTTCAGTTGCTGGACGAGCTCGGCCTCGGTGCTCAGCGGGTTCAGCGTCGTGCTGCAGCCGCCGGCCATGGCGATCGCATGGAAGGCCGTCGCGTATTCGGGGAGGTTGGGACTGCAGATCGCGACCACGCCGCCCCGCTCGAGCCCGCGAGCCGCGAGGCCCCGGGCCGCGGCAGCCGCCTGATCCCGGAGTTGGCCGTAGGTCACAACGCGACCTGTCGGGCCTTCGATGAACGCGGCCTTGTCCCGGCGATCTCCCAGCGAACCCAGGAGATAGTCGGAGAACGACTCCTCCGGGACGGTGATCGACGGATGCGGACTCTCGAAGATCATGGCGGCGCCCCTGAATTCGACATTGCGGGCGGCAACGGCCGCCCGTGACGAGAGCCGGGAAGATCGGCGAACCGGCCTCGGCGCGGCAAGGCGGCGGCCCCCGCCTTCGCGCGGCTGCGCCCGAACGGGCGAGCCGATAGACTCGTGTGCCAAGCACGCATCCGCCGGCTGAAGCGCGGCGATATGCGCCCGGAGCGGCACCGAGCCCCCTGCGAGTCGTGAGCTTCACTCGAAAGATCCTGCTGTGCGCCGTGGCGATCGCGCTGAGCGCGCTCTTCGTGCGGCTCGGGTTGTGGCAACTCGACCGGCACGGCGAGCGGAGCGCCGGGCTGCGTGGGCGCGCCGAGCGCGCCGAGGCCCCGCGGCTCGAGTGGACCGGCCCCGGCGACGTGCCCTCCGACACGGCCGGCCTCATCGGCCGCCGCGCACGGCTCATCGGTCGCTGGGACCGGGCCGCCGAGGTGGTCCTTCGGAGCCGCACCCTGGGCGGGCGGGCCGGCGCGGAACTGCTCACTCCGTTCCTCGTCGGCGGCGAGTCCGGGGAGGTCGTGATGGTCCTGCGCGGCTGGCTGCCCGCGCCGGACGGCCTGCGCCCCGACCTGGCAGCCGCCTGGACCGACCCGCCCTCGGCGGCCGGGCCGGCCGGTGGCGCCGGCGACGCCGATCCGCCGGCTCGGGTCGAGGGGGTCTTCGTCTCCTCGCGCGACGGCCGGGGCGGCCAGCCGCTCCGGGTCGAGATCGCCGGCCGTCCGCATCTGGCGATCGCCGGCCTCGACCTCGCGCTGATCCGCGAGGAGACGGCGCTCGACCCCACCCCCCATGTGCTGCGCGCTGACGACCCGCCCCACGGGGCCGCCCTCGGGCCCGCCCGTGCGGTCGAGACCGACGCCGGCCCGCACCTCTCCTACATGATCCAGTGGTTCTCGTTCGCCGTCATCGCGCTCGGCGGGACGGCGATGCTCCTTCGATCCTCCTCGAACAGGAAGACATCGTGAGCCACCGAAAGTTCTCCGACCGCGGGGGCAACCGCTGGGAGATCCGCGTCTCGTCGCGGGCCGAGTGGAGGTTCGAACCCCTGCCCGGAAACCCCAACCCGCCCTGCCGCGTACATCCGCCGCTGTACGCGGGCGACGACCCGTTCGAACTCAGCGAGCAGGAGCTTCAGGCGATATTCGGCGGCGCGACCCCCGAGATCCGGGCGCAGAGCAAGGGATCGGGCGCGTCGCCCTTCGGGGACGTCTACAAGCCTCCGACGAAAAAATCGCCCTTCCTGGATGACCTCAACGAAGTCGAGTAGTAGACCCGCAGCATTCACCTTCAACCGGAAACATCGGAGGAAAACCAATGTCCGAAACGCCCCTGGGCCGCTTCTGCTGGTGCGAGCTTCTCACGACGGACCTCGAAGGAGCGCAGGAGTTCTACCGGCAGGTCGTCGGCTGGGAGACGGGAAGCTGGGAGGGAGAAGGCCCGCCCTACATTCCCTGGATCAACGCCGGCACCCCGATCGGCGGCGTGATGACGCTTCCGGACAACGCTCTCGCCAACGGCGTACCGCCGCACTGGCTGCCCTACATTTCGACGCCGGACGTGGACGCGACGGCGGAGCAGGCCGCGCGCCTCGGAGGCCAGATACACCACCGGATGGAACTCCCCGACATCGGCAGGCTCGCCATCGTGGCCGATCCCGGCGGGGCCGTCTTCACGGCGTACGAACCTTCCGGCGTCACCCCCGGACACGACGGGCCGCCCGCGATCGGCGAGTGCTCCTGGCACGAACTGATCTCCGCGGACTGGGAGATCTCCTGGCCGTTCTACTCGGAGCTGTTCGGCTGGGAGAAGACGGAGCAGATGGACATGGGGGGCCACGGCATCTACCAGATGTACGGCCGCGAGGGCCGGCCGGTGGGCGGCATGATGACGCGGAGCGCGGAGATGCCGCCGCCGTGCTGGTTCCTCTACATGCAGGTGCCGGACGTGCACACGTCGGTAGAGGTGATCGAGGCTCTCGGCGGGACGATCGTGACGCCGCCCATGAAGATCCCGGGCGACGAGGAGTACATCCTGCACGGAGTCGACCCTCAGGGAGCCGGGTTCGCTCTGCACAGCATGTGACGGACCGACATGTGACGGGCCGAACGGGGTAGCGGGCCTCGGCCCGCTACCTCAGTTCTCCGGTTCCCGCGGGAGGCTCGGCGGCGGACCGATCTCCGGTTCCCGCGGGAGGCCCGGCGGCGGACCGAGGATCTCGGACAGGATCACGGCGCGCGCGAGCGGGGAGTAACGCTCGAGCCGTGCCAGCGGCTGCCCCCCGCGCCGGGCGGAGCGAGCCACCTCGAGGGCTGGTCCGGCAGCCGGACCACGGGACGCCGCACGGACCGGGGGAGCCGGCCTCGCTGACGGCTTCGGGGCTGACGGCCGCGGGGCGGATCGAGTCGGCCTGAGCATCCCCGGCGTCTCGGGCGCCTCCCCGGGCTCCACATGTCCGACGACGCTGCCCGGCCGCCCCTCCGCCGCCGCCTGCTGCATCTGCTCCTCGAGCTGCCGGCCCATGTCGCGCAACTGGTCGCGGAGGCCCGGCCGCCTCGCCTCGGGAGGCGCCGCGACCGCGGTCTCTTGACGCGCGGGCGCGCCCTCGAACCCTCCCGCGGCCTCCGCCTGGGCCTGTTCCTGCCGCTGGCGATTCCGCTTCCTCGCCGCGGCAATCCGGCTCGAGATGAAGATGAAGAGCAGGGCGAGCGGGAGCAGGCCCTCGAAATCAGGCATCAGGCACCCTCCCGCGCTCGCAATCCGCCACTCATGGCCTTAGCTCTCCCTTTCCGGAGGCTTCGCGATGGACTTCCTCATCTGCGTATCGCTCTGGATGTTACGGTACTTCATATAATCCATTATCCCGAGATTGCCTTCACGGAACGCCTCCGCGATGGCCAGGGGGATTGCCGCTTCCGCCTTCACGACCTCGGCCTGCATCTGTTGGACCAGCGCGAGGTTCTCCTGCTCCGACGCCACCGCCATGGCGCGGCGTTCCTCCGCCTTCGCCTGTGCGATGCGCTTGTCGGCCTCGGCCTGGTCGGTCTGCAACTCGGCACCGATGTTCTTCCCGACGTCGACGTCCGCGATGTCGATCGAGAGGATCTCGAACGCGGTACCGGAGTCGAGCCCCTTGGCGAGCACGGTCTTCGAGATGTTGTCCGGGTCCGCCAGCACCGCCTTGTGGGATACCGCCGACCCGATCGTGGACACGATCCCCTCGCCGACCCGGGCCAGGATCGTCTCCTCCCCCGCCCCGCCGACGAGGCGGTTGATGTTCGCCCGCACCGTCACGCGGGCCGTCGCGATGAGCTGGATCCCGTCCTTCGCCATGGCGGCGACCTTGGGCGTCTGGATGACCCGGGGATTCACCGAAACCTGCACCGCGTCGAGCACGTCCCGGCCCGCGAGGTCGATCGCGGCTGCCTGACGGAACGGCAGCTCGATGTTGGCCTTGTCCGCCGAGATGAGCGCGTTCACGACGCGCTGCACATCGCCCCCCGCCAGGAAGTGCGATTCCAGCTCGTTCGTATCGAGCGGAAGCCCCGCCTTGTAGGAGCTGATGAGGGGATAGACGATCCGGGGCGGAGGGACCTTCCTCAGGCGCATCCCCACCAGACTCCCGAGCCCGACGCGCACGCCCGACGCCATCGCCGTGATCCAGAGCCGGACCGGTATGATCCATGACAGAAGGACAAGGCCGAGCGCGATGGCCATGAGGAGGATGATGCCGCTTCCCGCGAGTGGTTCCATATCAGCCCTCGTTTCTGTTTTCCGAAGTATTGGTTTCGCCGGCGCGGCGTACGAGAACCCGGCCGCTCGTGACTTCGAGCACGCGGACGGGCGTTTCGGCCTCGAGCCACGGTCCCTCGGTCACGACATGGATCCGCTCGTCGCCCACGCGGGCCACGCCCGCCGGCCGCAGGTCCGTCGTCGCGACGCCGAGCTTTCCGATGAGATCCTCCCGCTCGGGCGCGGAGATGTAGCCCGTCTCGCGACTCGTCGAATCGCGCAGGAAGAGCCCCGTGAGACGGTTGCTGCGCGGCAGGTGGCGAATGAGCGCCCACCCCGCGACCCCGACGAGGATGATGGAGAGCGCGACGAGCCCCGCCGCGTTGAACACCTGGTCGAAGGTCGGCACCTGGCCCACCATGCCGAGGACCGCCGCCGAGAGCACGGCCCCCGTCCCCAGGATCCCGGCGACCCCGAATCCCGGGATGACGAGGATCTCGAGCCCGATCAGCGCGACGCCGGCGCCGAAGAGAAGGATCTCCTCGAGTCCCGCGAGGTGCACGAGGTGGTGCGCGCCGAAGAACGCGGCCAGCGCGCCGAGCCCGATCACGCCGGCTATCCCGAAGCTCGGGGTCCGGATCTCGATCAGGATCCCCAGGAATCCGAGGCTGAGGAGCATGGGCGCGACGGCCGGGTTGGTGAGGAAGCGGACGATCGCCTCCGCCCAGTTGGGCTGGATGTCGCGCACCGCGGCGAGGGGCTGTCCCATCACCTCGAGCAGTTCGAGGAGGTCCCGCACCTCGCCGTCGGCGACCCCGAGCGCCGTGGCCTCCTCGGTCGTGAGCGTGAGCAGCTTCCCGGCTTCGCTCACCCCGGGCACTTCCACGCTCTCGTCGACCATGGCCTCGGCGATCCGCGGGTCGAGCCCGCGCTCCTCGGCGAGCGCCCGGAACTCCGACCGCATCGCACTCACCATCTTCTCCGAGGCCTTCTCGCCGTCGCCGGTGATGGGGGTCGCCGCACCGAGGGTGGAGCCCGGCCGCATGTAGATCCGGTCCGCCGCGAGCGCGATCATCGCGCCGGCCGAGAGCGCCCGCCGGTTCACGTACGCGTAGACCGGCACTTCGGCGTCGCGGAGGTCGTCGATGATCTTCCATGCCGCGTCGACCCGGCCGCCGGGCGTGTCGAGGTCGAGGATCACGGCGGGCGCCCCGGCCGCGGCGGCCTCGGAGAGCGCGCGGGCCACGAAGGGCGCCACGCCCAGTTCGATCGTGCCCGTGATCGGGACGCGGACGACCCCGGGCGCCGCCTGCGCGGGCGGCGCCGCGAACGCGCCCGGCGCCGGGGAGCCCCCCGGGGCCCACACCGCGACAAGCACAAGCGCGAGCCCGGGCAACCCCAGCGTTCCGGACACCAACTGTCTGTTCGCCATGGTCGGCAACCTAACGCCGCCGCGGGTCAGCCGCCCGGCCGCTCCGGCATCGCGATCGGCTCGCCCGCGGGCGGGCGCACGGCATCGGCGTAGAGTTGCGCGTTGAGCGCCGGCAACCGCGTCTCGATCAGCACGTTGAGCCGGTCCAGCACCTCCGGCATCACGTTCCAGACCTCGTCCACCTGCCACAGGTGGTCGTCGGTCGGCACCGTCGAGGAGCCCTGGATCGCGTTCGCCACGCCCGCGTTCCGCCGGGCTTCGCCGAGCTTGTCGCGGATCTCCTCGAGTTCCTCCTCGATCGCGTCCAGCTCCTCCTCCAGCCCTTCCGGCGCCTCGTCCGCGCCCTCGATCAGCTCCTCCGCCGCCGAGAGTTGCTCGTCCAGCCCGTTCGCCGCCTGCCCGGCCTCGTAGATGGGACCGGCCATGGCGTGGAGGCTCATGAGCGCGTCCTGCCGCGCCATCCGGTCGGCCGCACTCATGGGCCGCCGCGGCTCCGCCACGACCTCGACCTCGGCCGAGAACGTCTCGCCCCCCGCCTCCATGCTCACGGCATACGTGCCGGGGAGAACGATCGGCCCCTGCGGCGCGCCGCCGCCGAACCCACCGCCACCGCCGCCGCCACCGCCCGGACCGCCGCCGCCCTCGGGCTCATACGGCGCGTCATGGCGCCAGTCCCATATCACCTCGTTGATCCCCTGCGTGCGGGGCGTCTCCAGCGTCCGCACGTGCGCACCCGAAGCATCGGTGATCGTGAGGGCGAACGACGGCTCGTCGTCCTCGTCGTCACCCTCCTCGCCCTCGCTATCGTCATCACCGTCGTCGTCACCGTCATCGTCGCCGTCGTCGTCGCCATCGCCGTCCTCGTGCTCGCCCTCCTCCTCGTCCTCGGCCATCGCCTCTTCCTCGGCGTCCCGCAGGTAGTAGCGGATGCGGGCCCCGCGCGGCGGATTCGGCGCGCTGTAGGTGGCGCCGAAGAAGGGCCAGTCCCCGCGCTCCGTCCACATGATCGAGTGGTCGCCGAACACCCGCCCGGCGTCGGCCATCATCCCATGGGAGAGGTGCTCGAGCGGCGTCACGTCGGCGAGGATCCAGACGCTGCGCCCGTGCGTGCCGACGATGAGATCGTTCTCGCGCGGGTGCACGAGGATGTCGTCGACCGGCACCGTGGGCAGGTTGTTCTTCACCTGCACCCAGTTCTCCCCGCGGTCCACGGAGACGAAGACGCCGACCTCGTTTCCGATGAAGAGGAGGTTCGGCGCCCGCTGGTGCTCGACGATCACGTTCACGGACCACCCGTCGGGAAGCCCGTTCGCGATCGCACGCCAGCTCTGGCCGTAGTCCTCGCTCACGTAGGCGTAGGGTGCGTAGTCGCCGTTGCGGTGTCCGTCGAAGGTCGCGTACACCCGGCCCTCCGCGTGCGCCGACGGCTCCACGCGGCTCACGTACGTCCGCTCCGGCAGCCCCGGGAGGCGGTCGGCCACGTTCTCCCACGTGGCGCCGTCATCGCGTGACACCTGCAGGTTCCCGTCGTCCGTCCCCGCGTAGATGAGCCCCCTCACGAGCGGAGACTCCTCGACCGAGGTCAGGTTCCCGTACGTCGAGATCCCGTCGTTGAGCGACATCTGCGGCTCGGAGCCGGGGACCCCCATGATCTCGAGTTCCTCGCGGTCGATCTGCTTCGTGAGGTCGAGCCCCCCGACTTCCTCCCACGACATCCCGTAGTCCCGCGAGCGCAGCAGGTAGTTCGCGCCCAGGTAGACGGTGGCGGGATCGTGCGGCGAGAGCAGGAGCGGAGAGTTCCAGTTGTAGCGGTACGCCTTCGTGGTGTCGCCGTCCGCGCGCGGCCCGACGATCGGACGCATGGGGATCTTCTCCCCCGTCGTCAGGTCGTAGCGGTTCATGTTCCCGCCCTGCGACTCCGAGTACACGATCGTGGAGTCGGTGGGGTCGACGATCGTGAAGAAGCCGTCGCCATAGGCCGTCTCGTACCAGTCCTGGTTCCGGATGCCGTGGAACGAGCGCGTGTCCGAGGGTCCGCACCAGGCGTCGTTGTCCTGCAGTCCCCCGCAGACCGCGTAGGGCGTCCGCATGTCGTGCCCGATCGCGTAGAACTGGCCGAGCGCGATGTTGTCGAACATGCGCCAGTGCGCGGTCCCGTCCCATGTCGCCGTGACCCCGCCGTCGCTGCCCAGGATCAGGTGGTCGGAGTCCGCCGGGTCGATCCACAGCTGGTGGTGGTCCACGTGAATCTGCACGGAGCCATCGTCCCGGAAGGTCCGCCCCCCGTCGTCCGAGATCGAAAGCTGCGTCCCGAGGACGTAGATGCGGTCGGGGTTGCCCGGATCGATGCGGACCTGTGAGTAGTACATGGGACGCGGGTTCGTGTCCGACATCTTCTCCCACGTCTCGCCCCGGTCCGTGGAGCGGAAGATCCCGCCCTGGCGCGGACCGCCTCCGCCGCCGCGGAACCCCTGACCCGGCTCGCGGGGATCGGCCTCGACGAGCGCGTAGACGAGGTTCCCGTCGTGGCGGTAGATGTCGATCCCGATCCGGCCTTTCTCGCCCTCCGGGAGACCCTCGGTGAGCTCGGTCCAGTTCTCGCCGCCGTCCACCGTCCGGTAGAGACCGCTGCCGGGCCCGCCGCCGTTGAAGCCCCAGCCCGTCCGCTGCCGCTGGTACATGGCGGCGAAGATGGTGTTGGGGTCGGCGGGATCCATCGCGAGGTCGATCGCGCCCGTGTGCTGGTCGATGTAGAGGACCTTCTCCCAGGAATCCCCGCCGTCGCGGGTCCGGAACACGCCCCGGTCCTCGTTCGACCCCCACAGGTCGCCGACCGCGGCCACATGGACGACATCAGGATTCCGCGGATGGATGAGGATGCGGGCGATGTGCTTCGTCCCCTCGAGCCCCTTGTGCATCCACGTCTTGCCGCCGTCCGTCGACTTGTAGACGCCGTTCCCCCACGGGGAGGACTGGCGGTTCTGGGGCTCGCCCGTGCCGACCCAGACGAGGTTGGGGTTGGCCTGATGGAGGGTCACATCGCCGATCGAACTCGTCGGCTGGTCGTCGAAGAGAGGGGTCCAGGAGGTTCCGTGGTTCTCCGTCTTCCACAGGCCGGCGGTGGCCGTGCCCAGATAGAAGATCTGCGGTTTGGCCTCGACGACGGCGATGTCGGCGATCCGCCCGCCCATGAGGGCAGGACCGATCTCCCGGTACTCGAGATGGGAGAGGGCCGTCTCGAGCGCGGACTGGGCGGCGCCCGCCGCGGCGCCGAAGAGGAGACCGGCCGCTGAGAGCGCAACAACTCGGGCTGCTTTCATGGTACTGCCTCGGAAACGGGAAGATGACGGGCTTCCGCCCGCAAACTGCACTGCGGAGATACCCGCGCAATACACCGGGACCCCGGGCCCACGACGCGAACGGTCCCTCACCGCCGTCGCTTCGTCGAATGTTTGTTCCTGGCCGTGTTGATATCTTGTTCCTGTTTGCGTTGAAAAAATGTCTCCAGGAGCGTTGAAAAGATGTCTCCATGCACTGCCCGACTCTTCGACCTGCGCCTGGCCTGGCTGGGCATCTGCCTCGCTCTGGCCTGCGGGCCAGCGCCGGATTCGACCGCGGATGCGGCGGCCGAGGCTGAGGCTTCCCTGTCTCCGGAAGCCACCGCGACCCTCGTGGAGCGCTTTCAGGCCGAGCTCGACGCGGCCTGGGCGCAGGCCCGGGAGACCGACGAGAACTTCCCCGGGGCGACCGCGGCGTTCATCCTCCCGGACGGGCGCGTGTTCGGCTTCGCCACCGGCGAGTCGGACGTGGACGACGACATCCCGATGACCCCGGAGCTGCGCATGGGCTCGGGTAGCATCGGGAAGACGTATGTCGCTGCAGTCGCCCTGCAGTTGGCGATGAACGGGGACCTGGATCTCGACGCGCCGGTCTCGACCTGGCTCGGCGACGAGGAATGGTTCTCCCGGGTTCCCAATCACGCGGACCTGACGCTGCGCAACCTCCTGAACCACACGGCCGGCATGATCCAGCCGTACTTCGAGGACCCCGACTTCGCCGTGCGACTGGGCGAGGTGTTTCGCGATCCCGACGCCTACATGACCCCGGAGCAGTTCATCGCCGAGACGGTGCTTGACGCTGAACCGCTCTTCCCCGCCGGCGGGGGATACCACTACAGCGACGTTCACTACACTCTGGCGGGTCTGGCCATCGAGGAGGCGACGGGCCGCGCCTACTACGATCTCCTCGACGACTTCTTTCTGGACCCGCTCGGTCTCGATCTCACGCTTGCGGCCGACCGGCGCGACCTGCCGGGACTCGCCCAGGGCTATGCGCACGCAAGCTCGCGGCTCTACGGAACGCCGCTCGAAGTCGTCGTGGACGGCCGGTTCATCCTCCATCCCCTTCAGGAGTGGACGGGAGGCGGCCTCGTGAACAATCCCCAGGCGATGGTGCGCTGGGCGAAACTCCTCTACGAGGGCGAGGCGATCGAAGGGGACGACCTTCCCCAGTTGCTCGAAGTGGGTTTTCCGACGGACAGCACGAAGCCTCACCTGGGATATGGCCTCGCGGTGTCCGTCGCCGAGAGCGAACACGGGTTGACCTACGGCCACGGGGGCTTCTGGCCCGGATACAATTCGCTGGTCGCTTACTACCCGGACCACGGCGTGGCCGTCTCGATTCAGATCAACTCCGACGAATCACGGATGCGCACCCACCTGCCGCACCTGGCCGGCGTGGTGCTGGAGGCGTTGGCGGACACCGGGGATTGACCCGCCGAACACCTGGTCGTGCTCGCGAATTACGTCATTAGCTTTGGATTTCAGGATCGTTGTTCACCGAATCTACGAGTAGGAAGAGAGTTTCCGGCAAGGACCTCACACCAGCGTCACAACGGGCATGGTTCGCCGCGTCCCGCCTGAGCAACGGCGCGAGATCTCAAGCACTCGTGGGAGGAGTCAGCGCCCCTGCATCGGCTTAAGCCAATTGAAAGTTCAATCTTGAATTGGCTTAACACTTCACAGGGACTCCCAGGAACCCCCGGGTACCTCAGGTTGCTCCCTCGGGTGGTGCCAGGCGCTGGCAGATGGGCGGCGGCAGATGGGCGGCGGCACACGCGCAATGGACGCCGTACTCCCTTCCAGCGTCTCGTGGAGCTACCGGTCACCAACGTCTTTGTTACGCACAATTAGCGAGCCCGCGCCCCGGTGGGCCAGGCACAGTTCCGCGTTGGCGAGGCAGGCCCCCGCCGCGCCCCGTATCCCGTTGTGGACGCCCACCACCAGCGCAAGGTCGTGCGGCGGGGAAGCCGGCCGGATCCGCCCTACGGTAACTGCCATGCCCCCCTCGGCGTTCGCGTCAAGGCGGGGTTGGGGGCGGTCGAGCTCGGTTCGGACCACGAGCGGTCGCGCCGGGAGCGTCGGCAGCGAACCCGGTCCCAGGCGCGGCCGGAAGTCACGCAGCACTCGGGCTGCGTCCAGATGGGTCGTCGGCGTTCGCAGCTTGCAGAAGACATGCGCGGTGTGGCCATCGAGGACCGGCACACGATTCACCGCCACGGACACTTCGATGTCGGCCTCGAGGATCTTGTTGAGCTCGGGACCGATCTTCTCCTCCTCCCCGCGGATGCCCGGGATGACGTTCCCCGCGACTTCCACCGCGTTGAGGCCGCTGAGCCCCGCCCCCGAGAGCGCTTGCAGGGTGACCACCGTCGTCGATTCGATGCCGAACGCCCCATGAATCGGGGCGAGCGCCATCGCCAGCCCCACGACCACGCAGTTCGGGTTGGCGACGAGCGCTCCGCCGGCCCGCGACCATGGCTGCGCCGCGATTCCGCTGATCGCCTCGCCGTTGACTTCCGGGACGATCAGCGGCGTATCGGCTCGCATTCGATGTGCCGAAGCGTTTGTGCACACGACGTGCCCGGAGCGGGCGAGGGCCAACTCGGTCTCCTTCGCGACGGCCGCAGGTAGCGCCGAGAGCACCAACGGGCTCCTCAGCGGCTCGCCGGGAGCCAGGAGACGGAGCGCTCTTGCACCCGGCGGAGGATCGCCGCCGATCGCCCACGGCGTCGCTCCCGCATAGTGCCGCCCGGCGCGCCGTTCGGAACCGACGACCTCCGCCAGGTGGAAGCGAGCGTGCCCGTCGAGCATCCGCACCAACCGCTGGCCAACGATGCCGGTCGCGCCGAGGACGGCAACCGGTATGGTGGGGGATCCGTCCGATCCGCTCAACGCGCCACCGCCCATCGGCCTGGTCTTCCTACTCGTGTCCCCTGGCCCGTCAGCCCCGTGACCCGGAAGTCGAGCTTCCGACGCTCCGCGAAGTCGATTGCTTTCGACTGCACCACTCCCCCGCCGATGGTACGCGCCTGCGCCCAGGTCAGCTGGGAGCAGGGGGCCTGGCCTTCCGCGGGGCGCGCACCCGGACCATCGGAAAGGTGCGGACCGGGGCCCCGGCGACGTGGATCCGCGGGGAAGATGCCGTCCACGTCCTTGACCAGCCGGACCTCCGCCGCACCCAGGGCATCACCGAGGAAAAGCGCTGTCAGGTCGGATCCGCCGCGTCCCAGAAGTGAGGGAACACCCGTCAGGTCCACTCCGACGAAGCCGGGAAACACGACCGCGTCGTGACTGGCCAGCGTCGCGCGGATCTGCGCCGCATCCACCGCGACCGGATCGGCATCGCACAACGACCCCTGCGTGCGTACGGGCAGGCGCCACGTGTTGAATCCCACGGCCCGCACGCCCCGACCCGCGAGCGCCAGGGTCAGCAGTGCCACCGACGCCTCCTCCCCGGTCGCAAGCAGCGCACCCATCAGACGGTCGGGCAATGCCGTGGCCACCGAGCGGGCCGCCGCCAGGAGAGAATCGGTGGTGTCGCCCATGGCGGAGACCACCGCGACGACCGCGCGTCCGCGGGCCACCTTGCGTCCGATCATCTCGGCTACACCGGGGTAGTCCTGCGGGCCAGCCAGGACCGAAGAGCCGAACTTGAGCACATGGACGGGATCCCTGGGCAAGCCATGGGGGACGCCGCGAACCGAGCGCTTCAGCACGGATTTCATTGGGCCGTCACCGCTGCGGCCGCTTCCCGGGCTGTCCGGGCCGCTGCTCCGTCGGTTGCCCCGCCGACCGCCTCCGCGCGCAAGAGAGCCCGGTTCAGATCGGCCTCCAGGTCCTCGCATGCCTCGATCCCCACCGACAACCGGAGCAGCCCCTCGCCTATCCCCGCCGCCAGGCGCGCGGGTTCGTCCATCGACGCGTGCGTCATCGTCCACGGGTGCGTGACCAAGCTCTCCACGCCGCCCAGCGACTCGGCCAGCGCAAAATGCTCGATCCCGTCCACGAAAGCGTCCACCGCCACCCGTCCTCCGCGCAGCTCGAACGAGACGAGGCTGCCCCACCCCGTCTGCTGCCGCCGCGCAATATCGTGCCCCGGATGATTCGGCAGGCTCGGGTGATGGACCCGGGTGACGACGTCGCTGCGGTCCAGCAGATCGACGATGCGGAGCGCGTTCGCCTCGTGTACGGGGCTGCGCGCGTGCAGGGTCCGCATGCCCCTGAGCGTCAGATACGAGTCGAACGGAGCCCCCGATACGCCCATGGCGTTGGTCCACCAGGCGATGTCCTCGAGCAGGTCTTCATCGGCCGCCACCACCGTGCCGCCCACCACATCGCTGTGCCCGTTCAGGAACTTCGTCGTCGAGTGCACGACAAGGTCGGCGCCGAACTCCAGCGGTCGCTGGTTTACGGGTGAGAGGAAGGTGTTGTCGGCCACGCAGATGGCGCCGATATCGCGCGCCACCCCCGCCCACGCAGCGATGTCCGTGATGCGCAGGTGCGGATTGCTGGGCGTCTCGATCCAGATCATCCGGGGCCGGAGTTGGCGGGCGAGCTCGAGCGACTCGGGGTCCCACGGGTTGATGAACTGGACGCGATACGTGCCGCGGTTCGACTCGGCAGAGAAGAGGCGGTAGCTGCCTCCGTAGCAGTCGCGGGGCGCCAGGAGCAGATCACCGGCCGAGAGCAGGCGCGTCGCCACGGCGATCGCCGACATCCCGGAGGAGGTCACCACGGCACCGCACCCGCCCTCGAGTTCGGCGATGGTTTCGGCCGCGAGATCGCGCGTCGGGTTGGCCGTGCGGGTGTAGTCGTACGTCCCGCACACGCCCGGAGCGTCGAAGAAGAAGTTGGTGGAGAGATGGATCGGCGGCATGACCGCCCGATGGGTCGTGTCGGCGCCGAGCCCCGCCCGCACAGCGCGGGTGACGGGGGACGTGGAAGAACGGGGACGGTTCAGCTTGCTCATCGCACTACCTCCGGGATGTCCGCCTCGAGGAGAGTCGCTACGGCGTCGACTTCCTTGAGAAAGGCGTCGTGCCCGAAGATGGACGGGACGGTGATGTGTCTCGGACACCTGCCGCTACGCGTGGCCAGCTCATCGACGAGCCAGGGCGGGACCAGAACATCGGTGTCGAACGACACCAGACTGGTCCGCGGCAGCAGCGATGCGGCTGCGGTGGCGTGCAGGTCGATCGACTCGGAGAGGGCGAGGAAGCGCTCGGTGTCGAACCGCTGGATGAAATCGGCGCCGCGCGCGTTCAGGTATTGCTCGACGGGAAAGCACGACGGCGACTGCCCCGGCTTGCCGACGCTGAGCGGGCCGGATTCGAACCGCTCCTCGAATTCCCGCGGGCTCCGGTAGGTGGTCATCGCGAGGGCTCGGGCCAGCGCGAGGCCCCGGGCCGCCTGTCCGGTGGCGACCCCCAGCTCCGCGGCCGACCGTTGAACCGAGCGGATGGCAGTCGCCATGGGGTGCGTGCGGTGGGCGGCGCAGAGGATGACAAGCCGCGCCACGCGTGCCGGGAAGAGTTCGGCGAAGGCCAGCGCGACCATGCCGCCGTATGAGGCGCCCGCGATCGAGGCGGCGGCGATGTCGAGTTCGTCGAGCACGGCCGCGATGGCGCGCGCCTGGTCGTGGCTTGTCACGGGGCGGAGGAGGCCATCCTCCGAGTTCCCGCCGAGGTAGTCGATGCCGACGAGCAGGTGGCGCGCCGGGTCGAGCGCTGCGCCCTCCCCCACCACGCCGGGCCACCATCCAGGGGAAGGATCGGAGGCCGTGGGCGCGAGGTGACGGCCCGCGGAGATGCCACCGAGGACGACGGTTGCCGGTGCGCCGGCCGGCCCCTGCGCCTCGTACGCGATCGACACGGAACGCGCTCCGAGGTGATCGAAGCGTATGCTGGAGCGTACGACGCCCGCACGAACGTGCGTCGTCGAGTCGGGCGCGATTGGCGCGAGCGCAGCATGCGAGGCGAGCGCAGCATGCGAGGCAACGCGAGCGGAAGAGCAGTTGGCCATGATGACCTCTCCGAGTCTCGAGTTTGCCTCATCGGACTCCGGAGATTCGACACCCTGCTACTACTGGCTGCCACCTGAAAGGCGGCGGGCGGTTCATCTTTACGGCGGACGCAAGTCCACCGCAGGAGTTGGCACCTTTGCGGGAATGCCACTTCCCACAGGTTGCCCCGGCGTCAAAGGGCCTGTCCCTCAGCCGGTCTCGATGAGTTGTCGTACAGGGCAGTCTTACGGGGGTGGCCGTCGAATGTCAACTCATGGGCGAGTGGGCGAGCGCCCGTAGCGGAGATCTCCCTATCGCCGGCCGGCCGGGCTCTCGAAGCGCCGGAAGTCGCCGATCTCTAGTACGGCGTCTTGTCCCGCTTGCGGATCCAGCGGTCGAACGCATCCAGCGCCCTGTCGGAGGGGATCCGCACCAGCGAGACGATCCTGCGCTCCTGCAAGGGTCTGGAGAATTCGTCGTAGATGTCTTCGTCGCTGAACCGGATGCGCGCCGCGTCCTCCCGGGTGTTCGCGTAGTACGCCCGACGCATCCGGCTCCAGTAGATGGCCCCCAGACACATCGGACACGGTTCGCAGCTGGCGTAGATCTCGCAGCCGCCGAGATCGAACGTGTTCAGACGATCGCAGGCGCTCCGAATCGCCAGAACCTCCGCGTGGGCCGTGGGATCGTTGTCCAGTGTGACCCGATTCGTTCCCTCGGCAACGATCTTATCGTCTTTCACTACGACGGCGCCGAACGGCCCGCCGCCCGCCTCCACGCTGCGTTCCGACAGCTCTATGGCCCGCGTCATGAGCTCGTCATTCATCAGGACGCTCGTTTCGCCAAAGGGTGTGCGTTCGACTCCCGGAGTACTCCCCGAATATACTCTTCCTGTCCCGCCCCCGGTTTCGGCCGGGGCCCCCTCGTCCCCATCCCCACGGCGAGCGCGATTGACGAACTCGATGGGTGACCGGCCCGTCCGGCGGCGTCGACACAGCCTGACGGTCGACCTCGGTCTGCTGCTCACGGCCGTGATCTGGGGGATCAACTTCGCGGTCGTGAAGCTCATCCTCGGGCACCTGGAGCCGCTCGCCTTCAACGCGTTGCGCTTCCCGTTCGCGGCGCTCGCCGTCCTGGTTCTGCTCCGCGCGACCGGGCGTCCGGTCCTGCCACCGCGCACGGAGTGGAAACGGGTGGTGGCGCTGGGCATGGTGGGCCACGTCGCGTTCCAGGCCCTGTTCATCTTCGGGATCGACGCCACGCTCACGGGGAACGCGGCGCTCCTCCTCTCCACGAGTCCGGTGTGGGTGCTCGCGATCGCCTCCGCGCTGGGCAGGGAGCGCTTCAGCCTCGCGATCCTGTGCGGCGTGGTGACCGCGCTGGCGGGGATGGCGATCCTCGTCCTGGGAGGAAACCGGGAGGTCGGCGGCGCCGGGCTCGGAGATCTGCTCGTGCTCGGAGCCGCGATGTCGTGGGCCGCGTACACCGTGTTCGGACGTCGGATGACGAAACGCCGCGGGGCGCTCGAGGTGACCGCGTGGACGCTGTGGGCGGGTCTGCCCGTGATCGTCCTCGCCGGAATCCCCGACCTTCTGCGGGCCGACTGGGGTGCGATGCCGGTCGGAATCTGGTTCGGGACGGCCTACACCGGGGTGTTCGGGATCGCGCTCGCCTACTTGCTCTGGTCGCGCGGCGTGCGGACAATCGGACAGAGTCGGACGGCGGTGTACCAGAACCTCGTGCCGGTGATCGCGCTCGCGACGGCGTGGCTGTGGCTTTCGGAAACGCCCACCGGGCAGCAGTTGATCGGGGCCGCCGTCATCCTGTCGGGGGTGGCCTTGGCGCGCGGCCTGCCCCGGCGCCGGCGGCGGAAATCCGCGTGAGCGTAAGGGATATCGGCAAGAGATGAACACACGAGCCACGACGGCCGAACTGGTGGCCGCGGCCCGCGCCCACCACCAACACGATCGCGTCCGCCTCGTGGAGGATCCCTACGCCCTCCGGCTGTGCGGCCGTCCTCTGCGCCTCCTCGTGACGATCCGTCCCGCCGCCTGGATCGCATCCCGCTGGCTCCTGCGGGACCTCCAGCCATCCATCCTGGGCGTGCTGATCCGGGCCCGCTACTCGGAGCAGGCGCTCGAGGCCGCCATCCGGGATGGGATCACGCAGTACGTGATCATCGGAGCGGGGCTGGACTCGTTCGCTCTCCGGCGCTCAGACCTCATGGAGCACCTCGACGTGTTCGAGATCGACCTGCCCGCCATGCAGGCGGTGAAGCGGGAGCGGCTGGCGCGGGCCGGGTTGGCGGTACCGCCGCGGCTGCACTTCGTGGCGGCGGATCTCGCGCAGGTGCCCGTCATGGAGGCGCTGGCGGCATCGGCCTTCGACCCCGGACGGCGGGCCTTCTTCTCGCTCCTGGGACTCACCTACTATCTGACGCCGGAGGTCATCGAGGCGGCCGCGCGCTCGATCGCGGCGGGCGTGGTGCCGGGGTCCGAGGTCGTCCTCGATCACATGCTCGACGACGCGTCGGCGTGGCCCGAGCACCGCGGGAAGCGCATGGCGCTGGAGGCATACGTCGCGAAGAGAGGCGAGCCGATGGTTTCCGAGTTCAGTCTGGCCGGGATGAGCGCGCTGATGGCGGAGGCCGGCTTCGACACGGTCGAGAGCATCACGATGATGGATCTCAGCGAACGGTACGCCGGGCAGCTGGGACCGCTGCCGTTCGAGGTCCCGGGCATCTTCGCGTGCGGACACTTCCGGAAGTCCGGGATGTCGCCGGAGGCGGAGGGTTGAGCGCCCGGGCGGCGGAGGGAGGCGGCGTCGCGGGGATCGTGCTCGCCGCCGGTTCGTCGACCCGCATGGGGCGCAACAAGCTCCTGCTGGAGATCGGCGGGGAGAGCCTCGTGCGGCGCGCCGTCCGACTGGCGGGTGAAGCGGGACTCGACCCCGTCGTGGTCGTCACGGGACGTTTCCGGGAGGCGGTCGAGCGGGAGGTCCGGGACCTCGCCTGCGTCCCCGTGTTCAACCCCGATCATGCGACGGGCATCCAGACCTCCGCGGCGGCCGGGGTCGGTTCGGTCGCGGGCGATTGCGAGGCGGCCGTCGTGATGCTGGCCGACATGCCCTTCGTGACCGCGCGCATGGTGCGCACGCTGGTCGCGCGCTACCGGGAGACGGGCGCGCCGCTCGTCGTGTCGGCGTATGGCGGCGAGGCCAACGCGCCGCCGATCCTGTACGACCGGGCGCTGTTCGGGGAGATCGCGCGCATGAAGGCGGGGTGCGGGCGGGAGGTCGTGCGCCGGCACATGGAGCGGGCGGTCCTGGTGGAGTGGCCGGCCGACCGGCTGCGCGACCTCGACCGGCCGGACGACTACGAATCCGTGCGGAGGGAACTCGCCGCGGCGGGCGCGACCGAATCTCCGGTCGATCCGGCGAATCGTGAATAGAGACCTGGTCGATCTCGCGGCGCGGCTGACGACCGAGGGCCGGCCTTACGCTCTCGCGACCGTCGTGCGGAGTGAGCGCCCAACGAGCGGCAAACCGGGAAACACGGCGCTGATCACCGCGGACGGGGGCATGCACGGCTGGATCGGCGGCAGTTGTACCCGGTCCGAGGTGATCCGCCACGCCCTGGAGGCGCTGGATCAGGGGGAGGCCCGGCTGCTCGCCTTCGGTTCGACGTCCGGGCGGCCCGACGACGTGATCCAGGTACCGATGTCCTGCAGCAGCGGAGGGAAGGTGGAAGTCCACATCAATCCGGTCCTGCCGGCCCCCGTCCTGCTCGTGGCGGGCAGTTCCCCGATCGCCCTCGCTCTGGTGCGTCTGGGGCGTGCGGTCGGATACACGACGGTCGCCGCTGCCGCGGAGGACGAGGCGCTCGCGGAGGCGGCGGACGAAATCGTCGACGACCTCGCCGGCGCCGCCCGCCGGTACGCCGGACGGTCCGGAGGAGCGAGGCTGTACGGGGTCGTCGCCACCATGGGACGGAGCGACGAGCGCGCCCTCATCGAGCTGGCGGCAGCTCGCCCGGACTACCTGGGCGTGATCGCCTCCCCCACGCGCATGGAGGAGGTGCGGGGCGTCCTGGCCGCCGAGGGGCTGGGCGAAGAGGAGATCGCACGCGTGCGGGGGCCGGCCGGGCTCGACATCGGCGCCGAGAGCCCCGAGGAGATCGCGGTCAGCATCCTCGCCGAAATCGTCGACCTGGCGGCGCGACGGGGGGAGCGGGGCCGGGCCGAGCCCTCCGCCGAGGCCGACGCTCCACCCTCCGAGGCGCAGGCCATCGACCCGGTATGCGGCATGACGGTCGCCGTCGCCGGGGCACCCTCGTCGGCCTTCGAGAGCGTAGCCGTCTATTTCTGCTGCGAAGGCTGCCGCGCCCGCTTCGAGGCGACGCCGGAAGCCTACGCCTCCAGCCCCGCGGGGGGTCCGGCGTGAGGCCCGAGGTCCGCCGGCTGGAGGCGGCGATGCGCGGGCTGGAGTACATCGCCGAGCCGTCCATCGTGACCGCCGTCCACCTCGCGCGCTCGATGGAGAAGCCGCTCCTCGTCGAGGGGGACGCGGGCGTCGGCAAGACGGAGATCGCCAAGGTCATGGCCGGCGTCATGGAGACCGAACTCATCCGCCTGCAGTGCTACGAGGGCCTCGACGCGAACACCGCCCTCTACGAGTGGAACTACCAGCGGCAGCTGCTGCGCCTTCGGATGGAGGCCGGCGAGGCCGCCGCGGGCGGGTCCGTCGCGGCCGGGTCCGCCGCGACCCCCACCCCTCCGGGCGAGAGCGGCGAGGCGGGCGTGGACCGGCTGGAAGACGTCATCTTCGGGCGCCGCTATCTCCTGGAGCGCCCGTTGCTGCGCGCGATCACGCGGACGGATGCGCCGCCGGTGCTCCTCATCGACGAGATCGACCGCGCGGACGAAGGGTTCGAGGCCTTCCTGCTCGAGGTGCTGTCCGACTTTCAGGTGACGATCCCCGAACTCGGCACGATCCGCGCCACCCACCGCCCGCTCGTCGTCCTCACCTCGAACCGGACGCGCGAGATCGGCGACGCGCTGCGGCGGCGCTGCCTCTACCTCTACATCGAACACCCCGACTTCGCGAAGGAAGTCGAGATCGTGCGCACCAAGGTCCCGGACGTGTCCGACGCGCTCGCCGAAGAGATCACCCACCTCGTACAGGAACTGCGCGGGCGCCGTCTCATGAAGCCCCCGGGGGTGGCGGAGACGCTGGACTGGGCGCGCGCGCTGGTGACGCTCCACTGCGACCGCCTCGACGCGGACATCGTGACGGAGACGCTGGGCTGCCTGATCAAGGACTACCACGACAGCGGCCAGTTCAAGGCGGGCGAGATCGACACCCTCGTGGCCGCGGCCCGGGCGGGCTGATGCCGGTCGCCGCGCCCGCGCCGGAGCGGGAACTGGTCGCTCACCTGGTCCGTTTCTCCGGCGAGTTGCGGCGCCTCGGCGTCCCGGTGGGACTGCGCGACGAGATCGACGGGGCCCGCGCCCTCGGCTTCGTCGACATCGGTGACCCCGGAGAGGTGCGCCTCGCGCTCCGCTCCGCGCTCAAGATCCCGTATCGCTGGTGGGCCGAGTTCGACCGCCTGTTCGACGTGAGCTGGCGGTCCGCGACCCTCGGGGATGCCACGGCCGATCCGAAAGGTCGGGGTCCCCCGAGGCCCTGGCGCGGAGACGAGCACAGCGAGCCGCCGCTGCTTCGCATCCGCCGCCTCCTGGACGAGCGGACGGCGGGCGAGGAAGCGGTCCCCACCGAGGCGGATGGCGACCGGCCCGGCTACAGCCCGCGCGCCCTGCTCAGGCGCAAGGTGTTCGACGAGTGTACGGAGGAGGATCTCGCCGAGATGGAGCGCCTGCTCGCGCACCTCGCGAGCCGCATCGCCACCCGCCGCAGCCGCCGGCTGGTCCCGACCCCCGGCGGCCCGGTCGTGGACATGCGCCGCAGCTTCCGGCGCTCGCTCGCCTACGGAGGGGAGTTCATGGAACTGGCCCGCCGCGCCCGCGCCGTCGAGTGGCCGCATCTCGTCGTGCTCTGCGACACCAGCGGATCGATGGACGCCTACTCGCGCTTTCTCCTCACCTTCGTCCTCTCCCTGCGCCGGATCTCCCGCCGGGTCGAGACCTTCGCCTTCAACACCTCGCTCACGCGGCTCACCCCCTGGATCACGCGCGGCAACATTCCCGCTACTCTGGAGCGCCTCGCCCGCAACGTGGAGGACTGGTCCGGCGGGACCCGCATCGGGGAGTGCCTGCTCGCCTTCGCGGACGACTACCTGCGCGAAACCGTGAGCGCGGACACGACGGTGCTCATCCTGAGCGACGGCCTCGACCGCGGCGACACCGAGTCTCTGGAGATGGCGCTGCTCGCCATCCGGCGGCGCGCTCGCCGGGTCCTGTGGCTGAATCCGTTGATGGGAGACCCGCGCTACCGCCCGGAGGCGAAGGGGATGAAGGCCGCCCTGCCGCACGTCGACCGGCTCGTCTCCGCGCACAATCTGGAATCGCTCGAAGCCGTGCTTCCCTTGCTCACCGCCTGACCGTCCGAGAGGAATACGCATGAGACATGAGAGAGGCGACCGCATGAGAGAGGAATCTCCATGAAAATCGAGGAAGGGTTCACGATCGACGCGCCCGCCGATGAGGTTTGGGCGCTGCTTTCCGACCCGCAGCGCGTGGCGCAGTTGTTGCCGGGAGCGGAAATCACGGAGAGGATCGACGACACGACCTACAAGGGCGGCATCGTCGTCAAGGTGGGGCCCCTCGTGGCGACATATGGTGGCACCGTATCCTTTGAGTTGGACGAAGACGATCGCTCCGCGGTCGTCCGCGCGCGGGGCCAGGGCAAGGCCGGACTGGGCACCGCCGACATGACGATGAACAGCCGGGTGGTGGCGCTTGACGGCGGCGGCACCGAGGTGACGATGGACTCCGACGTGATCGTTACCGGAATCCTGGCGCAGCTCGGCCGCGGCATGACCCAGGTCGTGTCGAAGAAGATGTTACAGGAGTTCGTGGCGAGGCTCACCACCGCGCTTGCAAGCGAAGCGAAGGAGGCAGAGGCATGATTCCCCCGCAATTCGACTACCACGCGCCGGGCGGCCTCGACGAGGCGCTCGGCCTGCTCGGAGAACTCGACGACGCCAAGGTGATGTCGGGTGGCCAGAGCCTGCTCCCGATGATGAAGCTGCGTCTCGCGGCGCCCGCGCACATCATCGACATCAGCCGGATTCCGGGCCTCGACACCATCGAGGAGAGGGACGGCTGCCTGCGCATCGGGGCGCTGGTGACCGAGTCGCAGCTGGACCGCTCCCCGGTGGTGGCGGCACGGTATCCGATCCTGGTCGACACGGCGCGCGTGATCGCGGATCCGCTGGTCAGGAACCGCGCCACCGTGTGCGGCAACCTCGCGCACGGCGACCCCGCCAACGACCATCCCGCCACGATGCTCGCGCTGCGGGCCCACGTCGTCGCCACGGGGCCGGGCGGAGAGCGCACGATCGACATCGACGACTTCTTCCACGGCCTCTTCACGACGGCCCTGGGGGAGGACGAGATCCTCACCGAAATCCACATCCCCGTCCCGCCCGCCCGCAGCGGCGGCGCCTACGTCAAGCTGGAGCGCAAGGTCGGCGACTACGCGGTGGCGGGCGCGGCGGTGCAGCTCTCGCTGGCCGACGACGGGACGGTGGCCAGGGCCGGCGTGGGGCTCACGAACCTCGGCTTCGCGCCGATCCGGGCCTCCGCCGCGGAAGACGCCCTCACGGGCTCCGCGGCCGGCGATGAGGACGCGATCGCGGCCGCCGCCCAGGCCGCCGCCGACGCGGCCGACCCCGTCGCCGACCGGCGCGGTTCGGTCGAATACAAGAAGAACATGGCCCGCGTGCTGACCGCGAGGGCCATCCGCACCGCGCTCGCGCGGGCCGGAGGATAGCGCCATGGCGAAACATCAGATCACCGTCACCGTGAACGGCGCGGCGCACGCCGCCGAGGTCGACTCGCGGCTGCTGCTCGTCCACCTGATCCGCGACGAACTGCGGCTCACCGGCACTCACATCGGGTGCGACACGACCCACTGCGGCGCCTGCACCGTGCTGCTCGACGGAAAGCCGACCAAGTCGTGCACCGTCCTCGCCGTGCAGGCCGACGGGGCCGAGATCGGCACCGTGGAGGGCCTCGCCGGAGCCGACGGCATGAACGCGCTTCAGGAGGGGTTCTGGGAGAAGCACGGCCTGCAGTGCGGCTTCTGCACGCCGGGCATGCTGATGACGGGCATGGCCCTCCTGGCCGAGAATCCCGATCCGAGCGAGATGGAGATCCGCGAGGCGATCTCCGGCAATCTCTGCCGCTGCACCGGCTACGTGAACATCGTGAAGGCGGTCCAGTACGCCGCCGACAAACTGGCGAATACGGCGAACACCGCGAACACGGGGGAGGCAAGCTGATGGCACCCAGGACTTCCGCCAAGATCTGCGGCATGGGGCACTCCATGAAGCGCAAGGAGGACCCCCGCTTCCTGCAGGGTCGCGGCAACTACGTCGACGACATCGTCCTCCCCGACATGCTGTGGCTGGACATCGTCCGCAGCCCGATCGCCTACGGGAAGATCAAGGGCATCGACTCGAGCAAGGCGCTCGAGGTCCCCGGCGTGCTCGCCGTCCTCACCGGCAAGGACCTCGAGGCGTACAACCTGCACTGGATGCCGACGCTGATGTCGGACACCCAGATGGTGCTCCCGACGGACACCGTCATGTACCAGGCGCAGGAGGTCGCGGCCGTCATCGCCACCTCGCGCTACGCGGCCGCCGACGGGGTCGCCGCGGTCGAGGTCGACTACGACACCATGAAGCCCGTCATCGACCCGTTCAAGGCTCTGGAGCCGGACGCGCCCGTCCTCCGCACCGACAAGGAGGGCCAGACCGACAACCGGATCTGGCACTGGGAGGCCGGCGACAAGGAAGCCACGGACAAGGTGTTCCGGGAGGCGGATGTCGTCGTGCGCGAGCGCATGCACGTGCCGCGCATCCACGTCGCCTCGATCGAGACGTGCGGCTGCGTGGCCGACTTCAACCCGGTCGAGGGCCACCTCACCGTCTACATGACGACGCAGGCGCCGCACGCGATCCGCACCGTGCTCGCGCTCGTGGCGGGACATGTGGGGCTCTCCGAGGAGAAGATCCGCGTCGTGTCCCCGGACATCGGGGGCGGCTTCGGCGGCAAGGTGCCGGTCTATCCCGGCTATGTGATCGCGATCGCGGCGTCCGTCGTGCTGGGCAAGCCGGTCAAGTGGATCGAGGACCGGATGGAGAACCTCCAGGCCGACTCGTTCGCGCGCGACTACCACATGGACGCGGAGTTGGCGGCCGATGCCGACGGCCGGATCCGGGGGCTGCGCATCAAGACCCTCGCCGACCACGGCTACGCCGACGCGCAGGCCGCGCCCTCGAAGTTCCCCGCCGGGCTGTTCTCCATCTGCACCGGCTCCTACGTGATGGACCAGGCGTACGCTGAGGTCGACGCCGTGTACACCAACAAGCCGCCGGGCGGCGTCGCCTACCGCTGCTCCTTCCGCGTGACCGAGGCCGTGCACTGCCTGGAGCGCGTCGTGGACACGCTGGCGCACAAGATCGGAAAGGATCCGGCGACGCTGCGCGAGGAGAACTTCATCCCGAAGGAAGCCTTCCCGTACAAGTCGCTCCTGGGTTGGGAGTACGACAGCGGGGACTACCAGGCCGCGATGGACAAGGCCAAGGAGATGATCGGCTACGACGCACTGCGCAAAGAGCAGGCCGAGAAGCACGCGCGCGGCGAACTGATGGGGATCGGCGTGTGCAGCTTCACCGAGGTGCTGGGCGCGGGTCCGTCCAAGGACTTCGACATCCTGGGCATCAAGATGTTCGACTCGGCCGAGGTGCGGATCCACCCCACGGGCAAAGCGATCGCCAGGTTCGGCACCAAGTCGCAGGGCCAGGGCCACGAGACCACGTACGCGCAGATCATCGCCGAGGAACTCGGACTCCCGGCCGCCCACGTGCAGGTCGAGGAGGGCGACACCGACACCGCGCCGTACGGGCTGGGCACCTACGCCAGCCGCTCGACCCCGACCGCCGGGGCCGCGGGCGCCATGGCGGCCCGCATGATCCAGGCCAAGGCCGCGAAGATCGCGGCGCACCTGCTGGAGGTGAGCGAAGAGGACCTCGACTGGGAGCCCGGCACGTTCTCGGTGAAGGGCGCGCCGGACCGGTCCGTGACGATCCAGGACTGCGCCTTCGCGGCCTACACCAACCTGCCGCCGGGGATGGAGCCGGGGCTCGAGGCGACGAACTACTACGACCCGCCCAACCTCACCTTCCCCTTCGGGACGTACATCTGCGTCGTGGACATCGACCGCGGCACCGGCGAGGTGAAGGTGCGCCGTTTCGTGGCGGTGGACGACTGCGGCAACATCATCAACCCCATGATCGTGCAGGGGCAGATCCACGGCGGCCTAACCCAAGGCATCGGACCGGCGCTCTACGAGGAAATGACCTACGACGAGGACGGCAACAACCTCGCCGGCTCGTTCATGGACTACCTCATCCCCACGTCCATGGAGACCCCGGCGTGGGAGACCGCCCACACGATCACCCCGTCACCGCACCACCCGCTCGGCGCGAAGGGCGTCGGCGAGTCGGCGACGGTGGGTGCGCCGCCCGCCATCGCCAACGCGGTGGTGGACGCGCTGGCGCATCTGGGCGTCACGCACATGGATATCCCGATCACCCCCGACCGGGTGTGGGAGGTCCTCAACGAGAACGGCATAGCCGAGTAGTTCGGTTGCGGTTCTCGCCGAGCCCCCCGCGGATCGCCGACGAGCAGTGAGAGGCTTGGCGCGACCTGTTAACGGTGCCTTGATCGACGCCCTGCATCGAGCCGTCGCGACCAACTGAAACCCAGCGCTTGCACTGCCGCACGGACGCTGGCCCGTGTTCGGGCTATGGAGTCCCTTAATGGAGCAACGAGCATGCTGACACGCGTGAAGCTGGAGAATTTCAAAGCCTGGCGAGAAGCCGATCTCACGTTCGGCAAAGTGACCGGCCTGTTCGGAGCCAACAGCGCCGGGAAGAGCAGCCTCTTCCACTTGCTCCTGCTACTCAAGCAGACCAAGAATGCCACTGACCGAAACGTCGTTCTCGATTTCGGTGGCCAGACGGAATTGGTGAACTTGGGAACCTTCGCGGACGTCGTTCACCGAAACGACGAGGCCAAGGTGATCCGTTGGCTCCTCGAATGGAAGCTGCCCAAGACGTTGACGATCCGAGACCCGTTGAGGCGACCCTCCACGCCCCTCTTCGAAGGCGACACGCTTCAGACGCGGTATGAAGTCGGCTTCGAAAGGGCTCGCTTGCTGCCCGGTGAACTCGGATACCGATTCGATGATGTCGACTTCCTCCTGCAGCCAATGGCTAGCTCCAAACAAAAGTTCAGGCTTTTGGCAGACACGCCAACTTTCTCGTTTGTTCGCAACCCTGGCCGCGCCTGGCCATTACCGCGACCGGTCAAGACGCATCTGTTCCCGACTCAGGCAAGGAGCTATTACCAGAATACGGCTTTCCTGGGTGATTTCGAGTTGGCATATGAGAACCTCATGGATTCGATCTACTACCTCGGTCCCCTCCGCGAGTATCCGAAACGGGAATATCACTGGGCTGGCTCACGCCCTGAAGATGTGGGTCAGCGTGGGGAGCGTACGATAGACGCGCTGCTGGCCGCCACGCTTCAAGGGAAAAACTGGAGCCTTGGATACAGGAGGCGGAAAAAGACGTTCCAGGAGATGATCGCGTACTGGCTCCACAGATTGGGACTGATTCGCGAGTTCCATTTGGAAGAGATTGCCAAGGGAACTAATCTGTATCGGGCGATGGCTAAGGCATCTAGTTGGAGCGTGCCGACACCACTGACCGATGTTGGATTCGGTGTCTCTCAAGTGCTTCCAGTGCTAGTGCTACTCTATTACGTTCCGGAGGGTTCAACGGTGCTGATGGAACAGCCCGAAATCCATCTCCATCCGGCAGTGCAGAGTCGCTTGGCTGACCTCATGTTGAACGTCGCGAAAGCACGAAACGTGCAGATCGTGGTCGAGAGCCACAGCGAGCACTTGATGCGGCGGCTGCAACGTCGAGTGGCTGAACGACAGGCCTCGCCCGAAGACGTCAAGTTGTACTTCGTTTCCGCGCATCGAGGCGAAGCGCGGGTTTCCGATCTGCTCCTCAACGAGTGGGGTGAAATCGAGAACTGGCCCGACAAGTTTTTTGGCGACGAAATGGGCGAGATCGCGGCGATCTCCAAGGCCTCTCTGAAACGCAAGATTGAAGAGACGGAATGACGCCTTACGTTGTGGACACCAACGTCGCGATCGCGGCCAACGGACGTGGAACTCACGCCGACAGAAGGTGTCAGTTGACCTGCGTGGAGAAGCTTGAATCGGTGGTCGCGCGGGAGATCGTTGCGATCGACGACGGGCACGCGATCTTGAATGAGTATAGACGACACCTGAGACCGTCGGGAATGCCTGGCGTGGGTGACATGTTCTACAAACATATACTGAACCACCAGTATCAGGATGATCGGGTCAGGATGGTTGAGGTGACTCCATCGGATGATGATCGCCGCGGATTTGACGTCCTACCCGAGAATGCGTTCGACCCGTCGGATCGGAAGTTCCTTGCGGTCGCGGTGGTCGCACGCGCGGTCGTTCTGAATGCGACGGACAGCGATTGGGATGAACACGACCGGTTGCTGGACGCGTTGGGGGTGGAGGTCAGTCAACTTTGTCCACAACACGCCTCGAAGGGGCGAGGCGAGCACGACGAGTGAAGAAGGATTCCGGTGTTCCGCGAGGCCTGAAGTACCCCAGCACGCCCTACTGGCCGTGGTCGCCGAGCTTGGGCCGCGCAGACGCCGTGCATTCCAATCCAAGTCGATTCTTAGGTGAATCCGTGGTCGTGACGGAAAAACTCGACGGAGGGAACACACTACTGCACGCCGGCGAGGTCTACTCGCGTAGCATCGCGGCGCCCTCATGCGGTAAGTGGATGGCGATGGTCAAGAAGCACCACGCATGGAAGGTCGACGAGGCGGATGTCTACCTCTACGGGGAGGATATCTACGGAGTGCACAGCATCACCTACGAGCCCGTGGCAGAACACGAGACGTTCCGTGCGTTTGCGCTTCGCGACGGCGACGGCGCGTTTGCTGCCTTTGCAGATGTGGAGACGTACGCGAAGCGTCTAGCGATTCCCGTCGTGCCTGTCCTCTTCAAGGGAGTTTTCCGGTCGCTTGGTGAGGCACGTGCGTTCGTTGAGCACGCCCATCGCGAACCGTCCGTGCTAGGCGGGGAGCGCGAGGGTGTCGTATTGCGTTTGGCGAGACGGTTCCCGGCGAAGGAGTTCCGGGACAACGTTTGCAAGGGCGTTCGGATCGGTCACGTGCAGACCGACCAACATTGGACCAGGAATTGGAGACCCTGCGAGCTCGCGGCACCGGGGAGACAGGAAGGCTGATCAGGTGGCGTTGAGTGTTGAACTGACGGTGAAACCGCTTGAAGCATCTCCTACCTCCGATGCGGACGTATCGCGCGCCATCCCCGGGGGATCCGTGCACAAGCAAGGCCTTCGGTCCATTTGGGCACCCGTGGCCGACGGTTCGCCCACGGCTGACCGTTTCGGGCTCTCGGCCAACGCCCCCGTGCAGCCGACTCACAGCGACGGCCAGGGAAACGGTGTTCCGCGAAATGGCGGAGTCGACATCCTGCGGCCCCGGACGTATTGCGACGGATTCTGCGCGCCAACCCTTTGCGAGCCCCGACGCCCGCACCGCCTTCACGACCCGAATCTGGCCAGTACCACCTTCCTCTGGCCGAGAACCGGGAAGTGCGCGAGGACCGCGTGGACGAGCCCGAAAGTTGCGCCGTCGGGCATGTGTCGGAATCCGCCGCACGAACGTCCGCAGCCAAGTCTCCGGACAGATTGCTACTGGCCATCTCCGCCGAAATGAGCCGACAAGAACTCCTCGCCGCCCTCAAACTCCGGGATGTGGGAAATCTGCGAAAGAGATACCTAAGGCCCTGTCTCCAAGAGGGCTGGATCGAGATGACGATCCCGGAAAAGCCAAGCAGCCGACACCAGCGGTTCCGGCTCACCGCGGCGGGTCGGAATCACTTGCAGGAAATCGGAGTCGGCGCGGCAGAGCCGGGTTGAGGGTCGGGGAACCCCCGGGAGGGCGGGCGAGCGGTCCCGACTGGCCGCGCGGGGCTGCCACTCGCTCGGCGCCACGGGCGTCGGCGAGGACATCCCCATCACGCCGGACAAGGTGTGGGAGGTTCTGAACGAGAAAGGCGTAGCCGAGTAGAACATGGCGCCGGTGCCGGTTGAGGGTCTGGGTGACGCCGGACCGGAGACTATGATGCGCTTCCACCCGCCGATCCGGCGCGGCGATGGCGGGCCGCCGGTCGCTCGCGTCGGGGGGCGCGGACGCAGAGCCGGACTTGTATCGTTCCCGTGCAGGTTCCGATGGCGACGTCCCGGAGGGCCGCCCAAGATCAGGAAGGCGCCATTGCCGCAAGTGAATCCCAAAGTGCTGCGATGGGCGAGGGAATCCGCCGGTCTCAGCCCGGGGGAGGCCGTTGAGACGCTCGGGCTGAGAGCCGCTCGCGGGATCCCGCCCATCACTCGTCTCCAAGCTCTTGAGGAGGGCGAGGCCGCGCCCACGCGGGCCATGCTGTCGAAGATGGCGGCACAGTACCGGCGACCGCTCGTAACCTTCTATCTGGAGCGCCCCCCTCCGAAGGGCGAGAGGGGAACGGACTTCCGCACGGTGTCGGTCCGTCGGTCGAGCGGAGAGGAGGCCCTGCTCGATGCTCTGGCGCGCCGACTCCTGGCTCGCCAGGAGTTGCTGAAGTCGGCCCTTCTGGACGAGGACGCCGAGCCCCTCTCGTTCATCGGCTCGGTGTCGCTCGGCGATGGAGTCCCGGCCGTCGTCGCCTCGCTGAGGGAAACGCTGGGGTTGCCGGTCGACGCTTTCCGCGCGGCGCAAGGCCGCGGCGCAGCATTCCGCCTGCTGCGCGCCCGCGTGGAGGAAACGGGTGTCTTCGTGTTGCTGGCGGGGAGTCTGGGCAGCCATCACACCAACATCGAAGTCGAGGTCTTCCGGGGCATGGCGCTGGCGGACGAGATCGCTCCCTTCGTCGTCGTCAACCCTCACGACTCATCCGGCGCCCGGTGCTTCACTCTGCTCCACGAACTGGCGCACCTGTGGCTCGGACAGACCGGTGTCAGCGGTGGTCTTCCCAGGAGCCCCGTCGAGCGATTCTGCAACGACGTGGCGTCGGAGTATCTGCTGCCGGATGCGGATTTCACCGAGTTCCGGGTGACGGACGAAACCGACGTATCGGCCTGGGCGAGCGCCATCAGCGCGCGTGCGGCGGAATTCAACGTCAGCTCCTCGATGCTGGCATACAGACTGTTTCGGGCAGGCAGCATCGATGAAACGCTCTGGAACGAGGTCAGCGGACTTTTTCGAACCCAATGGTTGAAGGGCCGGAAACGCCGCCGCGCGAGAATGAAGACGCAGACGGGCGGCCCCGGATACTATCGGCAGATGAACCACCAGCTTGGCTCGAGCCTCGTCCAGCTGACGGGCCGGCTCATGGCGTCGGGCGCCCTCACGACCACCAAGGCCGGACGCGTACTGGGCGTGCGGCCCAAGACCGTACACATGCTCGTGGCCGGACCGTAGCGGACACGGCATCGCGAGCCCTTGCTGTACCTTCTCGACGGCAACGTCTTGATCGATGCGAATCGCGACTACTATCCCATCGAGCGCGTGCCCGAGTTCTGGCAATGGCTGCTGCACTACGCCCGGAGCGGTCGGGTGAAGATCCCGGCCGAGATTCATGACGAAGTGAAGCGAGGGAACGACGATCTCGCGCAATGGGTCAAGGAGCGCGAAATCAAGGACGCTCTCGTGCTCGATGCGGAGGCTCACCCCGCTGATGTGCGGCGGGCAATACGACGCGGATATGCCCCGAACCTCACGGATACCGAGATCGACAAGCTTGGAAGAGGCCCTCACGGTGCGACGATTGACGTATGACGGCGACCGAGCCCTTGAACTACTGAGAATCGGTACTGGACTGCCCGGCGCCGAATTCCGCCCAGGCCAGCAAGACGCCATCGGCCATGTGGTCAGGGGCGACGGGAGATTCCTCGTCGTTCAGAAGACCGGCTGGGGCAAGAGCTTCGTCTACTTCATCGCGACCAAGTTGCTGCGGGAAGGAGGGTCCGGCCCAACCCTCCTGGTGTCTCCGCTGCTCGCCTTGATGCGCAACCAGATCGCCGCCGCCGAACGGATGGGAGTCCGTGCCGAGCGGATCACCTCGGACAACGTGAACGATTGGTCCGAGGTGGAGAAGCTATTGGTACGCGACGAAGTGGACATCCTGCTGATCGCTCCGGAACGGTTCGCCAACGAGTACTTTCGGGACGAAGTCCTTTCCCGCATGGCGGAACGGATTTCCCTGCTCGTCATCGACGAGGCGCATTGCATCTCCGATTGGGGGCACGATTTCCGGCCCGACTACCGGCTTGTCGAGCGCATCGCCCGGACACTCCCGCCAAACCTGAGGCTCCTCGCGACGACGGCCACGGCGAACGACCGCGTGATGGACGATCTGCGGGAAGTCCTCGGGCCCAGCTTGACCGTATCCCGAGGCAGCCTTGCCCGCCCGTCCCTCACTTTGCAGACCATACGCCTGCGGAGTCAGGCGGAGCGACTGGCGTGGCTCGCGGATACGCTCCCGCAGCTCGAGGGACACGGCATCGTTTACACCCTTACCATCCGTGACGCGGAAATCGTGGCGGCATGGCTTCGGTCGCGGGATGTGGATGTCCGATCATACACGGGCAGGACCCCACCGGATGAGCGAGTGGAACTCGAGACGGCGTTGCTCGAAAACCGAGTGAAGGCCCTGGCGGCGACGCCCGCGCTCGGCATGGGCTTCGACAAACCCGACCTCGGTTTCGTGATCCACTACCAGACGCCGGGGTCCGTCGTGTCTTACTATCAGCAGGTCGGTCGCGCCGGT
Source organism: Candidatus Palauibacter sp. (assembly GCF_965216145.1). Lineage (GTDB taxonomy): Bacteria > Gemmatimonadota > Gemmatimonadetes > Palauibacterales > Palauibacteraceae > Palauibacter. The sequence continues at coordinate 3,840,553 of NZ_OZ244149.1, forward strand.
CGAGCTCTCGATGCCGCCTACGGCGTACTGCTGAGCGGCGATGAGGAGACCGACATCACGGACTACTTCATCGACAGCGCCTTCCCAACCCGCGATCAGGTGCGACAAGTGATCGCCGCGTTAGAGGAGTCACCAGATGGGCTGTCGCTGCCGGATCTTCGTCGCACACTCAACCTCAGCGGCGACCGGATCCAGCAGACCATCAAACTGCTCTCGCTCGAGTCGCCGGCACCCGTCGTGAAGCAGGGAAGCAAGTGGCAGCTGACGGCGGCGACGCTCGGAGACGCTTTCTGGGAGCGCGCAGCGCGCTTGACCCGCCTGCGACGAGAGGAGCAGAGTCAGATGCAGGAATACGTGGCATTGAAGTCCGGTCACATGGAATGCCTCGTTCAGGCGCTCGATGGCGAGCCCGAAGCGTATGAACCGCCAGATCTGCCACCACTCCCTACCACCGTTTCTTCCGCCTTGGTGCGAGAGGCCATCGTGTTTCTCCGCGGTCGGGATCTTCCGATTGAGCCGCGCAAGAGATGGCCGGCGGGCGGATTGCCCCGATACGATGTCAAGGGGAATATCCCTGGGGAGCATCGCGCGAACGAAGGAAGGGCGTTGTGCATATGGCGCGACGCGGGATGGGGCGAGACGGTTCGACAGGGAAAACAAGCAGAGCGATTCGACGACCGGCTCGTTGAAGCTTGCGTGCAGCTGGTGGAGCGGTGGGACCCACAACCCGCCCCGGTGTGGGTGACCTGCGTACCTTCCCGTCGGCATCCGTTTCTGGTTCCAGACTTCGCTCGACGTCTCGCGAGTGCTCTGGGATTGCCGTTTCGCGCAGTTCTCGATCAGACCCGGGAACACCCGGAGCAGAAGTTGATGGCCAACAGCGCCCAGCAAGCGCTCAACGTTGACGGTTCGCTCGAAGTGCCGGTCCAGCCGTCACCTGAGCCCGTCCTGCTGGTGGACGATATCGTGGGCTCCGGCTGGACCCTCACCGTGGCCGCCTGGCTATTGCACCGTCACGGAAGCGGGGAGGTTTGGCCGCTCGCCCTCTCCTCGCTGAGCGGAAGCCGATGAACGCGGACCTCAGTCCGAACGCGCAGGCGATCCTTCTCTTGACCGCGCCTTTGCTCGCGGGTCGGCGCAGGCATTCCAAGAGACGGCAGACCGGCATAAAGAGCGCCCCCACAAAGCCGAAGCCGTTGAGCGCTGCCGAATACCGTGACTTCGCCCGCCAGCTACGGACAGTCCAGCGGGAGCCCGCCGACCTGCTCGGTAGCGACGCGAGCGAAACGTTGCGCGCATCCGGCATCAACCTGGACAGGGAGAGAATCCGGCGGCTCCTCGGGCGCGGGTTTCTCCTGGCGCAGGCGGTCGAGCGTTGGCGGGCCCGCGCTCTGTGGATCATGACCCGGGCCGATGCCGACTATCCCAAGAGGCTCAAGGTGCGGCTGCGGGAAAACGCCCCGCCGGTTCTCTACGGTTGCGGCGATCGCACGATTCTGAACGGTGGCGGACTGGCGGTGGTCGGTTCGCGCGAAGTGAACGAGGACCTCATCGAGTATGCGGAAGATGTGGGCCGGCTCGCCGCGGGAGCGAAGATGGCTATTGTCTCGGGCGGCGCGCGCGGAACGGATCAGGCCGCAATGAGAGGTGCGCTGGAGGCCGGCGGCCGGTCGGTCGGCGTCCTGGCCAACGGCCTCGAACGGGCGGCCCTGAACCGAGACAATCGCAACTTCTTGATGGACGGACGGCTCGTTCTGGTCTGTCCCTACGACCCCGCCGCCCGGTTCCTGGTGGGCCATGCCATGCAGCGCAACAAGCTCATCTACGCGCTGTCCGATGCGGCCCTGGTGGTGAACTCGGACCGAGGACGTGGGGGCACGTGGGCGGGCGCGACGGAGCAACTGGACAAGCTGAGATTCGTGCCGGTATACGTTCGCGCCGACGGCGAGCGCTCCAAGGGGCTTGAGGCCCTGCTTGGTCGCGGTGCCGAAGCCTGGACGAACCCGAAGACCCCGGACCTATTGCAACGGATTCTTCGCGCCGACCCTTCGCGAGCCCAAGTGCCCGCACTGCCTTCACAACCCGAATCCGGACAGTACCACCTTCCTCTGGCCGAGCGTTGGGAAGTGCGTGAGGACCGCGTGGACGAGCCCGTAGGTGGCGCCACCGAGCATGTGTCGGAGTCCGCTCCACGAACGTCCGCAGCCAAGTCTCCGGACAGATTGCTGCTGGCCATCTCGGCCAAAATGAGCCGACAAGAACTCCTCGCCGCCCTCAAACTCCGGGATGTGGGGAATCTGCGAGAGAGATACCTAAGGCCCTGTCTCCAGGAGGGCTGGATCGAGATGACGATCCCGGAAAAGCCAAGCAGCCGAAACCAGCGGTTCCGGCTCACCTCGGCGGGTCGGAATCACTTGGAGGAAATGGGAGCCGGCGCGGCAGAGCCGGGTTGAGGATCGGGGAGCCGCGAGGAGGACGGGCAGCCGCTTCGTGACGGTGGACGACTGCGACAACATCAGCAACCCCATGATCGTGCAGTGGCAGATCCACGGCGGCCTCACGCAAGGCATCGGCCCGGCGCTGTTCGAGGAGAACCCCCACGACGAGGACGGCAACAACCTGGTTGGCTCGCTCATGGACTACCTCATCCCGAATCCCGGCCTCCGTGGAGACCCCGCGTGGGAGATCGCCCACACGATCACCCCCGTCGCCGAACGACCCGCTCGGCACCAAGGGTGTGGCGAGTCGGCCACGGTGGACGCGCTGGCCCGCCTCGGCGTGACGCACCTGGACATCCCGACCATGCCGGATTAGGTGTGGGAGGTCGTGAACGAGAGGGGGGATTGCCGGGTAGGGGACGATCCGCCTGGCGCGGAGCCGGGGACCGGTTCTGGTCCCACGTCAACGTCGGAGTTGCAACGGGAGAGGCTGTTGAGGTCGTCGACTCTCGTTCTCGGCGGCTCGCTTGAGGCCGCCTTCGAAACAAGGGGGATGAAGATAGACGCCGACCTACAAAGACCACCGGGCATCGTCGTGGAGATTGAGGAGGAGCTGAAAGGGCACGGAAAAGCTGGGGCTTACCGCTTTGGAGACGAGAGCATCGCCATCGCGACGGAACTCGAGGATGATGCACCGGAGCCGGAACAACCGATCGCCTTGGCTGGCGAGGACGCAGGCTTGGCGTGCGGTAGCTGGCTGATTCGGAACGCGACGAAGAAGGTGCGCCGCGTCGTAATATGGGAGGATGCGTTCTTGTGGGGACTCAGTGAAGCGCTTCGGCTGGCAGGCGTTACGGTGATCGATCCGCCGCCTCCGCCGGGGCCGATGCTGGACCCGCTGACAAGGCAGACTCCCCGCGGCGCTTAGCATCAATGGGGGATGGTGAACCATGGCCGAAGAAACGATCACGGTAGAGGATTGGAAGTACTTCCTTGTTGCCGCGGGCAGGCATTTCGGAAAGGACCCGGAGCACCGTGCAACCGTCATCGTTGAACAAAACGAAGAAAACGGCGGACGCCGCGCCCATGTGATCTTCGAGCAGCGAGACGACGGGTATCGGGGCCTGTTCTACCGGAGGTTGGACCGTACATAGTCCCGGACCCGTCTCGAAGCGCGAGAGAAGGAGGATGATAGGCATAATCGATTACACCATGTCCTTGGCTCAGAAGGAAGGCTGACAGGTGGCGTTGAGTGTTGGACTGACGGCGAAACCGCTTGAAGCATCTCCTACCTCCGATGCGGACGTATCGCGCGCCATCCCCGGGGGATCTGTGCCCAAGCAAGGTCTTCGGTCCATTTGGGCACCCGTGGCCGACGGTTCGCCCACGGGTGACCGTTTCGGGCTCTCGGCCAACGCCTCCGTGCAGCCGACCTACGGCGACGGCCAAGGAAACGGTGTTCCGCGAAATGGTGGAGTCGACATCCTGCCGCCGCTCGTCGAGCCGGTTCCGACCGCGTCGCTTCACGCCCTCCAGGAGTGGGAGGGATACGTCACCGATATCGGGAACGACGAGTTTGAAGCGCGTCTGTTGGACCTGACGGCCGGAGACTCCGTTGCGCGTGAGGATGCGGTCATTCCTCTGGATGACGTCTCGGCGGAAGACCGGTTGAATATGGAACCCGGATCGATCTTCCGTTGGGTGATCGGCTACGAGAGGTCCGTGGGAGGCGCGCGGCGACGCGTGTCGCAGATCGTGTCTCTCGACCTTCCGCCGATGACCGACCGAGATCTTGAGCGCGGCCGTGCGTGGGCGAACTGGCTGCGCGCGAAGTGGGGCCTTGAGTGAACTTGAGGTGGGCTACGGAGTACGCGAGATTCACTCCGTCTTCTCTTGTCTGGGCAGCAAACGTTCGTCGCCCATCTGGGCCGCGCCCGTTCGACGGGTGTTTCGCAACGGATCGAGCGAAGTCTGGTCGCTGTCACCCGGCGACGACCAGTTCGAGTCGTTTATCCGGTCCGTTGAGGGGTGGGTGTCATCCAAAGGCGAGACCGCGAAACGAAATCGCTCGCCGTCAGCCAATAAGTTGTCCGTCGCGCTCTGGGTGAGATGCGGCGATGCAATTGCGCTCCTGGGGGGCGACATCGAGAGGAGGGGCGGACGGCCGTGCTTCATGACCGCGCGAAGCCGACGGGCAAGGCCTCCGTGTTCAAGGTCCCGCACCACGGTTCCGGCGACGCCGATGTCCCGGAGGTGTGGGAACAGATGCTGGACCCCGAGCCCTTCGCCGTGCTCACTCCGTGGCGGAGAGGAGGCCGGCTCCTTCCGACAGCTCAAGATGTCGAGCGCATTCTCTCCCGTACGCCTCGCGCCTACGCCTCCGCGAAGCCCGGTTTGTCCGCTCGAAAGCGACGCGGGACGGTATCCAAGACCGTCCGAAGCACCGGTACGAAGTTGACGGGCGTAATCGGGTCGCCCGGAATCGTTCGACTACGCCGATCCCTGGCCACCGGCAGCCTCTGGACCGTGAAGCTCTTCGATCCGGCGTGCCCCCTCGGCGATCTGGCGGCATGATCTTCGACGAGCGTCCACTTGACGAAGTTCGGGACGATGAGATCGCGCACCTCGTCGAAGCTCATGTCCCCGAACAGCAGCACCTTGAGTTTAAGAGGACCTTCGATCATAAGGACCCCGACCACCCGCTGAAGCTGCTTCGAGTCATCGCCTCGATGGCCAACGGCGGCGGCGGGTATCTTATCATCGGCATACACGATGATGGCTCCGGGCGGGCTGCGAAGTTCGTGGATCCGGCTCTCATGGGCGATGCGGAGTCGACTAGGCAGAGCATCCGGTCGCTATGCCACGATCACATCTCAGCACGTATCGACGGACTTGAGGTCGGCCGTCGGGTCGTGAATGGCCACACGGTGATCATCGTCCGGATCCCGCCCAGCGGACGCTGTCCGCATATGGTGACGCTCGGTCGTCGCACCGATTTCTACATCCGCCTTGAGGATGGGAAGCGAGAGATGTCGCTGGCCGAGATCCGCGAGGCATTCGTCAACGAACCGGTTGGGCTGCGTCTGGACAGGCTGGACCGAAGATTCTCTGACCTTGCCCGGATTCTGACGCGAGACCAACGAAAGAACGAACTCGCAGAAGCCCTACGGACGACTGCTTCCGAGGCCCTCCTCGATTCCCACGACGGGAATTTGCTCGCTGAGGTGCTGCGAGAGCGTTTCGAGGCGGAGGTCGGCGAACGTCCCTTCCTTTGGCTTGGCGCCACTCCCGTTACTCCGCGTCGGGGCCTGATCGACGTGCGGGATCCCGAGATCACCTCCATTCTGTCGACGCCGCCAAGATCTCGGCGAAGTGGCTGGAACATGGGAGGGCTAGATTCCACTCGTCGAAGGTCGCTCACGGGAGTTGAGTTAGGGAGTAAGACATCGTACGCTTACCTTGAGGTGTTGGAGAACGGCCATCTGGAATTCTGGACGCCTCTCGACGACCACTTCTGCTGGAGGCAGTCCGAGGAGGAACTGCGAGTCCGACCAAGACTCTATCCGTACCCCGTGGTCGAATACCCCTTATCCTTTCTTTGCCTAGCGCAGGCGCTGCTCCACGAGGCAGGCTATACCAACGAGATGCTGATCCAACTCCAGTACCGGAACGTTGCTGGCTATATTCTGCGCCCCGGGCAACCTGACGAAATCCGTTTCCTTTCTCCCGTGGGTCCCAGCACACCGTTCGCCGAGCCACACCTTCGGATCGGACCGAGGCGTGTTCCAGGAGCCTCTAGTCCTGATGACGTGGCGTTCGATCTCCTCACATCCGTTTATCGAGCCTTCGGTGTTGGAGCGCGCAGCATCCCATTTCGGGATTCGGTCGGTGTATTCTCATTTGAGTAGCTGGGAGTTTACCAACGAGAAGGGAGTGGCCGAGCAACCCGGCCACCGTCTACCGTCCGTGCTTCGTGATCACCAACGTGCGGCGCTATAGTTCGACGAGGTCTGCATCGTTGTCTATTCCAGGAGCGGAAAAGAAAAATCGTGAATAGAGATCCGTTTTATCGACATATCGTTGACCGTCTAGCAGTCCGTGGTAAAAGTCGCGATGTCCCGCGTCGATGTTGATGGTTAGATTGTGGCGGGGACAAGAGTGGCGAGTCAGTCGGAGGTTGACGATGGCGATGGGCCGGCGGAGGGGCGGGCGTCAGAAGGCGCTGTTCGTGGCGGCGGCGGGGATCCGTGCTCCGGGACACCCGTTCTACCGGGCGCTGGAGGGGCTGTTGGCTTCGGCGGGGTTCGACGGGTGGTGCGAGGAGACGTGCGCGGCGCACTACGCTCAGCGGCTGGGCCGTCCGAGCATCCCACCGGGGGTGTACTTCCGGATGCTCGTGGTGGGGTATCTGGAGGGGATCGGATCGGAGCGGGGGATCGCGTGGCGGTGCGCGGAGTCTCTGTCGCTGCGGGAGTTCCTGGGCTACGAGCTGGACGAGAACCCGCCGGACCACTCGACGGTGTCGCGGACGCGGCGGCGCCTGCCGGTGGAGGCGCACGAGACAGTGTTCGCCCGGGTGCTGGAGCTGCTGGAGGAGAGCGGGCTGTTGAGCGGCAAGACGCTGGGGATCGACTCGACGACGCTGGAGGGGAACGCGGCGATGCGGTCGATCGTGCGGCGGGACACGGGGGAGGGATACCAGTTGTTCCTGGAGGGCTTGGCCGAGGCGTCGGGGATCGAGACGCCGAGCCGTGCGGATCTGGCGAAGCTGGACCGGAAGCGGCCGAGGAAGGGGTCCAACGACGAGTGGGAGCACCCGCACGACCCGGACGCGCGGATCACGAAGATGAAGGACGGGCGGACGCGCATGGGCCACAAGCTGGAGCATGCGGTGGACATGAGCTCGGGGGCGGTGTGCGGGCTGACGGTGCAGCCGACGACGGGTGGCGACTGCGCCTCGCTGCCGAAGACGCTGGGGGAGGCGCGCGGGCAGCTGGAGCGGCTGGGTCTGGAGGCGCGGGAGCTGGTGTGCGACAAGGGCTACCACTCGAACGCGACGATGAAGCGCCTGGCCGGCCTCGGCCTTCGCGGCTACGTGAGCGAGCCGAACCGCGGGCGGCGCAGTTGGAAGCGGGACCGGGCCGCGCGGAAGCCCACCTACGCCAACCGGCGCCGGATCCGGGGCGCCCGGGGCAAGCGCCTTCTGAGGGCTCGGGGCGAGAAGCTGGAGCGCGCCTTCGCCCACCTGCTCACCACGGGCGGGATGCGCCGGACGCACCTGCGCGGGCACGAGAACATCCGTAAGCGGATGCTGGTGCACGCGGCCGGGTTCAACCTGGGGCTCCTGATGCGGCACCGGTACGGCTACGGCACGCCGAGGAGTCTTCAAGGCCGAAGTGCGTCCACGCTCCGAACGGGAGGCCTCCGGATCGCCTTTTCGGCCCTTTTCCGCCCGAAATCGCGCGTTCTCGGCCACCTCCGGCCCGCGCGGGCCCGCAAATCGCCCAAACGCGGCACCGGCCCCTCCGGCGCAACAATCCGCCGCCACTTTGCCGAGATCATATTCCGTGGCCCGCGGCGCGCTTTTGCCACGGGCTGCTAGCGGATACATTAGATGGAAATCTGTTTGAGCAGTGCGTATGCGATCTCCTTCGTGAAGTGTATCCCGGCCTGGTGGCAATACCGGGCGGTCAAGATGCAGGCATGGACGGTGCAATAGTAGATCTCAAAGGAGAACCATATCCTCTTGTTGCAACAACTTCTTCTGATGTTGGGCGGAACTTTCGGAATAGTCTCGACCGGTATATGGTAGAAGGAGGTCTGCGACGCCAGGTCGTGTTGGCAACTTCTCAGGACCTCACGCCAACTCGGATCCGAAGACTCCGAGATGACGCTAGGGCGCGCGACTTTACGTTGGTCGGTCATCATATTCGGGCAGACATTGCGAACCGTCTCTACGCGAGTCCGCGATGGTGTAGAGATCTGCTCGGGATCGTTGGAGACCCTGAACCGCTGTCGATGGTTGCGGACTCGACACGCCCACGCCTTGCCTCGGCGGTGATAGGTCGATCGGACGACCACGAATGGCTCCTTGGACTTAAGGAGGATGCCGTCATGTCGGGCGTTCCCGGCTGTGGGAAGACGTTCGTCATGGAAGAACTCGCGACGAATGGAGACGGTCTGTTTCTCGTGTCGGACGATCCGACCCGTATGGCTGAGGGCATTCGGTCTCAGCAACCTACGCGGATTTTCGTCGACGATGCCCATTTCCGCCTAGAGGATTTGCGAACGTTGCTTCGGCTACGAGATGAGTTGGGAATCCCGTTCGTGATCATTGCGAGTTGCTGGCCTGGAAGAGTTGAGGACGTAACACGAGAACTGGCGACTCCACAAACGCCTAGCACGCTGCGCGAGTTACGGCTTCTAACTACGGCGGAGATTGCTGAGGTGATCCGAAGCTGCGGAATCGACATCGGGGACACGCTACTCCGTGAATTGATCGATCAGTCCGCAGGCAAGCCGGGCTTAGCTGTCACGTTGGCAAATCTGGTCCTTCGATCTGAGTTCCAGCAGATTGCGTCGGCCACGGCTCTGCTTCACGAGATTGGCATCTTCAAAGATCTTGTTGGGACCGAAGCTGTTGAGGTCCTTGCCAGTTTCGCACTGGGGGGAGACGCCGGCATGACGACAAGTTCTGTGGCGACTTTTCTTGAAATTCCCCCCGTTGCCATTCGACAGATGCTCCGCGGGCTGGCAGCGGGCGGCGTCCTCCGCGAAGTGGCTGCAACGGAACCGGCTTTTGCTGTGGAGCCTCGTCCCTTGAGACATTCACTCGTCGCGGAGGTGTTCTTTCGGGATGCAACCGTACTTCCCGCACAGCCTTTGGTGGAGGAAGCGCGTAGGTTGGGTGACGTTGTTTCAACACTTGTGGGCGCTAAGCACCGCTCCGGGCAAGTGCCCGAGGGTTTGATTCAAGAACTCTTGCTTCGCACGTCGGGCGAGTCGGCATGGGTTAACTATGCAGCCCTCGGGCCCGCCCAGGTTCGATGGATTCTGCATCATCGGCCTGACACGTTCCGGGCCATAGCCCGGGTCGGACTCTTCTCAGCTCCGCAAGAGATCGTCCCACGTTTGTTGTACGCCTCAACGGGCAACCACGTCTCGTTGCCGCAACATCCTGGCCACCCCCTCCGTGTCCTCCAAGACTGGGCCAAAAGCGCACATCCCAGCTCCGGTGAGGCCGTTACGCGACGTCGCCTCGTGCTCACCGCGACTGAGGACTATTCGTCGGACCAGAAGTCGGATCCTTGGGTTGTATTGCGTGCCGTGGCCGCCGCATTTGATCCGCGCTATGAGAACACGGCTGAATCCGTCACGGATCCGCTCTCGATTCAAATATCTTTCAATATTCTCACAGAACGTGATATATCGGCGCTGGGGGCGCTGTGGGACCGCGCAGCTCCTCTACTCGCCGCCGTGAACATCACCGAACTGGACCCTCTGCGGGAGCTTGTGCACCATTGGCTTCACCCGGGTGGGCCGGGCTCAACCGTGGCGCCCGAGATGGCAGTCATGATGACTGACATCGCTCGCTCCATGGTGCACACCATCGCAACAGCTACTTCAACAAACCCCGGCATCGCCAGTTGGGCGGCGCAGCTTTCTGACAAGCATGGGTGGGACCTTACGTTCGCTACCGACCCCGAATACGACGTGCTCTTTCCTATCGATTCGTTCGGTCCCGGCTGGCGTGAGACCTACGACTCTGCTCACGCCGCTGCACGGAAGCTCGCCACGGAATGGGGCCAACGGAGCCCAGATGATGTTGCGCCTCGCGTATATCTCTTTTACGAGGCGGCCCGAGTGATAAACTATCGAGGCTTCGAATGGGGTGCCAAGGTTGCAAAGTGGATCGCCGAAGAAACGGACGAACCAGTCCACTGGCTCGAAACTCTAATTTCCCAAGAAGCACCTGCGCAGTTCGTATCGCCGTTCCTTGCCGCGTCGATTCGACTGGCACCGGAGTCGATCACTACTGCATGGGGACACTGCATCGAGAACCAAGCATATCGCACGGCTGCTGTAGAAGTAGCGTTAGGTATCGACCCGGTGCCGAGTGTTTTTTTTGATACAGTTCTTGATCAACTGCGCGGATCAGAGCACATCGTCGAGGGGCTGGGCGCGCAGGGCCACCTCGACGAAGTCCGTTTGAGATTGCTCCTGACGCACTCGAGCGACACGATTAGGGCAGCAATAGCCAGAGGATTGTGGTTGGGTGAAGGTGTAGCGAGCTTACCGTCGGATTTGAGCGACGCTTGGCGTCGTATCATAGTGAGGGACGTCGACAACTACATTCTTGAGGATGTGTTTCGCTCGGACCCATCGATCGCCCTGGAATGGCTGCTCCATCGTACGGAGAGTGCTCACCCTCCATACTGGTTACCGGACAAACCACTCGACGTTGCCATCAATGTGCTGGCGACCAGCCAGCGACGACGCGTCTTGCGCAATTTGCATGAGAAATACCAGCGACTCGGCCAGGATGAGTTGATCCGCCTGCTCGTCGGAAATGACCCGGGATTGTACCGCGAGTTGCTTGAGAATCGAAGCCTAAAGCCATATCACTTGGCGCCTTTGGGAGGTTATCCCGATGACGCGTGGCAGAAACTGGCGGGTTTGGCGCTAGACGCCGGATATACTCCTGATGAACTCGCTCATGCGTGCCGGCTATCAGGGGGAGGATGGACGGGCAAGCTATCGAACATGGAAGCGGAATGGATGGAGCGGTTCGAGGCTCTTGCTGACCACCCAGATTCGCGTCTCCGAGAAGTGGGGATCTTGGGGCGCGGCATGGCAGAGGAGCAGTGGAGACGACACCTAGCAGCCCGTGGCAAAAGCGCGCCGCGGGCCACGGAATATGATCTCGGCAAAGTGGCGGCGGATTGTTGCGCCGGAGGGGCCGGTGCCGCGTTTGGGCGATTTGCGGGCCCGCGCGGGCCGGAGGTGGCCGAGAACGCGCGATTTCGGGCGGAAAAGGGCCGAAAAGGCGATCCGGAGGCCTCCCGTTCGGAGCGTGGACGCACTTCGGCCTTGAAGACTCCTCGGCGTGCCGTAGCCGTACCGGTGCCGCATCAGGAGCCCCAGGTTGAACCCGGCCGCGTGCACCAGCATCCGCTTACGGATGTTCTCGTGCCCGCGCAGGTGCGTCCGGCGCATCCCGCCCGTGGTGAGCAGGTGGGCGAAGGCGCGCTCCAGCTTCTCGCCCCGAGCCCTCAGAAGGCGCTTGCCCCGGGCGCCCCGGATCCGGCGCCGGTTGGCGTAGGTGGGCTTCCGCGCGGCCCGGTCCCGCTTCCAACTGCGCCGCCCGCGGTTCGGCTCGCTCACGTAGCCGCGAAGGCCGAGGCCGGCCAGGCGCTTCATCGTCGCGTTCGAGTGGTAGCCCTTGTCGCACACCAGCTCCCGCGCCTCCAGACCCAGCCGCTCCAGCTGCCCGCGCGCCTCCCCCAGCGTCTTCGGCAGCGAGGCGCAGTCGCCACCCGTCGTCGGCTGCACCGTCAGCCCGCACACCGCCCCCGAGCTCATGTCCACCGCATGCTCCAGCTTGTGGCCCATGCGCGTCCGCCCGTCCTTCATCTTCGTGATCCGCGCGTCCGGGTCGTGCGGGTGCTCCCACTCGTCGTTGGACCCCTTCCTCGGCCGCTTCCGGTCCAGCTTCGCCAGATCCGCACGGCTCGGCGTCTCGATCCCCGACGCCTCGGCCAAGCCCTCCAGGAACAACTGGTATCCCTCCCCCGTGTCCCGCCGCACGATCGACCGCATCGCCGCGTTCCCCTCCAGCGTCGTCGAGTCGATCCCCAGCGTCTTGCCGCTCAACAGCCCGCTCTCCTCCAGCAGCTCCAGCACCCGGGCGAACACTGTCTCGTGCGCCTCCACCGGCAGGCGCCGCCGCGTCCGCGACACCGTCGAGTGGTCCGGCGGGTTCTCGTCCAGCTCGTAGCCCAGGAACTCCCGCAGCGACAGAGACTCCGCGCACCGCCACGCGATCCCCCGCTCCGATCCGATCCCCTCCAGATACCCCACCACGAGCATCCGGAAGTACACCCCCGGTGGGATGCTCGGACGGCCCAGCCGCTGAGCGTAGTGCGCCGCGCACGTCTCCTCGCACCACCCGTCGAACCCCGCCGAAGCCAACAGCCCCTCCAGCGCCCGGTAGAACGGGTGTCCCGGAGCACGGATCCCCGCCGCCGCCACGAACAGCGCCTTCTGACGCCCGCCCCTCCGCCGGCCCATCGCCATCGTCAACCTCCGACTGACTCGCCACTCTTGTCCCCGCCACAATCTAACCATCAACATCGACGCGGGACATCGCGACTTTTACCACGGACTGCTAGAGCGCGAACACGAGGAACAGGTGTTTGGGCTCCGATGAAGCCGAGGCGGGGGCAAGGGATTGGCAGGATGCTTCATGATGAGGGAACGAACGTACCACCCGGCCGACGCCCCCGTCACCAGCATCACCCTTCCCGACGCCCACCTCCTTCCCTCCGTATCGTCGCTGACATCAAACGTTCGGCAGTCAACATGTCACGAGACTCGACCGTGGGAAGCAAGTTCGTCGAGGAAGTCCGCGACGACGGCGTTGAACCGGTGCGGCAACGCCAAGCAATAGAAGGGTACGAATTCTGGACAGCGGCGCAACGTGCCCGGGAGAGCGGCGACTTCGTGTTCTTCAGCCTCTGCGCGAAGATCCGACCAGCGGGTCGGCGTCGGGTAGAACCGACTGGCCCACCTACCGCGGTCACTTCGAGGTACGAAGTAATCGCTCGGTTGTGCCGGGTTGAAGCGATGGTGACTCAACCTACTCACGTCTCCCCACATCGCGTTCAGGCTCTGCCGCCACAGGCGTCGCGTCGCCCATCGTACACCGATCTCCACTGTGTAGGCCGTACCCGAAAAAGTCTCATCCGCAAGGATCGTGCCCTCGGGAGGAAGACTGTCGAGGATGATGTCCTCGACCGAGTGATACGGATCCGGAAGGGGCGCTGTGGAACCGGGCTTATTCGCCCTCGCGACCGACCTCACCCACGAGAGAAGCATTGTCCTCGCAACAGGATACCGCCCTGTCTCGTTGACGGCCAAGATCGACAAGAAATAGTCCGGTGCCTGAACCTCTCCCACGATGCGTAGACAGTCAAACTCTCGCAGTACGAGCTGACCTGCACTTCCTCGGTACTCATGGCAAACACCGAACTCGATTCTCTGCGAGATCGAGAAAGCCGAGACCAAACCACACACCTTGACTGCGCGAGCACTATGGACGAGCGGTTCCGCCGGATCTGGAACCACGAGATCCTCGGCTGCCAGCGCCTCTTCCAGCAGCTGCCGCGCGTTACGCCGTGCTTCCTCCAACGCCAGTCGATACGCTGCATGCCAGCGTGCGCGACCCAAGCTGTACTTTTCAGCGACCCTGAGGATCTGCGTAGCGAAACAGATCCACCCCACGACTACTTCCGCGTGATTACCGTCATCTGCCCATTTTCGGAGTGCCAATGCGGTCGTAAGGGCTGCCGCTGAGATGGCTCGTGCCGCAGCCGCAGCCTTGGGCTTGCGTCCAATAACGGGGAGGATGTCTTGTAGCAGCCGAAAAAACTCCTGCCTCGGCAACTCCCCTCGTCCATCGGCCAAGAACAGCGCGAGGAACGCGTTCAGGGCCCCGGGGGAGCCCGGGAAAAAACTCCTTTGAGCCGCTACGAATCGGGAGGTGAGCTCGGCGCGCTCGATCAAATGCAGCGGTGCCAATCCGCGGTGCCGGTTGCCGTCGGACAGCACGCTGATCCGATCTTGCGCCGGACCAGTGGCGGCTTGATTGGTGACAAGAAAGACACGATCAGGCAGACGTGAGTCGGGAAGGCTCGGATGCCTGATGATGGCTTCGGCCGCTGTTGAGAGCTGCTCTTTGAGCGCCTCGATCCTAGGGACGTCGAGTCTGCCACTCCCCCCCTTTAGCTGGTACGCGCACAGGTCTCCGGCGGAGTCCCAGGCGATGATATCCTTCCCGTGCTCGTGGGCGTGGTGCATCGGGCCTTGGATGACACGATGGCCCTCTATCACCAGAAGTTGGCCAAACGCCGCTTCGTAGGAGCGCTCGGACGCCTCAGTCAACCAGACGTCTACGAGATTCTCGATCACGCCAATCCATCCATTGTTTCTGTTTGATCTCTGAGAGTTCAGCAAGGAATTCAGAATCCCCGTCGAGACTCTCCAAGTCGTCCTTGATCTTCTCGAACGTCTCGGGGTGTACGACCATTGTGTGGTGTCGGGGTTCACCAGTGCGTGGATCGAAATCCAGTTGGATCTTGCGCTGCATTTCAAGAAGAGCTTCCCGAATCGGCTTGTCTTTCGCGGCGACGACGTTACCGACGGACTCTGCCGCCTCGGAGGCCTTGGTGAACATCATCTTCCCTTGGGCCTCAGCGAGGGTCTCCGCCATCCTCTTAAACTTGGCCATGACCGCCGAGAAGCTCCCATGTCGCATTTCATCGCGAGTGATCTCCAATCCTGCCGTCATCGTCTCGTATTCAATATGATCCTCCCGCCCTTCCACATCTTCGTAAGTGCCCTCATCACCTTCGTGCTGAACTGTTCGGCCGATTTCCCTGAGGAGGGGTGCTGATTTGGAGACTTCGTCCTTGAGATACCGTCTCAAGAAGGCGTCGGCCCTTCGCTTGATCTTTGGGTAATCTGGCAACATAAGACTCTCGTGGAAGAAGCCGTTCAAAGCTACCGGGTGCTGGCCGGGGATTCGAACCGCGTGCGAATGTACGCTTCGACGTCTGGTGGGGGCAGCTTCACAGTGCCGGGGCCGCTGCGGACGAAGAAGTCGCCTTGCTCGGTGCTCTCAAGGTTCTTCCAGCGGAGGAATACCGGCTCAGGGCTTCGTTGGCAGCTCACGACGCACACGGTGCCGCCGTCGAGGATCTGGATCCTCGGGTCGATGCACGTCCCCGCGCGGCCGCCCAAGGCGTTTCGCACAACCTGGGCCAGGTGGAGCATGAACTTGTCGTCGTTGTCGAAGCCGTCCCGTTCGATGCCGACGACGGAGCCGTCGTCCGCGACGCCGAGGAGGAGGTCGCCGCCCTCCGTGTTCAGGAAGGCCGCGATCGTCTTCAGGGCGGCGTGGGTCACGCGGTTGTCCTTGCGGTCCTCCTTCAGGTTCCAGCGCAGGGTGGACTTGAGCTCCAGCGTCTTCGACTCCCCGCGCTTGATCAGTTCCTCGGCGTTGCGGTGGCCGCAGAGATACTGGTCGAAGAGGAGGGTCTTCACGAGTTCGCCGAACGCACTGTCGTCGGTGATGCGCTTGTAGAGATCGAAGTTCGAGTCGACGATGCCCTGGATCACCTCCTCAACCTTGTGATCGAATGTGAGGCGCACGTTCTCGCGGGTGTTCACGCGGGCGGCCGCGGCGAGCGCCGTGTCATCCTCGAGCTTGTCCATCATCTGGTTGAGGGTCACGCGGTGCTCCGGCCCCAGGTTGAGGCCGAAGCGGTCGTTCAGCTCCGCGATGATTCGGGACAGGGCCTCGATCTCCTCCTGCGCTGCTCCCGGTTGGATGCCGGTCTTCCGGGGATCAATCGTGCCCGCGCCTCGGGACAACTCGATTCCTCCCTGCCCCGTCTGCTGGATTCGGTACGACTCCATATCGATGTTCCGCTGCACTTCGCGCGGGAGTTCGCTTCCATCCGCCGGCAAGAGTTGCCGGAGGTAGCGGGCGAAGACGTGCAGCTTCTCGAGATCCGCGTCCTTGAAGGTCAGGATCTGCGCCAGGAACGAGTAGAGGCGCGTATACTTCCGCAGCCCGCCGCGGAACTCCGAACGCACCTCGGGTTCCAGGTCGCGGAACCGCTGCACAGGGTCGGCGAGCAGGGCATACAACTGGTCCTGCGTGGCGTCCTTGCCGAAGTAGACCCGAGCGAAGGCGTCCACCTCCGCCTCGGTGTAGACGTGAAAGCCGAGAAGTTCTCCCTGGAGGTCGTAGAGGAGGTTCGGGTCCGTCGCCTCCGAGAGCAACGTCGTCTCGTAGTAGGGTTCGAACGCCTTGCGGATGTGGTCCGCCTCGTTGGCGAAATCGAGGACCGCCGTCTCGTCCTTGCCGGGATGGGTCCGGTTCAGGCGCGACAGCGTCTGCACCGCGTTCACGCCGCCCAGCTTCTTGTCCACGTACATGGTGTGGAGGAGCGGCTGGTCGAAGCCCGTCTGGAACTTGCTCGCCACGACGAGGAACCGGCATTCGGGCTTGGCGAATTCCGCCGCCGTCTGCTGCTCTCCGATCAAGTGCGGCCCGCCGGCTGAGTTCATGCCGGGTTCGGTGTATTCCTTCCCTCCGTCGTTCACCTTCCCGGAGAAGGCGACCAGGCACTTCCAGGGATACCCCTTCTCGGCCAGATACGCGTCCACGGCGAGCTTGTAGCGCACGGCGTGGAGGCGGGAGCGGGTGACGATCATCGCCTTCGCCCTGCCGCCGATCCTGTCCTGCACCTGCCCGGCGAAGTGATCGACCATGATCTCGACCTTCCGCCCGATCGCGTGCGGGTGCAGTTCCACGAAGGACTTGAGCAGGTAAGCGGCCTTGCCCTTCTCGTAGCGCGGGTCGTCCTCGATCGTCTTGAAGAGCCGCCAGTAGGCCGAGTACGTGGTGTAGTTGGCGAGGACATCGAGGATGAAGCGCTCCTCGATCGCCTGCCGCATGCTGTAGAGATGGAACGGCTCGAACCGACCGTCTGCCTGCTGTACGCCGAACAACTCCAGCGTCTTCGCCTTGGGCGTCGCTGTGAACGCGAAGGTGGAGAGGTTCGGCAGGGATCCGCGCTTCTCCATCTCGGCGAGGACCGTCGCCTCCAGTTCCTCCTCCGGAGTCGCGATGCCGGCTTCCTCCTCTTCGGCCGCCTCGAGGCTCCCGGCGGCGAGCACCGCCTTGAGACTCTTCGAACTCTCGCCGGACTGGGAGGAGTGCGCCTCGTCGACGATCACCGCGAACCGCTGGCCGGGAAGCGA
The DNA here is from genome assembly GCF_965216145.1 of Candidatus Palauibacter sp. Taxonomy (GTDB): domain Bacteria; phylum Gemmatimonadota; class Gemmatimonadetes; order Palauibacterales; family Palauibacteraceae; genus Palauibacter. The sequence continues at coordinate 3,858,042 of NZ_OZ244149.1, forward strand.
TCCGATCTGCTCGGCGATCACCGGGAACTTCTGGAGCGTCGTGACGATGATCCGCTTGCCGGATTCCAGCGCCGCGCGGAGCTGCTTCGAATCCTTGTCAATCTTCTCGACCACTCCAAGCGTCTGCTCGAACTGGGTGATGGCGCGCTGAAGCTGGCGGTCCAGAACGCGTCGGTCGGTGACGACGACAATGGAGTCGAACACCGAGCGATCGTCGGCGTCGTGGAGGGTGGATAGCTGATGCGCGAGCCAGGCAATCGTGTAGCTCTTGCCGCTCCCGGCGGAGTGCTGGATCAGGTACCGCTCCCCCGCCCCGTGGTTGCGGGCATGGGACACCATGCGCCGGACGGCATCGAGCTGCTGGTAGCGGGGGAAGATCAACCGGGTTGTCTTCCGGCCGAGTTCGTCTTCTGCCTCCACTTCGTGGATGAACTGCCGAATCAGATCGAGGACGCTGTCCCGTGCCCAGACCTCGTTCCAGAGGTAGTCAGTGGGGTATCCCTGCCTTGTCGGCGGGACGGGCGGATTGCCGGCCCCGCCGAACCTGCCTCGGTTGAAAGGGAGAAACCGTGTCTTGGCTCCTTCGAGGTGCGTGGTGACGTACACCAATTCGGGGTCCACGGCGAAGTGTGCGAGGCAGCGGCCGTGTGCCAGGAGGGGTTCGCGGGGATCCCGATCGTGCCGATATTGGCGGATCGCATCCTCAACAGTCTGGCCCGTGAGCGGATTCTTGAGTTCGGCCGTGAAGAACGGAATGCCGTTGAGGAACAGCACCAGGTCGAGGCTCTTCTCGTTCTTCGCGCTGTAACGGACTTGCCGCACAACGGAGAAGATGTTCGCCGCGTGGAGCCGGCGCGTTTCCTCGTTGAGGCCGCTCGCCGGACGGAAGTATGCCAAGTGGAACTTGCACCCCGAGTCCCTGATGCCCTTGCGGAACACATCGAGGGCGCCGCGCCGCTCTAATTCCTTTGCAAGACGGCTCAGGAACCGCTCCCGGACCTCGGCACCGTAATGCTGCTTCAGCCGCTTCCAGATCTGAGGCTGAGTGGCGACGAGGAAGTCAACCACGTCGTGCGGGATGAGACAGAGTTGCCGGTCGTAGTCTGCATCCGCGCGGCGCCGATGGTATCCGCCGCCAAGAAACTCTTCGTCATACGGTGCCAGTTTCTCCCGAACACTCTCCTGGTACTCCTCGCAAGCATCGGATCCCCGCCGCAGGAGTGCGCACTCAATCGCATCCTCGAACGCGCGCTCTGAGACCTCCGGAGTCACGCCGCTGCCTCCCGGACATCGACCTTGCCGGTCACGGCAGCGGAGATCAGCGTAGTGCGGAACTCCTTCAGACGGTCGATGGCTTGGTGGATTCTGGCGATGAGCGTATCGATGAAAGCGGTCTCTTCGCGGATGAACGCGATGATCCGATCCTGCTCGGGAACCGGGGGAATGGGTGTCAAAAAGCCGCCGACATCATGCATGTAGATGGTCTGATGCGTTGAGCCCATCGTGAGACGCCGAAACTCCGGCTCCATGGCGCGGAAGACGTACAACAGGTACTCGGGGCGTATCGATGGCCCGCAAGTCCAGTTGACGAAATCCTGCGTCGTCGCCATGTCAACGCCGAGGATTGCCGAGAACCCCACGGATGCAGTGCGTGACAGAATCACCGAGCCCTCTGGAAGGAGTCTCGCAGCAGAGTTCGCTAGTCCGATCTCACTGATCTTCTCGGCTGTCTCGTGTACGTACTCGACCCGTCCATCGCGGACCTGCCAGACATCCGTGAGGCCGAACCACGGAATGGTGCAGTCCTGCCAGTATTCGGCCTTCTGTCGGCTCGGAGTGTGCCCTGACCGCAGTCTAGCTGCGAACTTCGTCCTCTTCGCTTCCCAGTGCGCCGGAATATCGCCCAGCCACTCGACACCGGAGTCCTTCATGGGGACTCGCAGGTCGATGCCTCGCGTGACGGCACGCGTGATGATCGCGGTACGTTTCTCCTGCAACAGATCGATCAGCCGGTCCTGCCTCGTGACCAGCCCGTCGATCTTGGCCGTCTCCCGGTCGAGGAAGTCGGCGACTTCCAGTTGCTCGAGTAACGGAGGTAACGCGACAACCACCATACCGATGATCGTGCCGTTGAGGTTGGCAAGGCCCGTGGTCGATGCTGACAAGAAATCAAACTGGCCTCTGCCAAGGGTGCTGTTCAGCACATACCACAAGTAGCGGGGAACGATCTCGTCCGGCCGGACTCGAAGTCGCTGCATGAAGTTGGAGTGACAGCAGTCGAGAGACTCAATCTCCTCCGAAACCAAGGATGCCTTGCCGATGTGACGAGCTGATCCGCTCGACTTCGTGATCACGAGATCACCTTCGATGAGTCGAGAAGCCGTGTATTCGTGCCGAGTGAGCTCGCGAACGGCAGGATTCTCAATCGCCCATGCGCCATCGACAGTTTGCTCCGTCGAACGAAGTACGATCGTCCCGTTGTCATCGCCTTCGTTGCCCCACACGCCGCCATCATTATGCGACAAGACTTGCTTTAGCCTAGCCACGTTCCAGTGCGCGGGGATCTCGTCCAGCCACTCCACGCCGGAATCCTTGTATTCTGGATAAGGGTCGAAGCGCGCTGATTGCCCGCGCGAAGGCGGATGCGGGTCAGCCATCGGCGCTACAGGCGTGCCCATCGGCATCCTGCAACGGGCCACCGGTGGGCCAGATGAAGTCGAACGGTTCGATGTGGAGGGGAGTGACCGCCCGGCCCGGAGTTCCCCCGGAGGCGCCGTGAGGACGCGGCCCGCCCCGCTCTGCGCGAGGGCCGGGGATCGGATCCGAGTGTCGCTTTGATGGGAAGATCATGCCCCACGCTGGGCACCGTTGTGTGCGGATGGATTCGTGCGCGGCGGGAATCGAGCCGGCCGCGCGAATTCCGAACGTACGAGATCGGTGTGCATGGTGCTCGGCGATTCGTCGTCACACCAGATCGGCAGTCTCGTCCCCTATCTCGGTCGGCCATCAGAGGAAACGCGGGTAGAGGAGCGGCTCCAGCAGCGACTGGGCTCGGCAGGCCTCGGCGACACGCCCGACCTCGTCCCGGGTCACCTTCTTCCACAGGAGGGCATCGTCGAGTGCCTCCAGCGCGACATTGAGGCCTACCTTGTTTCGGAAACGGAAGCAATCGACGACGGTGCGGGCCGGCGTCGTGATCCGGGCGGGAACGCCCTCGAACTCCGTCTCGACCACCCCATAGCGAAGTGAGGCGCCCGAAAACCGCGTCACGTTGAGCCTGAAGCCCTCCACCGTAGGCGTGCGGTCGCCGTGCGGGATCGCGATCCACGCGCCGAACGGGATCTGCGTGCCGATCTCATGGACGCTGAGGGCAGTGATGAGCGACACGATCGCGCTGGGCACCCTGGCGCAGACCGCCGCCAGCGAGTGGTGCCGAGAGAAGTCGGCGTCCGTCCGCCGGTACAGGCCCCACCCCTCCCGCTCGACCAGCCCGGCTTCCTCCATTCTCCGCAGGTGGCCGTACGGAATCCCGGCCGCCTCCGCGTCCTGGGGACGGAAGAAGGCGGGCAGATCGGCATCACGCAGCCGCTGCGTGTCCGTAACGGCTGGATCGATCATCGTTCGCGCCGCTTTCAGAAAAAGTCACATCCAAAAACAGATGTGACATCTTCTTTCACCTCATGGGATCCGTCAAGATTCGGAGGCGGAGTGGTCCGAGCGGTCGGGATAGCCGCCACACTCGGGAGTGTCCTCCTGATATCGCCTGCTCTCAGCGGGTATCGACGACCTCTCGTCCGCGCTCAGCGACTTCGCATCCTCAGCGCCGGGATCAGTAGTGACCGAGCACGGCAGGCCTCTGCGGCCCGCCGGATCTCGTCCGGCGTCGCCTTCCCGTCATCGAGCACCTCGTGCAGCGCCTCGAGCGCGGGTTCGAGTCCGACCTTGCTTCGAAACCGAAAGCAATCCACCACCGTCCGCGCCGGCGTCGTGATCTTCGCAGGCACGCCGTCGAATTCCGTGTCCACAACACCGTACGTGAGGGACGCCGCGCTGAACCGCGTGATGCGAACCGGCAGCCCCCCGAGCGCCGGGACGCGCGATTTGTGAGGGATCGCGATCCAGACCTGGTGCGGCATCTGCGTGCCGATGTCGTACACTTCCAGTGCCGTGAGCAGGCAGACGACCGCCTGCCGCGCCCGTGCGCAGACGGCCGCGATCGTGTGGTGGCTCGTGATGTCGGCACGCGTCTGCCGGTAGAGGCCCCACCCTTCGCGCTCGACCAGGCCGAGGTCTTCCAGGCGCCGAAGCTCATGGTAGCCGATGCCGGCGGCTTCCGCGTCGCAAGGACGGAAGAACGTACCGAGACCCGTCTCGGAGAGCCGCTCGTCGTTCGGGGATTCCTGACTCATCGGGCATCCAACTTCTACAAAAACGTCGGCAGTAGAAAACCAATGCCGACAATTTCTCGGAGTACGAGCTTCGAGTCCACCCCGTCTCAACGACGCCGTACCGGAGCGATGGGGCGGTTTGCGCGGGAGTCCGTTGTCATCCTTGGGGTGGCCTCGGGTCGAGGCGTCACGCAGACCGATCATGTATCATGTCGATCACGTCATCGGCGACTTGGGCCACTTCTTCGGGGACCCGCGTGGGGTGACCCGATAGCTTCCGGAGCGCGGCGAGCAGCGGTACCAGCGCCTCCGACTGCTCGGCGGACCGGGCGAGCACATCGGCAAACGGTCCCGGCGGAGCGCCGCAGGCGACCAGGTCGATCGTGTCCCAGACGAGCTTATGGAGCATCACCGGGTTTTCGTCGTCCATTTCGTCGCAGAGCCTTCGGAAGATACGCAGGGCGGCGCGCTCGTCCCGCCCTCGTATCTGCGCCATGACCTCGATCCCCATCGCGCGCCAGCTCGCGGGAACGCCCGGGTCGCTCTCCACGGCCCCGAACCTGTCGACGAGCGTCCGGCACGTGGCCAGCGCCTCGCCGGGAAGACCCAGGTGATTCTGCGCCTGCGCCTTCATCTCGAGAGCGAGCGCGATTTCCCGCAGGACGCGCGGATCCCGGCTACCGCCATACCGATCTACCGCCCTATCGCTCGCCTCGACGGCCAGTTCGCCGCTGCCCCCCACAAGTGCGGCACCGGCCTTCTTGACGAGCGCGCTGGCCACCTGCTCCTGAATCTCTGGTGCCTCGTCGTCGATGAACCGCTCGACGAGATCGTCCCAGACGAGCTGCGCAGCGTCGGGAGAATCCAAGACCAGCATCGACCCCTTATTCCGGAGGCACATGGCCACGCACAGCTTCACTCTCGGGAGCCGACTGGCACCGAAGCGGCGAACGGCTTCGTCGTAGGCGGCGATGGCCTCGTCGGGCTCCTTCAGCTTGCCGTGCAGGTATCCCTTGTTCAGGAGCGCCGTTCCGACGCACTCTTGGATTTCCGGCGCTGACAGGTCGCCAAAGCGGCCCACGACGGCGGAGAATGGCTCTATCGCCGCGTCCAACGAACCAGATTTCTCTGTCGCCACCCCCTTGTTCACGAACGCCCTGGCGACCGCTGACTGGACTTCCGGCTCCGGCACCGATTCAAAGCACCGAATCACCTCGTCGCTGTACTCGATCGAGCGCGCCAACTGACCCGATTGGCCGAACCTGGATCCGATGTCGAGGAGTTCGCCCGCCAGCCGTATCTGACGATCCCCATCACCGGGAGCCTCGTAGCGCTTCGCAAGTTCTTGATGCGTCGCGGCCGCCATGCCCGGAGCGATCTTGCTCAGATCGAGATCCTCTCCTCCACCGAAAAACGCGTCGTGAAACGCCACATCGCCCAGAAGGGCTCCGAGCATCGCCGCAGCTTCGTCCGACTCATAGAACGCCATCATGAAATGAATCACGCCGCGCACGACTGCCGCCTCGTCGCGTTGGTGTCTCAGTTTGTAGTAGATGCAGTAGAGGCCCTCGGAGACGCTGTACAGCCGGCGTCGGCTCCGGCCTTCGACCTTGATCGCGCCTCGTTTCTTCAAGCGGCCGAGAAAAGACGAGACCTTCCGCACGTCGAGGCGGGCTCGGTCGGCAATCTCGCGCGTGCTCGATGGCCGCCACAGGTCGGCCGCCGCCAGATACACTCGCCGTTCGGCCTTGGGCAACGCGTCCAGATGTCCGCGGAAGTATTCGGTGTGGTCGTCGATCAGGCTCACCATCTCTTCCATCAACTGGGTCGTCGACCGATGACGGCCGAACTCCGCGAGGATCACCAGCAGGCGGGGACTTCCACCGGTGAAGATCTCGATCGGCCGCATCTGCCGGTCCTCGCGTTCCTCACCGCTGACGACACGCCACAGACGACGGCATTCCGCGGTACTCAGCGGATGCAACTGAACAATGCGGAACAGCTCGAAGAACGGTTGCCCGGCATCCTTCAGCCCCTCGAAGTGGCTCGTGGCGGAGCCCAGGAGGATGACTTCGGGGTGCGACTGGAGAGACTCGCGAAGCTGCCACCCGAAGTCCTCGTCCACATCGTCGCAAAGGTCCTGCAGGTTCTCCACCATGAGCACCAGCCGCCTCCCGAGCCGGTCGGCGGTATCGAGAACACGGGCCCGCGCGGACGCGGCCACGTCCTCGCCGCGCCTTCCCGCGAGGTCGGCGCGCGTCGCGTCAAGCTCCTCCGAGAGGTCGGCGTGATGTGGGGCACACTCCCGCGCCAGGTGGAACAGCGCCTCCAGCCAGAAGTCCTCGATGTTGAAGATCTCCAGACTCTCCTCCATGAACCGCACGGGGAACAACGCCTGGCTCAGGTGCGGATCCGTCCGCAGCTCGGCGGCGACGCGGGCGAGGAGCATGGTCTTGCCGCGGCCGCGGGGACCGACGACGAGCGTGTGTTGGCATGAAGGCGCATCGATATTCCCTCGGATCACATCGAGGACCGTACCGAGTTCTCGATCCCGAACGACGAACTGGTCGATGATCTCCCGGTCGGACTGGAAAACCCCGGGGTTGAACTTTCGGATCGTGCGGGCGCGCGATTGGCTCATTTCGGATCGATCTCGCCGGAGGTGGTGCGCGACGCGGCCGTTAGCGGCGCATAGTGGTCGCGGAAGCGAGCCTTCCACCAGTCTCGAAGCAGGTTCGAGGCGAACCGGTAGCCCTCGGTGTCGGACTCCAAATAGCCATCGTGCACGAGAACATCCAATGTCTCGATGACTTGCCGCGGGGCGTTGGACGGGAGCTTGGAATACCGGGTCTCGAGATGATGGCGTGCCTCCGGCGTGAAGACACCTTGAACGGCCGCCTCCGCCAGGATCTCCATCGCGATGCCGTAACGAGTTTCGTCGCCCACGCCGTCCCTCAGGCGCGCTTCGTAGTGGGCGAGGTCGTTCTGTCCGGAGGGCCCAAGGAGTTCCGTGCGGTACACCGCGTCCACATCCTCCATCGTGATGCACTCCCGATCGTGCCTCAAAGCGTAATCGCGCAGGCGCGCGAAAAAGGACTGGACGTGCTGCGGGATACCGATCCCGAGGCGATCGTATACCGCCTCCGCCACACCTTCGTCCACGGCGAAGCCGCCGCTCGCGGCGAGTTGCTCGAGGCACCCCACCGAGGTCTCACGATCCCATGGGCCGAAACGGATCCAGGTGATTGATCCGATCCGAGATGCCCAGTCGCTGGACCAAGGGGGCGAGCCCGATGCTGCCGGAGACGACGAGGACCGCCGACGTGCCAGCCTGCTGCTGGAATGCGGCCCTGAGCCAGCTAAGGAACACATCCACGCGAGCGGCACCATCCTCCTGCTGCAGCAGCCTCGACAGGAAGATCGGCACTTCGTCAACGGCAACGACGACGGGCTTGTCGAACGAAGCACAGCGCCGGACGAGCTGGTGGCCGTGATGCCTCCAGTTCCCAGCGTCCAGCACCGACCGAAACTCGACGGCGAAGTCGCGGGCACGTATTTGCTTGACCCGTCGCCACAGCTCCGCCGAGCGACGCCCCACGATGTTCCATGCTCGTCGCGGGAGAGGCTGATATCGATGCACGGCCTCCGCAATCTTGGTGACCACATCCTCCTCGGAGATGGCCCCTTCCACATCGGCGAAGAGGAAGATCCATCCCTTCTCCTCCAGCCGACGCCCCAGTTCTTGCAGGATGCTGGTCTTGCCCATTCGGCGCTGGCCGGTCATCACGATGTGATTCCCGTCCCGGATTCGTGATTCGAGGATGCTCAGTTCCCCGTCTCGGTTGAAAAAGTCGTCGCCGCTCACCCAGCGGCCAGTCGATGATCTCATGCAGTGCTCCGTTCTTGTGCGGGTGTCAAGCTGACCGGCCGGTGAATGCCCAGTCGCTCGCGAGTTCACTCTAAGACTAGTAGTCAACAGATTTGTTGTCAACAATCCTGTTGACGAAAATCTCGGGAGCTGGAGGGTGCGTTGTGACGCTTGACGATGGCGAGACCATCAACAACGCTTTCTTTGATCGCAGCCTCATAAGGGGATCACGATGAGACTGCACTACTATCCCGACACCGACAGCCTCTACGTCGAGTTCCAGGAGGGTCCGGGCACCGAGACGCGTGAGGTCGCCGACGGAGTCCAGATCGACCTGGATGCTCGCGGACACATCGTCGGATTCGATATCGACCGCGCCTCGATCCGCCTGGATCTCTCCACGCTGGAAGCCAAGGCTCTGCCGCTGCGTTCCTAACGCATCACCTGACGCGCGCCAATGGAGTCACGCGGCGGGCCTCCGACACGCACCGAATCTGTGAGTGCGTGCGTCAACAGATCTGTTGTCAACGATTCCGTTGACGCCGGTGAAGGTCAGGACTCCGAGCTGTAGGGGATCCGCGCCACCTCCCGCAGCATCTCCACGATTTCGGCGCCGATCAACCCGATGTCCGCTTCGATCTCATCGAGCGGGCGGGGCGGCTTGAAGCGGTAGAAGTAGCGGTTGAAGTTGATCTCGTATCCCACGAGGCCGACCTCCCCGTCGCGCCGGTCGCGCTTCGTCGTGTCGATCCAGCCGTCGGGCGCGTGCGGTGCCACCTCGCGCTCGAAGAACTCGCGCACGCTCTCCGGGACTCCGTCGTCGCCCACCGGGTCGCCACCATCCGGGAGCGGCACGCGCTCGGTGTCCCGAAGCTCCGGGTCGGGCTCCGGGTCGCCGTTGGCCGCGCGGCAGATCTCCGCCGTTTCGTCGCGTTCCGAGAGCGCCTTGAGGATCGCCTTCCGCAGGGGAACCCGTAGCTTGATCCCCGTCCCTTCCATGGCCTCGTCGAGGTCGGCGGCGAACGTCTCGCGATCCTCGTAGAGAGCGTCCGGCACCGTCCCGAGCGCCGCCCCGATCGATGCCTGCAGAGCCCGGCCTTCCGCTTCCTCGCGCTCCCCCGCCTCGCCCCGCTTCCGCGACCTGGCGAGGTTCGCGAACGCCTTCAGCTCGTCCAGCCGCGCGATCCGCTCCTCGTTCGCTCGGAAGTTGAGTTGCAGCGGACGCTCCACGGTGATCTTCCGGAACCCGAACCGGGTCGCGGGGAAGACGCGGCTGACGATCACGTCCTCCTCGCCGTCGTCGCCGGGTACGGCGCGCGTCTCCCCGTCCCGGAAACCTCGGAGCAGCGCCAGGATGTCGGCCGCCTTCTCCGGAGGGATCTCCCGCCGCTTGTCCCCCAGACTCTTCTTGAGCGGCGTCCAGAAGGAGGTGGCGTCGATGAGCTGCACCTTGCCCGCCCGCTCCGGCGCCTTGCGGTTCGTGAGCAGCCAGATGTACGTGCCGATCCCGGTGTTATAGAACAGCTGTTCCGGCAGCGCGACTAGCGCCTCGAGGAGGTCGTTCTCAAGGATGTGCCGACGGATCTCGCTCTCGCCACCCCCGGCGTCGCCGGTGAAGAGCGGCGATCCGTTCATGATGATCGCGATGCGCGTCCCGCCCTTCTCCGGTGGCCTCTCGCGCGCGAGCATGTGAAGAAGGAACAGCGTCTGCCCGTCGCTGATCCTCGGGAGCCCGGGGCCGAAACGGCCGGCCGCCCCGCGTGCGTGCTCCGCCTTGACCGCGTCCTTGTCCCGCTTCCAGTCCTTCCCGTACGGCGGATTGGCGATCAGATAATCGAAGCGCCGGTCCGCGTGCCGGTCGTTGGAGAGGGTACTGCCGAAGGCGATTCTCTTCGCGTCGTGGCCCTCCGGATCCTTCATGAAGAAGTCCGACCTCGACATGGCCCACGTCTCGGGGTTCACCTCCTGCCCGAACAGGTGGATGTCCGCGTCGCGATTGATCGGAGGCCGCAGGAGTTCGCCGTTCGCCCGCCTGCCCTCGAGAATCCGCTGCTTGGCGATCATCAGCATGCCGCCGGAGCCGCAGCAGGGGTCGTAGACGCTGCGCACCGTCCCCACCCGCGAGAGCTGCTCCTCGTCGCCCGCGAGCATCAGCTCGACCATGAGTTGGACCACATCCCGCGGCGTGAAGTGCTCGCCGGGGTTCTCGTCGAGGGCCTCGTTGAACTTCCGGATCAGCTCCTCGAAGATCGTCCCCATGGTGGCGTTGTCGACCACGTCGGGATGGAGGTCGAGCGTCCCGAATCGCTCCACCACCTGGTACAGCAGCTGCGCCTCGTCGAGCTTGCTGATCGTGTTGTCGAAGTCGAACCGCTCGATGACCTCCCGCATCTCATCGCTGAACCCGACGATGTAGTTACGCAGGTTCGCGGCCAGCTGGGGCGCGTCGGCTAGGAGGCGCTCGAAGTTGTACTGGGAGGTGTTGTAGAAGGCGAACTTCGCGGCCTTCTTCAGCTGCGCGTCCATGTCCTCCAGGCCGAGACCCCGCAGCTTGGCCTTACGCGCCAACACCTTCTCCTTCGTCGGCGCGAGCACGCAGTCGAGCCGCCGCAGCACGGTCAGCGGGAGGATCACGTCCTGGTACTTCCCCCGCTTGAAGCTGTCCCGAATCAGGTTCGCGACATCCCAGATGAAGCTGACGATCTCCGTATGCGTCATGCGCTCAACCGCAGGTGGCTCGGGCCCATCTCCTCAACTCACCTCGTAGCTCTGTTGGAATAGGGGTTTCGCGCGTTCGAGGTCATCGAGTGTCCTGAGCGTAACGGACAGCGATGCGGCGCGTCCCTTGCCGCGCACATCCTCGGTGAAGCCGGGTTTCAGCGCCACCGTTGTGGGATCGACCTTGAGGTAGACTCTCAAGCTATCCGAGAAGACCTTGACGCGCGCGAAGTTCCGGAGGCGCCTGAAGGCGACGTAGTTTTGCAGTGTTTTTTCCTGGATGTCGTCGCCCAGGTCTTTCAGGTGCCTTCTCAGGGCTTCGTATAGCTCCGAGAGCGGGCCATCCAGGGCTTCCAAGATCTCTGACATCGACCGTCCCGCTCCCGCCGTGTTGCCAAGCGCCGGGCCGGGCTCGGCGGAGGACGCGTTGACCATCTCCAGCATGAGAAGCTTCGTCCCAAAGCGCCGATATCGGATCAACTCGATGTTGCGGTTCATCTGCTCCACCGCGTGCTCATCGTAGCGCGTGTAACCGCCCGCAATGCAGATCAACCGCGGGGCCGACCAATCGATTTCCGCAGCCGCAGCCTCGCCCAGCTTGCGGAGCACAAGGAGTTCGAATTCCGAGCGATGATCGAGCAGCCAATCGAGGTAGAACAAACCCTGATTGATCACGTTCTCGTTGGTGGCCCGCTTGTATTCGATGATCACCGGGCACGCGTTCTCATCGATGCCCAGCGTGTCGATCCGACCTCGCTGCTTCCTGCCCGTCGAGTACTCACTCCCCAGCAAACGGATTCCGAGCAAGGCTTCAAGATTCCGCTCGATCAACTGGTGTAGCGTCTTCTCGACCGTCGATGCGCGACCCGGAATCTCGGTGGCGGGTTGCTTGTCGATCGCGAAGAGCTTGATGTCGGTCGTCATCTTGATCTCGGTCGAATCGGCGTGACGAGCGGGGCGAGAAGCCTCGCCGCATCAGGGCGGCGTTCCCGCGGGAACGTGAACGTCAGCGGAGCGCGCGGAAGCGGCAAGGGGGCTAAACTCCCTCCGCGTTCGCGGAAAGCGCGTGACGTGACGCCACACTCGGCACGTGACCGCCTGACTTCACTCGACCCTTACGTCATGCTGAGAAAACTCAACGTCTTCTACGAGGAACACGGCATCTTGCCGGACAGATTTCGTTGTTCCTCGCATTCAGCTTGCTCTGGGGGATCCCCAGACTTCACGTCGGCCAAGGCGAGTTACGTGGGTCCACGCTATGAAGAGCGAGAACTCCCGCGCCTGCTCTTCCTCTCGCTCGACTCCGGTAGTGCCGATCCGGATCCGCGACAACGGACGGCCGAGGCCGTTCGCGAAGGGAACCTCGCTTACGATGTGGCAGCGCTTCCGAAGAACAAGCACTGGTACCGCACCCACGAAATGGCGTTCGAGCTGCTCCGCCCGTTCAAACCGGAACTCACGGTCGTCGACTCACGGCTCTACTTCGCCCACGTCAACAGCGCGAAATGTTGCCAGAACAAGTCGCAGCGAAAGCAGGCCGACAAGGTTCTGTTCGAGAACTGCCGCCGTTTCATTCCCGGAGAACTACGCCTCCTGAGCCCGGATGTCGTCGTGACCCAAGGCGGCTGGGCCGAAGTCGCCATCCGAAGGAACTTCGACATCCTGCAGCACGACGCGCGGAGGCTACCCGCGAGCGGCTACAAGAATGACGCTCGCTACGAGACCGGCTTCATCGAACTCGAGCCGGGGGCGAGGACCGTTCTCTGGCTCCACAGCTACCACCCCGGCAACTACGGGCAGTTCAATCCGCAGCGCAGACATTGCTGGCCGCTGTATACCGAAGCGGTCGGCCGATTCTGGCTCTCGCGCTCTTGAATCAGCGATTCACGGGCTGGCGTCGGCGGATCCGCTCTTCATCCCCGTCAACGAGACATCGAGCCGCACCTGGTCGTAGGGGACCCGGGGCACCAGCGTGCCACGCTCTCCGGGTTGCAACTGCACGAGTCCGTATCGCGACATCGTCTTCAGCGTACGCGAAAGGTTCGACTTGCTTCGCCCGGCCAAGTCCGCGAGCTCCGTGATCGAACGCGGTCGCTCGCGGGCAATCAGTCCCAGGAGATGCCGATTGTGCTCGGACAGCAACTTCGCGAAGCTCTCGATCGAGGTGAACCACACCTTCGGCTCACCCTTCGCAGGCATGTGCTCGCCACGGGCAATCGCCAGGGTGCGCGCCTTCATCTGGTCGTAGCTGGCGATGCCGATCTCCAGTGTCTTCATGGAATCGAGCCTTCTTCTCCAAGTACCTGGTCCACTTCCCTCCAGAAATCCTCCAGCAGCGCGGCAGCGTCCTTGTACTCATAGGGCCGGATCGTCCGCAGCCGATGCAGATGATCGTGCGGCGCACGTTGCCGCCTGCCCGGACCTCGTCTCTCCCTTCCCAGGTGCGCGTTATCGAAGCCAACCAGCCTGGCGCCATCCGGCGCGTGCAGCGTCAACGAGTAGCTGAGGCCGTGCGGTCGTTCCGGCGTCGCCTCGGTCTGCACGACGACGAACTTCACCCAGTGCCCGATGTCGTCCACGAACATCGTCTCGCCATGCAGCTCGAGTAGTGTGTCCAATCCGGGATCGCGTGTCGGCTCCCTCATCGCGATGAGTTATCATATCCTGATAACCCGGACAAGAACAAGGTTCTCGTCGAGTTTGAACCTCAAGGAGAGATCTCCTAGCCGGAGAACGAGAGAACCCGCTCCTTGGCCAGCTCGGCGGCGTAGCATATCGCCGCGCGGACGGCTTCGGGTGTGACCGAAGGGTAGCTTTCGACGATTGCCTGGGAATCCAGTCCCGCCGCCAGATTATCGAGTACGGTCGTCACGAGGACCCGAGTGCCGGTGATGCAGGCTCTTCCGTGGCAGATCTCGGGATCGACGGTAATGTGGTCTCGCCAGTTCATGGGCTTGTTCAACCTGTCCATCGGAGCTCCAGTTTCGGCCGCCACACCGTCGGCCAAGGATTCGTCGCCTCGGCGGGTTCGCCGCAAGTTCCAAGGTAACGATATCGCGACTGCTTCGGGAAAGCTTTGGTCCGCATCGCCAAGGACTCGCGTAGTCGCGTGCTGATCCGCGAGAGCATGGAAGAGGTCGGATGGAATGTGACCGAGACGGCGGCCCGTCTGAGGTGCGAACGCGGGACGCTGTCGCGACTGCTCAACAGCAAGGCGGGCGTTTCCGCGAAAATGGCCCTGGCGTTGGAGGCGGTCGGCTGGGGCAGCGCGGATCACTGGATGCGGATGCAGGCAAGCTATGAACTCGCACAGGCACGGCGAGCGGGCCGAGAGGATTACCACTGATGGCTGACCGCGGAATCAAGGTGAATATGACTCCTTCCCATCCCGGTGACTTCATTCGCACCGAGGTCATCGACGAACTCGGCTTGAACGTGACGAAGGCCGCCGGGATTCTCGGCGTGCGGAGAGGGGCACGACGCCTCGCGGATGCGAACCCGCACATGAGATCGCGGTCGAGCGCTACCAACCCGCGAGACCATGACTCATCCCGGTTGCCCCGCGAAGCCGACCCGGGCATCTTCTCGCGTCATGATCCACGCGCCCGGCATCCGACCCCTCCGCGCCCGCAGAGCGACCTGCGCCTGTAGCACGTGCGCCTGTAGGTGTTCGTGTCCATGCGACGCGTGGATCCGGGTGTGTTGATGCGCTGAGCCCCCAAGCTCAAGCCGTTTTCCAGCCGCCCCGGTCCACCGACCCGGGCGGCTTTTTCGTGCCCTGATCCGTCGTCTTCCGCCCGCTCCTCGAAGCTGAGAGAACATCATGATCCGCCCGGTTCTGCCGAAGATACACGTCCTGTACGAAAACTCTGCCTGGATTCCGCCCCTTCGGGAGGCACTCGAGAAGGAGGGCTTCCGGGTCCGCCTCGTGCACGTGAACGAGGGGCTCGTCGACCCGTCGACACCTCCTCCCGAGGGCATGTGGATCAATCGCATCAGCCCGTCGTCACACACACGGGGCCATGTCCACACGGTCGAGTTGGCCCGGCAGCTCCTGTACTGGCTGGAGTCCCACGGCCGTCGAGTGATGAACGGGCTCTGCGCGTTCGAGCTGGAGATGAGCAAGCTCCGGCAGGACCTCGTCCTGCGGCGACACGGGATCAGCACACCTCGCACCGTGCTGGCCGTCGGGAGAGAGCATTTGCTCGAAGCGGCCGCCACCTTCGACGGCCCGTTCATCACGAAGCATGACCAGGGGGGCAAGGGTCTGGGTATCCGGCTCTTCCACCACCCCCGGGAGCTCGAGCAGTATCTCGATGGCGATGGCTTCGACGCCGGGCCCGGCGCCAGGATGATCCTCCAGCAGTACGTCAGCGCCCCGGAGCCGTTCATCACGAGGGTGGAGATCGTTGGCGGCCGCTTCCTGTTCGCAATGCGGAGTTCCACGGCCGAAGGGTTCGAGCTCTGCCCCTCGGATGTGTGCAATCCGATGCCCTCGAGGCGAGAGAAGCTCCAGATGGGTGCAACCGGCCTCTTCAGTTCCTCCCCGATCACGGCCGACGACCCATTGGTGCAGAAGTACATCCGGCTGTGCAACGACGAGGGGATCGAGATCGCCGGGATCGAATTCGTGGAGGACGCGCGGGGCAACCGCTACACGTACGACATCAACGGCACGACGAACTACAACCGGACGTTGGGCGCCCGCATCGGCGTCGACGGAATGGGCGAGGTGGCCCGGTACGTACGCAGAACGGCGATCCCGGGCCGGCGGCGCCGGCCGCGGCGCATTGCCTGTTGAGCGGAACGCCCTGGCTGTCCAGGGGTCGCCCCGCTCGGCGGCCCCTCGTCAAGATCCGGGAGCGGTCCGGGACCCCTCGGCCCCGTAGAAGGCGAGTTCGCGGTCCCGGCGGAGGTGGCGGGATGATCCCGCCAGTGCCTCGGCTTCGCGGGCCAGCCCGACGTTCCGCATCAATCGGCCCTCACCCAATACGACTGCCCGTGGACGCGGCGGCGGGAGATCCGGCCCGCCGAGATCATTCCGCGGATACCCGCGAGCCGTTCCGATACCTCCGGACCCCGCTCATGGAGTACAACACCGTCGGTCGCCACCTCCGCCCACATGCCGGAAGGTACGGCTCCCTCCGCCGGGAGGTGGACGAAGTCCGGCTCGACCTCGTGACCGCGCCAATGAAGCGCCGGCTCGCTGTCCCAACGCCGATACAGCTCCCTCGTAATCGGGACACATTCCTCGGCGATCAACAGGACATCGAAGTCCGAAGCCGCTCGGCTCTCGCCGCGCGTCCACGAGCCGAAGGCAACGACACCCACCAGCGATTCGCCGAGAAGCCTTGCCGCTCGCCCGATCAGGCCGGAGGCCTCCTCGTCCAGCCACGCACCGGGAGACGTGTGTCGGCTCGGCGGCCTCCCCAGTGGCGACCGTGACTTCATCGGAAGGCACGGCGCAGCATGAATTCGTAGACCCCGTCGCCGAACCACTTCCTGAGGAACATCACGGGGCGCGCCATCGATCCCCTGGCGTATCTCCGGCGTGGCTTCCTGGTCGTCGCGGCCTCCAGGAACACCTTCGCAAAAACCTCGGCGTCGGTGGCGCGCTCCATGAGCCTCGGGTCGTCCATCCTCTTGAGGAACCGGTCTACCTGAGCCTTGTACGCGGTGTCGCCGCAGTACTTGCGAAACTGGGCTCGCATTACGTCGGCGAACTCGGTCTTGATCGCGCCCGGTTCGATGAGGATGACCTGGATGTTGAAGGGTGCGGTCTCGAAGCGGAGGCAGTCCGACCAGCCCTCCAGGGCGTGCTTGGTCGCGTGGTACCAGGCCCCGAGGGGCACGAAGACCCGGCCCAGTATGGATGAGACGTTGATGATCCGGCCCGAGCCCTGGGCTCTCATGTGCGGCAGGACGAGCTGGGTAAGGTGGGCGAGGCCGAAGAGGTTCACCTCGAACTGGTATCTCGCGTCCTCGAGCGGGATGTCCTCGACGGGCCCGTAGAGGCCGAAGCCCGCGTTGTTGATCAGGACGTCGATGCGCCCCTCGCTCTCGATGATCCCGCTTACGGCCCGTTCGTTGTCGTCGCCCCTGGTGACGTCCATCTCGACGGGAGTGATGCCGTGTTCGGCCAGATCCTGCATGCGATCCAGCCGGCGGGCGCCGGCGTACACGCTGTGGCCCTTCCGAGCGAGCAGGATCGCGACCTCACGACCGATGCCGGACGATGCTCCGGTGACCAGCATGACTTTGCGCATGGCGCTGCTCCTTCTCTCGGCGTCGTGCCGCCTTCCCGCCCGCGGCCCGTACCCGGTTCATGTTCGAGGGCGTCGACACGATGTTAGCGTTGGGGGAGATCCGGAAGAACTGAAACACGGAGGGGCGAAAGCGATGGCCGGAAACCCCGAGGTCGACAAGGCATTCAGCAACGCCATGCGTTGGCGGCAGGAAGCGGATCAGCTGCGAGAGATCCTCCTGGAATGCGGCCTGACCGAAGAGTTGAAGTGGGGAAATCCTTGCTACGCCCATGACGGCAAGAACATCTGCATCATCCAGAGAATGAAGGACTTCCTCGCGCTCTTGTTCTTCAAGGGCGCACTGCTGAGAGACCCGGACGGCGTTCTCGAGAGGCAGGGGCCCAATTCGCGTGCCGGATACCGCATGCGCTTCACCAGCGTGCAGGACGTCGCGCGGAAGGCGAAGAGTATCGAGGCCTACACCCGTGAAGCGATCGAAGTCGAACAAGCGGGGCTGCTTGATGGGAAGGGATTCCATGACCGGTAGGCGGGAATAGCCATGTTGCACAGGGCGAGACACGGTTGGATCGAGGTCGTCGCCATCGACGAGGCCCAGTTCCTGGACGACGGCGTGTGCGAGGTTGCCGATGCGCTGGCGGATGCCGGGATGCGCGTGATCGTGGCCGGCACCGACATGGACTTCCGCGGCGAGCCCTTCGGCCCCATGGGGCTGCTCCTGGCTCGCGCGGAGCGGATCGACCAGCTGCACGCGATCTGCGTCGTGTGCGGCGATCCGGCGACCAGGAACCAGCGTCTCATCGACGGGGAGCCGGCGCCCGCGGAGGGACCGACGATCCAGGTGGGAGGCGCCGAGTCCTACGAGGCGCGCTGCCGCCGTTGCCACGACGTGCCGCAGCGAGGCCGTGCCCAGACGGAGCTGCTGTCGAGGCGTGAAACGGAGGGCTGGGAGGGGGCTTAGTGTAGTGCCGTTAGCACGACTGACCTTGGACAAGATGTTCTTGACGGTGGCGCTCCACCCGAGCGGTTTCGGGGCGCGGTTCTGGTTGGCATCCGAAGAGCGAAGCAGTTCGAAATTCCCGCGCGTGTGCCCTCCAAACCCTGGATGACCGCGCGGTATGACAGACGCAGTAGAGCGCGCATGCGCGCTGACGGAACCGAAGGAATCGCCTCGGCGCCGCGCATCCGCTACTCCTTGTTGCCGAGGGGTTGGTGATATCGATCGGGGCAGTGGTGTCCGTCTGGCTTCCCGAGAAAGGAATGGTTAAGCTCGATTTCGGCTTTTCTTCGGTGCTGCACACTAAGGAGGTTCCGATGTCAAAACGCACGGGAATCGAATGGACGGATGCGACCTGGAATCCCGTTACTGGATGCACCCGCGTCTCCAAGGGATGTGAGCACTGCTATGCGGCCACGCTGGCGGGAAGGCTGCTCCGAAGCGCGTACCTTGCCCGTACGCCTGTTGTTGATTCCGACATCACGCGCGCAGATCCCTTCGCAGTCCGCATCTGGCCGGAGCGGCTCGCCCAGCCCGAGAAGTGGCGCGAACCGAGAATGATCTTCGTCAATAGTATGAGCGATCTCTTCCACGCCCATGTACCGCGGGAGTTTGCACGAAGCATTTTTGCCACGATGCTCCGGGCAAACTGGCATACGTATCAGATCCTCACTAAGCGTCCAGCGAGAGCTCTTCGCTTTTGGGAGAACAACCAGGATCTCTTTGACGACGGGCCGTTTCCGGCGCATATCTGGCTGGGTGCCTCGGTCGAAGATCAGTCGGTGGCGTACCGTGTTCGCCACCTTCGGAGTGTTCCCGCCACTGTTCGATTCCTTTCGTGTGAGCCGCTCGTCGGTCCGCTGAGGCTTGACCTGACTGGCATTCACTGGCTGATCGCTGGTGGCGAAAGCGGTCCTGTCAGGCGCCCGATGGAAACCGAGTGGGTTCTTGAGCTTCGCAATCAATGCCAAGCCGCTAGCGTTCCGTTCTTCTTCAAGCAGTGGGGCGGGCGCACGCCGAAGGCGGGTGGCAGGGAACTTGAGGGCAGGTTGTGGGATGACATGCCCCGGGCGGTGGCTGGTTGATGAGCGCAACCATAGGGGACGGACTCGTCTGCGGATTGGAAGACGATGGCCTCTACACACCGCCCATCAAGGAGCACTCTCTCCGGAAGATCAGAGCGCACAATTACTATGTGAGACTCTTCACCACGGCCATGAAGAAGAAGTGGCCCCAGCGGGCCTATCTGGGGTTGTATTCAGGAGCTGGAAGAGCGCGGGTGTCCGAGACCAACGAGATCGTGTCCACAACGGCCATTTCGGCGCTTCAGGTACCGGATCCCTTCACCAAGTACATCTTCGTCGACAACAATCCCGACTGCATCGCGGCGCTGGAAGCTCGCATCGGTGCACTCGGCGGGGACTATGACGTGAGTCTCATCAATAAGGATGTGTCGGAAGCGGTCCCCGCAATCATCGAGGAAATGCCGTTATTCAGTAAGGGTAGGGGCCTTCTATCGTTTTGTTTCGTCGACCCGTTCTCGGCTGAGCTAGACTTCTCAATTCTCAAGCAGCTCGGCGGGAGATACAGGATGGACTTCCTTGTCCTACTGATGCTCGGTCGCGATGTGCGGACGAATTTCCGCCGCTACCTCGAAGACGAAAACGATACCCGCATCGCCAAACTTATCGACGACGCGAACTGGCGGGATGAATGGACGGCCCGCGGCTATCGAGCTAACAACGTAGTTCGCTTTATGCTCGAAAAGTTCGACGAGGCGATGAAGGGAGTGGGATATCGTCCTGCGAGGCCTGATGATGCCCATCCGATCCGGTTGCTCGAGAAGAACAAGAACGTCCTGCTCTATTACCTCGTGCTGTACAGCAAGCATCCTCTTGCGCAAACTTTCTGGAATGCTACTCGCCTCGGACTCGACGAACAGCTGACGTTACTCTGACGCGAGTCAGCCCCCGGGGGGCCTCGAACATGCCCCCTGGTAATCCGAGCGATGCGGGCCAAACAACCGTGTCCCGAGGGCGGAAGAGACCAGCACTGGTCGTGTGCGGAGACGCCGAGACCGCTGGTCGGCTGGCTGAGTTGGGTCCCATCGCGGCGGGTCGGTCTTGTTCACCGATCCTGGCGGGAACGGTTGCTGATTCTGACCCATGTCGATCGGCATCCGTCATGCAGCTGCGTGGGGTACCGCGGAGAGTATCTGCCGCCAATCGTCTGACAGCGGCCTCAGCTCCCTGGCTTGAACCCATACCTGTCCTCCCGCCTGGTGTACCTGGCGGTAGGCCCAGCGTGCGATCTGACGAGTCGCAGGCCAGTCGTGCAGGACTCCGCGCTCATCGAAGCCTTCCTCAAGTTCGTATCTGTAGACAAGGCTCCGCTCGGTCCATCGTTCGAGATGTTCCTCCGCGGCAAGCAGGTCCGACTTGTATGAGTTACACCCCTTGTGGGCCAAGACGAAGTTATGGCCAAGCTCCAGCGAGTATCGTCGCCAGGGGATGAAGTGATCGACGTCCCCGCCCGCCTTGATGTCGTTTTCGCAGTAGAAGCAACGGCCGTGCTGCAGATCCCTGAGCAGAGGACGGTACGCGGAAAGCGAGCTGCGCCGAGACCCGAAGAGGAACGACCGTAGCTCCACGACCTGGCCCAACAGCTGAGGGTTGCGTCGCTGAACGAAGTGGGACCACGCCCCCTCGATCATGTCGGTTACCATCGGGTAGAAGGCCCGAAAGCAGTAGGCGACCCCGGGCTCGAGCCGGACAACCCCACCGACATCGACGTTCTCGTACAGGAACTCCAGGCGTTCGGATCCGACGGTCTGCAACCTCCAAAGCGGCATTCTTCTTACCGTCTGCTCGACCCTGCGCCGCACGTCGCCCCAGTCCGCCGAACTCCTCTCGAGTTCGGCCAGAGAGCCCTGATAACGGTTGTGGCGCTCAGCCAATTCGCGCACAACAGTTGCCGTTTGGCCCGTGTTCTGTCTCAGGACCCGCTTGTCATCGCCTGCGACGAACGGTGCGACCTGGCGCCAGTACAGCCGGACGAACTGCTCCGCGATCTCAGAGGTGGATAGCTCCAGTTCCGCGCCACTATCGTCTCCCTTGCGAATGCACAGGTCCGCGATGGCATGAAGCAACGCAAACTTGTAACTGGAGGTAAAGCTTCCCTCGTCCAGAAGGCGCTGGAGCGAACGGAGGAAGGCGAGCTGCTCTTCGGCCGTAGGCGGTCTTGGCTCGTTCATTGGTCCCAATAAGCGGCGTGCTCGGGTAGGATCCAGCGAATGCCGCCTCTTGGATCAGCCATATCCCCGTTGAAGCGGGGGATGACATGCACGTGCGCGTGTTGCACGGTCTGACCGGCTGCCTGCCCATCGTTGAGTCCGACATTGAAGCCGTCGGGATTGAACCCTGACCCAAGCTCATCTCTCACCCTCGCCACGAGACGCCATACGTCCGCTTGGATCTCGGCACTCTGGGCGAATAGAGTCTCCGCGTGAGCCCTGGGGACCACGAGCGTGTGGCCGCGACTCACGGGATACCGGTCCCGAATGGCCACGGCATGCCGCGACTCGGCTACCACGGATTCTCCGGGCACGTCGCAGAACGGGCAGTCGGACCGTGGATCAGCACTACGCGTGGAGCTTGCGACCGCCTCTCGGCGCTCCCGAGGCCACCAGATTCTTCCCTCGAGGCGCTCCGTGCGGTCTCGAGTCGCGGTGAGCGTGGAGATCTCGTCCGCATGGCGGCTCATGATCACCGCTGATACCGCTGCGTCAAAGGCGTCCTCGGAGGAAGCGGCCTTGTGTGCGAGTGCGTCGTCAATCTCGGGAAAACCCTGAGCGAGGTACGCCTCTCGCGCGAAAGCATCGGACTTGTTCACCGGGCCGGTCAGCAGCCGTGGATAGATCTCGATCACCAGGGGCGGCTGGGCTTCGTGAAAGGGCCAGATCGAGAAGCCTGCCGTGCGGAGTGTCACCAAGTGAGGCATTCCTCGGATCGAGCCCGTGCCAACCGCCCCCGCGCCGCCGATCTGGAAGACGCTCTTGGGAGTCGAACCCTCCAGTGTGGACGCGCACTCCTCCGTGCGCCGAAAATGCTCGGGCAGCTCCGGCTTGCCCCTTCCAGGCTTTCCCCAGAAGGGGTCCGGGCAATTGCGTAGCCAGTCCTCGCCTTGCTCGGCGACGAGATTCCAGAGCGTCTCGATCGACGTCGCACCCAATTGCTCCGCATACCAGCGGGGGAAGGAGAACGCGAAATCGAGGCCAACGACAACACCGGGGTCCGCATCGGCATCACGGATCAGATGCGCGACGATTTCCGTACGATCACGCCCCGACTCCAGACGCGTAAGGCGTCCATCACGGACCTCGGCAAGCCAGATCTTGGACCGGGCCCCGGTCTTGGCTCCGGACCAATCGATGGCGATGACGCGCTTCATGGGCCGAAGACACTCGCTACCGTCCACGAACGTGCGTCAGCTGCCCGGGACACGGACAATCGGATACAGCTCCCCGGCACGCAGCCGGTCCGCGAGAAACCCCCAGTTCGCGAAGCCGTCGTCCGACCGCGGCTCGAGCAGGCTGAACAGCAGCCGTCCCAGCGGCTGGTCGGCCCGCGCCCACATGTCTCCGGGGGCCGGGGTGGCTCGGCTCGGCTCGTAGCGCCCGAAGAGCGATTGCTCGTTGTGCCCCTGGAACGGTCGCTCGGCCGTCCGCACCGAATCGATTCGGAACGCCTCCACATCCAGAGGCGTCGCCCCGGCCGGCTCGAGCGCGATCCCGTGTGCCGCGAGCCGTGTCAGAACTTCCTCCAGACCGGCGGGAATCAGGTAGGCCGCGGGCACGCGCTCGCGCAGCGTCGGCGCGAACGTCCCGTACTCGTACATGGGCTCGACGTACTGCGTATCGCTCCGCAGCAGCAGCGGGCGCCCGGTGAGGCGGTGCGCCTCCTCGACCGTGGCGCCCATGAGGATGTCGACCGGCTCGGCCGAGCGCTCGGGCACGGCGCGGAGCGCGAGCGAGTCACCCACCACTCCGGCGGCATCGGCATCGGCGACGATGCGCCGGACCTCGTCCGCGTGCTCATGGACGTAGTCCAGGACCTCCTCGACGAAGTACAGCGTCGAGAGCACGCGCTCCTCGAAGCTCGCGTAGGCGTAGGCCTCGCTCAGGATCGCGATCCGGTTGCGGAGACCGAGGTAGTTGTTGTTGAACCGCGGGCGGTGGTCGAAGGTGTACCAGGCGCGCACGTCCCCACCGCGCGCGGACGCGTTCCCGTAGTAGTAGTACTCCCAGCCGTACCTGGCCCGGATCTCCCCGGTCACGTGGGGAAGGAGTCCCTCCCGGAGAAAACCGTCGATCCCGGCCGGCGTGTTGGGGTGGAGCGGGGGCGAGTAGGTGATATGGTAGGCGTGCCGCGTCCCGTTCGTCGTATGCAGATCGATGGCTACGTGCGGATCGTATTCGCTGAACAACCGCGCCACCGACCGCGCTTCGGGCGAGTCGAGCTTCATGTGATCGCGGTTCAGGTCATAGCCCTGAGCGTTCGGCCGCTGACCCATCCCTCCGATCGGCCCGTGCTGACGGCCGCGATTCGTGAGGCTCACCCGTTCGTTGCCGTCCGCGTTGTAGATGGGCGCGATCAGCAGGATCATCGACTCCAGCCATTCGCGGTGGCGCCCGGCCAGGAGGTCGCGGAGCAACATCTGGAGCGCCTCCTTCCCGCACACTTCGCCGCCGTGGATGTTGCCCTGCAGGTAGACGACCGTCTTGCCGGAGGCTCTGACGGACGCCGGACCCGGATCTTCGACGTCGCCCACCACGGCCAGTGGAAGCGCCCGTCCCTCGTTCGTATAGCCGTATGTCGAATAGTGGACCGACGCCTCGCTGGCCGCCGCGCGCTCCAGGAAGTCCACGACATCGGCGTGCGAACTGGTTTCGCGATACTCCGTGCGCTCCGCCCGCGTGAGAAACGCAGTGTCCGGGGGCGCGGCGGCGTCGCACGCCGTGAGTACGGCCGCAACCGCCGTGCAGGCCGCCAGCCGACCCGAAGTCGCCGCTCCAGCCTTCCATGTCGCCATGCGTTCCACGCGCCTTCCAATGGTCGGGTGCTGTCACACGAACAACCCTAACCTATCGCCCAAGCGAAGGCGTCAGGCGCCCGGGATCGCTCTGATGTCGGGACACTGCAGTAGCGACTTGTCTGCCGTGACCAGCGTGAGGCCGTGCACCATGGCGGTGGCCGCGATGAAACGATCAGCGGGATCGGCATGACCAAGACGGATGCTGCGGCTTCCGAACGCGACATCGAACGTCACCGGGATCTCATGCATGGGCCGGACGGTCAGGGCGGTACGGATCCAGCTCCAGGGATCGGGATGGAGGAGCACGCGTCCCTTCTCGGCGAGCACCAAGGCCTCCCAGACGCTCACGGGCGACAGCGCCAGGGTGTTCGCCGGTTCGGTCAGTTCGCTGCGGGCCCGCGCGGAGAGCCGATCCGGGTCCAGTAAGCTCCACAGCCAGATATGGGTGTCGAGGAGCAGATTCACCGCGTCTGAACGTCGTTCGGTTGGGCGGTCTCCGAACGCAGTGCGGCCCAATCGGAGGGGTCGGCGGCCGGGGATAGGAGGTCGCCTACGATTTCACCTAAGTCTCTCATGGCCCCCATCCATTCTCCGCTGCCGGCCTGGACATCAGTCACATCGGCCGTGGTGTTCCGGCCGCGCGGAGTCGCCTTGTAGCTGGCGGCCATCCGGGCTCGCTCGCGCACTACGCCGAGCGTGGGTTTCGGGGCCGCATAGCGGGCCAGCAGATGGCGCAACTCGCCCTCCAGCGAGCGGTGGTTGGCCTTGGCTCGTGCCTTGAGCGCGACGATCACATCGTCGTCCACGTTCCGAATCGTGAGTACTCCCAAGTGTCCTCCGCCTGCGTGAGCGTCCTGGCGAAAGCGTAATGTATTGGAATTGGCTTCATTATGACAGCGCCAGATCCGATTCGCGAGAGATGCGGCACTGCCGCACATTGACCCGGGCGAGTCTGCTGTTGCGGCTGGTTGCCACGATAGAGGAGGAGGAACGAAACCGATGACGACCCGGCGAACTGATGTGAGCCGCGAGGTGGAAGCGGCCCTCGACGAAGTGCTCGCCCATGTGCGCGGCGTAACGCCGCTTCCCTGCCGAATCGTCGATGACCCCGCTGCCGAGCACATCGTGGCGCTACGCAAGCGACTTAAGCTGAGCCGCCAGAAGTTCGCGGATAGCTTCGGGCTCGATGTCCGGGCGGTGCAGGAATGGGAACAGGGACGGCGGGTCCCGGACCGTGCGGCCCGTGTCCTGCTCACCGTCATCGACCGCGACCCCGAGGCGGTCGTACGCGCTCTCGGCAAATAGGGTGCGCCATCCCGCTCTCGTCGCCAAGTCGTCCCTCCCGCGCGTGGGGCGTGTGCCATAGCTGAAACGCCGCGCGGCGGCAGTCTGAGACGAGTTGAGCGGAGGCGGATCCGGGACGAGTCAGCGTACGATCTGAAATGCTCGCGATCTGGTACGCCTCGGCCGCGGCGTACCAGATCGACATGTCCAAACGCACAGCGTCATCATCATGATGCATACAGAACGCGGCATGCGTTCCCGCGTCGGGCGATGTCGGACCCCTTCGAGCGTGTCGAGGGCGTCTCGCTGGGGTCTACCGCCGGGTATCCGAGATCCGCGGAAATCCGCACATCCTCGTGAGCGATGTGCCGGGCGCCACAGCGCGCGCGCTGCGTGCCACCTGCATCGCGTCCCTCGAAGTCGGTCATGGGGAGTTCGGCTGCGTACTTGATGGCGTCGGTGCCTGACGGCGTAACGGCCACGAACCGGGTCAGGTGCTCGACGAAATCGCGTGCACCCATGCCGCTACGCCGGGGGGCCACGAGGTAGTAGAAGTTCGACAGCGTGCTGCCACGCGACGATCGCCTTCCTCGGCCCCTTCTGGAGCCGGTACTTGAGCTCCGTCGCTTCATCCGAATGCGGACGACGGTCGAGTGCGACATCGATGAGGATGTCCGTATCCAGGAGAATCACAGGTACTTCCGGGCCAGCGCTTCGTACCGCGGATCGTCACGACTCGCGGCTCGAAACTGCCCTCTCCACCGCTCCGTGAAGGAGGGACCTTCGTCTTGCACCATCTCCTTCAGCGACCCTTCGATGAGCGACGAAAGCGAAACACCCCGGACGCGCGCGTATCGCTTGGCGGCAGGGACCACCTCGGAGTCCACCGTGATGGTGAGTTTCGTCTTCATACCTCAGCCTCTTCGTACATATATACGTATACGTATTATCTTATAATGTATACGTATAACGCGGAGTTGGTCAAGGACCGCCCGGGAACGTCAGGGGGAGGTTTCGAGACGAGCGGCCCACGCGGGAACCGTTGCTGCCATCTCGTCGGCCAATTCGTCAGCGGTGCGTCCGCTGCGCTTGAGGACGCGGAAGGAATGATCGGCGCCCTCGAGCCGATGCAGGGTGGCGAGCGGCCCCAGCGAGCCACACGTCTCTTCGATCAGGTCGAGGCGGGCGAGCGCGTCGCGCGTCCCCTGCAGAAAGAGCATGGGAACGGTGACCTGGCTCAGGTGCGCCGACCGTTCCGCGGCGCGCTCCGGGCGGCCCGGCGCGTGGAGAGGAAACCCGAAGAAAACGAGCCCCGTGACACGGGGGAGCGGCACCTCGGCGGCGGCGGTCGACGTCATGCGGCCGCCCATGGACTTGCCGCCCGCCAGGAGAGGGAGTCCGTCAGCGAGGCGGGCCGCCTTCGCGACCGCGGCACGGACCGTCTCGACGAGCGCCGGCGGACGGTCCGGGGGTCGGCGGCGCCCCGAGAGCGCCCGCGCCTCCATGTAGGGGAAGTGGTAGCGGAGCGACGCGATCCCCTGCCCCGCCAGCCGCTGCGCCATGTCGGACATGAACGGATGCTCGATCCCCGCCCCCGCCCCGTGCGCGAATGCGAGCATGGCCCGCGGCTCCGGCGGGCGGACGAGGAGCGCCGACACCTCCCCCCAGCGCAGCGACACGAACTGCGCCTGCTCGGGGAACCGGTGCGTCGCGCCGACCTCCGCCGCGGCTCGGGGCGCCCGGCGGCTCACGGCAACCTGGCGTCCGGCGCGTCGCGCGGCTCGTGAGCGGCGACCGGACCCGTCCACCTGTCGGTGGGGTCGAGACCCTCCTCCGACTTGCGGACGACCGCGGCGGGGATCCGGAGCGCCAGCCACAGGGCGAGGGCCGACGCCGCGGCCCCGACCAGGAACGGGCTCTTTATCGAGTACAGTTCGAACAGCCAACCCGCCGTGAGTGGCGCCACCACTCGGCCGAGACCGCCGGCCACCTGGCTTCCGCCCAGCACCGAACCCTGCGAGTGCTCGTCCGTGTTCCGCGAGATGAGGGCGTGCAGCGATGGGAAGATGAGCCCCGTCGCCGAGGCCCAACTCGGGACGAGCACCCACAATTGCCAGCGGTCGGAGAGGAACGGGATCGCGCCCACCCCGAGAGCGAGCAACAGGCATCCGGCGCGCACGGTGGCCGGCTCGCCGAACCGCTTCACGATCCGCCCCACCAGCCCGCCGCGCACGATCACCGTGACGCCGCCCGCGAGCGTGAACACGAGACCCATGTCCGCCGCCGTCATCGCGAACACGCGCTCCGTATACAGGGCGAGGACCGACGTCATCGAGGTGAAGCAGCCGATCGTCAGCACGTACACGAAGAGGAGTTGGCGCAGCGGCATGCGGCTCAGCGACCGCAGCCACAGCTTGAACGTCACGGCCTCCCCCTTCGAGGCGTCCGCCCGGCCGGAGCGGAAATGCCGCGACTCCGGCAGCAGAGCCATGGCCGCCAGCAGGTTGAACAGGCACAGGCCGGCGGCGACGAGGCCCGGCACCCCCAGTCCGAAGCGGCTGAAGTAGCCGCCGATCGCCGGGCCCAGCATGATGCCGAGGCCGGACGCGGCCCCGATGAAGCCGAGGCCCCGGGCCCGCTCCTCCCCCTTCGTGGAGTCGGCCACGTAGGCCTGGGCGATGCCGAGCGTCCCGCCGGCGGCGCCGGCCGTCGCGCGCGAGACGAGGAGCAGCCACAGGCTGTCGGCCAGCGCGAACAGGAGGTAGGAGAGCGCCGAGGCGAAGAGCCCGACCAGGATCAGACGCCGGCGTCCCAGCCGATCCGAAAACCTTCCCCAGATCGGGGCCGACACGAGTTGCGTGATGGAGAACGACGCGATGATGAGGGTGACCCAGCGAGGCGAGGCCCCCAGTTCCTCGGCGTAGAACGGGAGCAGCGGGAGCACGATCCCGAAGCCCATCATGTCCACCATCACCGTCCCGAACAGGACGCCGAGCCCGGCGCGTCTCAGCATGCGGTTGTGGTGGTCATCCCTGCTTCAACCCGGATTCCTCCCTCTCGGGTCGCGCTTGGGCCGCGTCGGCCGGAGGCGCGAGCCGCGACTCTCGTGGCCGCGCGGATGCTGTGCTCACGACACCCCGGGCGATCCCGGCGTTGCGCTCCGGAGCGGGGCAACCCCGGCGCGCGAACTCACTGTCCGTCACGTGTGCGCCGGGATAGTTTGACCCTCCGCCGAAAGCCCGGGCCCCCCGCGTGGCGGCCCCTCGCACGTCATCTTCAGGACGGCTCTCAAGAGGAAGGAATCCATGGCTGACACACTGATCCGATATGCGGTTGAGGACGGGGTCGCGGTGTTCACGATCGACGACCCGCCGGCGAACACATACACGTACGAGATGATGCGCGACCTGGACGACGCGATCCTGCGCGCGCGCTTCGACGAGGACGTCCACGTCATCGTCATCCGGGGTCAGGGAGAGAAGTTCTTCTCCGCGGGGGCCAACATCAACATGCTCCGAACCTCGGACCCCTATTTCAAGTACTTCTTCTGCCTGCACGCGAACGAGACGCTGTCGCGCCTCGAGCAGACGCCCAAGCTCGTGATCGGGGCCCTCAACGGACACACGGTCGGGGGCGGACTCGAGATCGCGCTCGCCTGCGACATCCGGATCGCGCGCAAGGACGCGGGGAAGATCGGGTTGCCGGAAGTGAACCTCGGTGTGCTCCCGGGGACCGGCGGGACACAGCGGCTCGGCCGCCTGCTGGGCAAGTCGAAGGCGATCGAACTCATGGTTGAAGGCCGCACGTTCGGGTTCGACGAGGCGCTCGAGCTGGGGCTGGTCAACAAGATTTTCGAAGGAGACGACGAGACGTTCCACCCCCGGATCATGGAGTATGCACGGCAGTTCACGCCGCCGCACAAGGCGTCGCGGGCGGTGGGTCGTATCAAGCGGGCGGTGTGCAGCGGGGTCGAGGTGCCCTTCTCCGAGGGACTCGCGATCGAGCGCGAACTGCAGCAGTTACTCTTCCAGGGGGACGACGCGCGCGAGGGCCTCGCTGCCTACGTGGAGCGGCGCGCACCCGAGTTCTCCGGGAGGTAGCGCTGCGGATCCGAGCGGAGGCCCGATGAGCGACGCGGATCGCACCCCGGTCATCATCGACGCCGTCCGTACGCCGGTGGGGCGTGCGGGCGGGGCGCTGTCATCCATCCGGGCCGACGACCTCCTGGCGCACGCGATCCGCGCCCTCGTCGAGCGGACCGGGGTGCCGCCCGGCCGCGTGGAGGACGTGATCGCCGGGTGCACGAACCAGGCGGGCGAGGACAACCGCAACGTGGCCCGGATGGCCGGGCTGCTGGCCGGCCTTCCGGTCGAGGTCGGCGGCCAGACCGTGAACCGCCTGTGCGGGTCCGGGGTGCAGGCCGCCGTCACGGCCGCGAACGCGATCCGGGCCGGCGAGGGCGACGTGTTCATCGCCGGCGGGGTCGAGAGCATGTCGCGGGCTCCCTGGGTGATGCTCAAGACCGACCGGGCCTTCTCGCGCGTCCCGCCGCGCATCGCGGACACGACCGTCGGGTGGCGCTTCGCGAACCCGTCCATGCCCGAGCGCTGGACGATCCCGCTCGCCGAGACGGCGGAGGTCGTGGCGGAGGAGCACGGCGTCGGGCGCGGAGACCAGGACGCATTCGCGGTGGAGAGCCAGCGGCGCGCCGCCGAGGCGATCGAGGCCGGGCGGTTCGACGACGAGATCGCGCCGATCGAGGTCCCGCAGAGGAAGGGCGACCCCGTGCGGGTGGCGCAGGACGAGCACCCTCGCCCCGGCACGACCGCGGAGCAACTCGCCCGGCTGCGGGCGGCGTTTCGCGCCGACGGAACCGTGACGGCCGGGAACGCATCCGGGATCAACGACGGCGCGGCCGCCGTCCTCATGACGAGCCGGGCCGCCGCCGAGGAACTCGGCCTCGAGCCGATGGCCGAGGTCGGGGCCTCCGCGATCGCGGGCGTGGACCCGGACCGGATGGGGATCGGTCCCGTGCCCGCCACCCGCAAGGCGCTCCGGCGGGCCGGGCTGACCGTGGACGACCTCGACCTCATCGAACTCAACGAGGCGTTCGCGGCGCAGTCGCTCCCCTGCATCACCGAACTCGGGCTCGACCCGGAGAGGGTGAACGTGAACGGCGGCGCGATCGCGCTCGGCCACCCGCTGGGCTGCACGGGCGCGAAGCTCCTCACGACGCTCGTGCACGAGATGCGGCGGCGCGATGCGGCGCACGGGTTGGTCACCATGTGCATCGGCGTCGGGCAGGGGATCGCGCTCCTCGTCCACCGGGGCCGGGACGGAGGGTCGGCGTGAGCGAGACGCAGGTGCGGGTCGAGATCGCGGACGGCGTCGGCACGCTCACGCTCAACCGGCCGGAGAAGCTGAACGCCTTCATCGGCGAGATGCGGACCGAGATCGCCCGCGGCGTCGACGCACTCGGCGCGGACGACGCCGTACGCGCGGTCATCATCACCGGGGCCGGCCGCGCCTTCTGCGCCGGCGCCGACGTGAAGTACATGACCGGGCTCATCGAGAGACAGGACCTCGAAGAGGCCCTCTCGCTCGTCGAGGGCGGCCGCGAGGTCGCCACCGCGATCCGGGCCATGCCGAAGCCCGTCATCGCCGCCATCAACGGCCCGGCGGCGGGCGGGGGCGCGAATCTCGCCCTCGCCTGCGATCTCCGGCTCGCCTCCGAGACGGCGACGATCGGCCAGACCTTCAATCGCATCGGGCTCCACCCCGACTGGGGCGGCACCTACGTCGTGCCCCGGCTCGTCGGCCCCGCACGCGCCGCGGAACTCTTCTTCTTCGCGGACATGGTCCCGGCCGCGGAGGCCGAGCGCATGGGCCTCGTGAACCGCGTCGTGCCCGCCGACGAACTCATGCCGCTGGCCCGCGAGTGGGCGCGCCGTCTGGCGCGTAAGCCCGCCCTCCCGCTGCGGCTCGCGAAGGAGGCGATCCGGCGCTCCCTCGCCTCCAGCTTCGAGGAGATGCTCGACTACGAGACCGCCGCGCAGCGGGCCTGCTTCGCGTCCGACGACGCCCTCGAGGGGGTTCGCGCGTTCGTCGAGAAGCGCAAACCCGACTTCGGCGCAAAACCAGCGGAAAGACCAGCGGAGGCCGACAGACATGTCTGACGGAGTCGTCGTACGGAAGGCGGTAATCGGGGACATCGAGGAACTCGTCGCGATGTGGACCCAGTACATGCGCGTGCACGCGCTCAACCCCGCGTACCGGCGGATCCGAACCGACGCGCTGGAGATGCGCCGCCGCATGTTTCGGCGGCATATCGAGGAGGCCACGAGCGCCGTGTTCGTGCTGGCGGCGGCAGAAGGCGGCCTCGACGGCATGATCGCCTGCTTCGTCGAGGAGAACGAAGCCCTGTTCGATCCCCCTCGCTACGTCCGCATTCAGACCCCGTTCGTGAGGCGGGAAGTCCGGCGGCGCGGCTATCTGCGGCGCCTCCTCCACGCCACCTTCGAGTGGGCGTCGGATTGGGATATCGACGAGGTCCGGCTGTTCCTGGGGGCCGACAATCTGATCGCGAACGCGGTCGCCGACGACCTCGGCTTCGAGCCGATCGAGGTCGTGCGCCGATACTCGCTCCGCCCCGAACCGACGACGAACTGGGAGGACTGAGGTGGCCTCCCGGGCCGACGCGTCCGCCCTCCGCCCCGCGCTCGCCGTCCTCGGGGCCGGGACCATGGGCCACGGGATCGCCCAGGTCGCGGCCATGGCCGGCTACGAGACGCGTCTCTTCGACATCCTGCCGGAGGCGCTCGACGCGGCGCGCGACAGGATCGAGGCCAATCTCCGGAAGGGGATCCAGCGCGGGAAGGTGACGCCCGACGAACGGGAGCGTGTCCTCGGCGCGCTTTCCTTCACCCGATACCTGAATGAAGCGGCCGACGAGGTCGACATCGTGATCGAGGCCGTGCCGGAGCAACTCGATCTCAAGCGGAAGATTCTCCTCGCCTGCACGGAGGCTGCGGCCGATCACGCCGTGCTCGCGACGAACACCTCCTCCCTCTCCATCAGCCACCTCGCGCATGGGCTTCCATCTCCGGAGCGGGTGGTCGGGATGCACTTCTTCAACCCCGTCCACATCATGGCGCTGGTCGAGATCGTGCGCGGCGCGGAGACCTCGGACGAGACCGTCGCCGGCGCCCGCGAGGCCGCCGATCGGATGGGGAAGACGCCGATCGTGATCGCCGACTCGCCCGGCTTCGCCTCCTCGCGGCTCGGCGTCGCACTCGGACTCGAGGCGATCCGCATGGTCGAGGAGGGCGTCGCGAGCCCCGAGGACATCGACACCGCGATGAGGCTCGGCTACCGCCACCCCATGGGCCCGCTCAAGCTCGGCGACCTCGTCGGACTGGACGTGCGGCTCGATATCGCGCGCTATCTGCACGAGACACTGAGGTCGCCGGTGTTCCAGCCCCCCGCCCTGCTCGAACGCATGGTCGCCGAGGGCCGGCTCGGGAAGAAGAGCGGCCGCGGCTTCTACCGCTGGGGCGAGGACGAATAGGACGGCTATCTGTCCGTACGGGTGAATGTAAAGCTGCCTACCGGAGCACTGGAGAAGGGGGCCACCCCCTGAAGTCCGCTGATCGCTTCCTTGGGCTGCGTGTCCTGATTGGCTGAGGTGTAGTAGGGCCCGCTGTCCGACCCCGCGTCAAGCGGATACAGGTTCACGGTCAACTCGTCGATCCACTCTCCGCCCCCGTCCAGCAGCGAGAGTCCGGACACGCCGGCGAACCAGTCCGGGCTGGGGGCAATCATCGTCACCAGCGTAACAAGCGGATAGTCCGTCTGCATGTCGATCTGCTGAATCGTGGCGCTTCCGGGGCTACTCGCGCCCGAGCCGCGAATGACGGCAACCGCGCCACCCGACAACCGAGCGTTGATTTCCGCCGTCAGCGTGCTCGTGCCGCCCGTTTCGGCCATACGCTCGATCCCCGCGCTGGCAGTCTCGCCAAACGCCCAGAACTCCGCGCTGGAGTTGTGGAGGACGCCGATGAGTGACGAAAAATGCGCGCCGGAAGGGAACATGTTCGGGTGGGTGGAGGCGCTCCACGTGGCCGAGAACACGACACGGTAGGTCGCCGTACCAGCCGGAGGAGGAGGAGGAGGAGGAGGAGGCGGCGGCGGCGGTGGCGGTGGCGGCGGTGGCGGTGGCGGCGGCGGTGGTGGCGGTGGCGGTGGCGGCGGTGGCGGCGGTGGTGGCGGCGGTGGTGGCGGTGGCGGCGGCGGTGGTGGCGGCGGTGGTGGTGGTGGTGGTGGCGGCGGCGGCGGTGGAGGCGGTGGTGGTGGTGGTGGTGGCGGCGGAGATGTCACCGTCACCGTGAACGACTGCGACGCCGCCAGACCCCCCGGGTCCCGCGCCGTCACCGTCACCGCCGCCGTCCCCGCCGACACCCCCGCCACCGTCACCTCCGCGCCCGCAACCGACGCCGACGCCACCCCCGGCCCCGACGAGGAAGCCGCGTACTCGAGCGCGTCCCCATCCGGGTCGACGAAGTGACCCGACGCATCCACCACCAGCGCCCCGCCCGCCTCCACGGTCACCGCCTCGATCGCCGACACCACCGCCGGCGGCCGGTTCGGAACCGTCACCGTGAACGGCTGCGACGCCGCCAGACCCCCCGGGTCCCGCGCCGTCACCGTCACCGCCGCCGTCCCCGCCGACACCCCCGTCACCGTCACCTCCGCGCCCGCAGCCGACGCCGTCGCCACCCCCGGATCCGACGAGGATGCCGCGTACTCGAGCGCATCCCCGTCCGGGTCGGCGAAGTGTTCCGACGCGTCCACCACCAGCGCCCCGCCCGCCTCCACGGTCACCGCCGCGATCGCCGACACCACCGCCGGCGCCCGGTTCGGCACCGTCACCGTGAACGGCTGCGACGCCGCCAGACCCCCCGGGTCCCGCGCCGTCACCGTCACCTCCGCCGCCCCCGCCGACACCCCCGCCACCGTCACCTCGGCGCCCGCGGCCGACGCCGTCGCCACCCCCGGCCCCGACGAGGATGCCGCGTACTCGAGCGCGTCCCCGTCCGGGTCGGCGAAGTGTTCCGACGCGTCCACCACCAGCGTCCCGCCCGCCTCCACGGTCACCGCCTCGATCGCCGACACCACCGCCGGCGGCCGGTTCGGAACCGTCACCGTGAACGGCTGCGACGCCGCCAGACCCCCCGCGTCCCGCGCCGTCACCGTCACCTCCGCCGCCCCCGCCGACACCCCCGCCACCGTCACCTCGGCGCCCGCGGCCGACGCCGTCGCCACCCCCGGCCCCGACGAGGAAGCCGCGTACTCGAGCGCGTCCCCGTCCGGGTCGGCGAAGTGTTCCGACGCGTCCACCACCAGCGTCCCGCCCGCCTCCACGGTCACCGCCTCGATCGCCGACACCACCGCCGGCGGCCGGTTCGGAACCGTCACCGTGAACGGCTGCGACGCCGACAGACCCCCCGGGTCCCGCGCCGTCACCGTCACCTCCGCCGTCCCCGGCGACACCCCCGTCACCGTCACCTCCGCGCCCGCGGCCGACGCCGTCGCCACCCCCGGCCCCGACGAGGACGCCGCGTACTCGAGCGCGTCCCCGTCCGGGTCGGCGAAGTGACCCGACGCGTCCACCACCAACGTCCCGCCCGCCTCCACCGTCACCGCCTCGATCGCCGACACCACCGCCGGCGGCCGGTTCGGAGGTGGCGGCGGATCGGTGACGGATTCCCCGCCGTCACAGGCAGAGAGAAGGGCCAGCCCAAGTCCCAGCCCGGCGCTGCGCGACCGGGGTGACCCGCGTCCGCCCGCGCGGGGCCGCCAACTGGTAGGGTCGGCCTCGTGCGAACAGATCATCCTCTGCTGGGGCGATTGGGACACGGCGCGGTCTCTCCCCCGGGCTGCGGCCAGGTCTCATCGGATTAGCGGTGGCGGACGGAGCGGCCACGAAACGGTGAAGAGAACTATCGGGGAGAGTCGGCGTGGTCCAGAGTCCTTCCTGCACGGCACTGAAGGTCTCAGGTCGTTCCGCGCCCACGTTGTCGATTGAGTCACCTGCCTGCTTGCTCGCGGCTTTGGGGAACCTCACTATCACGGCTTCCACGGCTTCGCGCGCCGCCGCAGCCGGCAGGGACGCACTCCAACCACCGGCGGAATGCCGGTTAGGCAGGAAAGTGCCCGTGAGCAGCGTACAAACGACCACCGCAGCGGAGTCCCGCACCCAGGCCTTGGCCGCAGCGCAGGCCCACTACCTCTTCCCGTGGGTCCGCCCCTACTACAGCGAACCGCTCGCGCTCTCCGAGGGTGAGGGCGTTTGGGTACGGGACGTGGACGGAGACGAGTACCTGGACCTGTTCGCGGGCATCCTCACGACCTCGGTCGGCCACTGTAACCCGGCCGTGCTGGACGCGGTGCACGACCAGATGGGGCGGCTCGGACACACCTCCGCCCTCTACGTGACCGAAGGCCAGATCGAGGCCG
The DNA here is from genome assembly GCF_965216145.1 of Candidatus Palauibacter sp. GTDB lineage: Bacteria > Gemmatimonadota > Gemmatimonadetes > Palauibacterales > Palauibacteraceae > Palauibacter. The sequence continues at coordinate 3,894,168 of NZ_OZ244149.1, forward strand.
CGCGCGCGCTCGCGGAGATCACGCCGGGATCGCTGAGGACGACCTGCTTCACGAACAGCGGCACGGAGGCGGTGGAGGCCGCGGTGGCGACCGCGCGGCTGTACACGGGCCGGCACGAGATCGTCGCGTTGCGGCTCTCGTACTCCGGGCGCAGCACGCTGACCAGCCACATGACCGCGCAGGGCGCCTGGCGGCTCCCGGGCGGGGGCACCGACGGGGTGGTCCACGCCCGCTCCCCCTACGCCTACCGGTCGCCGGTCGGCGGGGGTCCGGAGGCGACGGACTTCTTCATCGACGACCTCGTGGAGGTGATCGAGACGACGACCGGCGGGAAGCCGGCCGCCTTCTTCGCGGAGACGATCCAGGGCGTGGCGGGCGTCATCGTGCCGCCGCCGGACTACTTCCAGCGGGCGGCCGAGGTCATCCGGAGCTACGGCGGCCTCTTCATCAGCGACGAGGTGCAGGCCGGGTTCGGCCGCGCGGGCGAGCACTGGTTCGGGATCGAGCACTGGGGCGTCGAGCCGGACATCATGGTGATGGCCAAGGGGATCGCGAACGGCTATCCGGTCGGAGCGACCGTCACCCGGCCGGAGATCGCCGAGGCGTGGCAGGGCCCGTCGATCTCGACCTACGGGGGGAACTCGATCTCGATGGCGGCGATGCGAGCCACGCTCGGCGTGATGAGGCGCGAGGATGTCCCGGCCCGCGCCGCGGAACGCGGGGCGCAACTGCGGGCCGGCCTCGAGGCGCTGCGAAGCGCGCACACCTGGATCGGCGACGTACGCGGCCTGGGCCTCATGCAGGGCGTCGAACTCGTGACGGACCGCGCAAGGAAGACGCCGGACGGTGACCGGGCCGGAGCCCTGCTCGAAGCCGCGCGCGAGGAGCGCCTCCTGATCGGCCGGGGCGGACTCAACGGACAGGTGATCCGGATCGGCCCCTCCCTCCTCATCACCGAGGAGGAACTGGACGAGGGGATCCGCCGGTTCGGAGCCGCCTGCCAGCGCATCGACGGCTGATGGGCCGCGGCCGCTCGCTGACTCGGCGGGACGACGCGCGGTGAGCCGCCTGGCGGGGCGCATCGCGGTCGTCACAGGTGCGGGCCGCGGCATCGGGCGGGCGCACGCGCTCGCCCTCGCGGCGGGCGGCGCGCGCGTCGTGGTGAACGACCTCGGCGTGAACATCGCGGGCGAGGGCGCGCATGGCGGACCCGCCGAGGCCGTGTGCCAGGAGATCCGGGCGGCCGGCGGCGAAGCCGTCCCCAGCGGGCACGACGTCTCGCACTGGGACGAGGCCCGCGATCTGATCGCGCACGCGGTCAACGCCTTCGGCGGGCTCGATATCCTCGTGAACAACGCCGGGATTCTCCGCGACCGCGCGCTCTTCAACATGTCCGAGCGGGAATGGGACGCGGTCGTCGCCGTCCACCTCAAGGGGCACGCGGCGCCCAGCCGGCACGCGCTCACCTGGTGGCGTGCCGAGGCGAAGGCGGGCCGGCCGCGCCGGGCCTCCGTCATCCACACGACCTCCTCCTCCGGCCTGTGCGGCAACTTCGGCCAGGCCAACTACGGCGCCGCGAAGATGGGGGTCGTCGGCCTCTCGAGGGTCCTCTCCATCGAGGGGTTCCCCTACGGCGTGCGCTCCAACGTGATCTCGCCCTCGGCGCGCACGCGCATGGTGGCGGGCATGACCGGCGCCGATCAGCTGGGCGGACCCGACGAGACGGGGTACGACCCGTTCGGGCCCGAGCACATCGCCAATCTCGTCGCGTGGCTCGCGGAGACCGACTGCCCCGCCCGGAACCAGGTGTTCCACGTCTCCGGCCGGCGCGTCCGCGTGCTGGAGCTCCCCCGCATCGCCTTCGAGGCCAGCTCGGACCGCGACCTGACGCCCTCCGCGCTCGCCGAGGCGCTGGCCGAAAAGCTGGTCGACCCCCTCGACGCCTTCGATCTCATCCTCGGCGGCTAGCCGCCCGACGGCCCCGCATTTCCGTCGCCCTGTACTCGCACAGTTCTCTCAACCCCTTGCTCGCGTGCTTCCGTCGGGCGGAGATTCGCTCTCTGGCGGCGCGTACGGACGGCCGCTCATGCGCCGACCCCTGCCCTTCAAAGTCGCTGGCTGGTGGTCCGGCGAAAAGAAACAGGAGGAGGACGATGAAGGACGCCCGCCCTGTATTGACCACGTTGACCGCGTTTCTCACCGTCGCGGTGATCTCCCTCGCCCTCCCCGCCGGAACCCTGGCCCAGAACCAGGAGATGACGCCGGAAGAGCGCGCCCGGGCAATGGCCGAGTACGAAGCCCGCATCGATGCCGAGCTGGTCACGGAACGGCCGATCGAGATGTTCGACTCGATCTGGATCGAGGAACTCACGTGGATGGAAGTCCGCGACATGATGGCCGACGGCTACAACATCGCGATCGTCCCCACGGGCGGGATCGAGCAGAACGGGCCCTACGTCGCCACCGGCAAGCACAACTACGTCCTCCAGGGGACGTGCGAGTCGATCGCCCGGGAGCTGGGCAAGGCGCTCTGCACGCCGATCATGAAGCTCGTCCCCGAGGGGGACATCGACGAACCGTCCAGCCACATGCGCTACCCCGGCACGATCTCGCTCCGCCAGGAGACGTTCGAGGCCGTGCTCGATGACGTCGCCTCCAGCCTCCGCGCCCACGGCTTCGAGCACATCATCTTCATCGGCGACAGCGGCGGAAACGTGCAGGGGATGGCGAACGTCGCCGCCCGCCTCAACCAACGCTGGGACGACGCCCACGCCCACCACATCCCCGAGTACTACCGCTACGGCGGCGGCGACTTCCTCGAGTCCGAACTCGGGATCGTGGAGACGGAGAACGACGGGATCCACGACAGCTTCGGGATCACGAGCCTGATGATGGTCGTCGACCCCACCGTCGTCCGCTACGAGCAGCGCGTGAAGGCGGGGCTGGCGAAGATCAACGGCGTCCCGATCGCCCCGAAGGAGGAGACGATCGAGATCGGCCGCACGCTCCAGGCCTACCGGACCGCCCTCACCGTCGAGAAGATCCGCGAGTCGATCGCCGACACGGGCATGTAAGGGCGAGCGGCCACGGTCGCCGCTGCTCGGGCGCCTCACTCGATCGGCTCACGATCCGCGCGGGATCGCGGGCTCGTTGAATCTCGCCGCCCCCCGCAAGGCGTAATGGGCCCTTCCGAGCCCCCGCCGACAGGTTGTGCGCGCGAATACCCCGGTACCAGGAAAAGAAGGACGAGTGGCGAGTCCCCAGCCGAGTTCCCCCATCCCTGCGCGAGGCAAGCTGATCATCGGCGCGCTCGCGTTTGGCGGCCTCACCATGTTGGGAATCGCGGCGCTCATCCGATGGCGCCCTCCGTTGGAGCTCGGCAGCATCCTCGCCCGCATCACGCCGGTGTTCGCCATCGCCTTGCTGGCGCTGCTGGCACTCGACTTCACGCTCGGCGGCCTCCGGTATCGACTGCTTCTCGACGGAAGTGTCTTTTCGCGCGTCTCGCTTTGGCACTGTATGCGAGCGAATTGGGCGAACATGCTGCTGGGCGCGATCACGCCGGCGCAGACGGGCGGCGGTGCCGCGCAGCTTTACGTCCTGTGCAGGCGTGGGGCGCGGTTGTCGGAAGCGATTCTCGCCTCGATCCTGACGTTCGTCGCCACGCTCCTCTTCTTCGCACTCGGCGGTCTCGCCGCTCTGGCGTTCGTGCCGCGCGAGGCGTTGTCCCGAGGCGTGCTGGTCGCGCTCGTTATCACGGTGGCCGCCATCACGGCGCTGGCGGGTCTGCTCATTTCGGCCGTCGCCGCGCAGCGGGGTACGGTTCGGCTGCTTCGACGCTCCCTCGGCGCGGTATCGAGACGGGGGACGCGGGTCCGGCGCTGGGCGGCGGCGGGCCGACGTCTGCTGAGCCGTGAGGTCGAGCGGCTGGGCTCCGGGATCCGGGCGGTCGCGTCGCGCGGGAAAGTGACGCTCGTCTGGGTGTGCGCCGCGACCGCCCTGCTCTTCCTCAACAAGTATCTCATGGGCTACGTCCTCGCGGCGGCGCTCCAGGGGCCGGTCGACCTCTCCTTCATCGGACTTCAGCTTCTTCAGCACATCGTCCTGTACTTCTCGCCGACGCCGGGTGCCTCCGGCATCGCCGAGACCTCGACGGGGCTCCTGATGAATCGGGTGCTGCTCGCCGAGGTGACGGTGCTGTGGGTGGTCGGCTGGCGGCTGCTCACGACGTTTATCGGGACGATCCTGGGAGCGTTCGTGCTGCTCGTCGAGGCACGACGACACGTCCATGACGTGCGGACGGACGAGAAAGGCGCGGCTGCGTGAACGGGACGGGCGAGCCGACGTCTCGTTCGATGAGATTGTGCCTCGGCGGCGCCGAGTTCTGGGAGCACCTCGAACGCGACATCCGCACGGCGCGTGACTATGTCTACGTACAGACGCTCTCGTTCGAGGGCGACGCGGCCGGGCTGGGCCTGGCGGAGGCCCTGCTGGCCTGCGCGGCGCCCCGAAAGCGCATCGTCGTGGACGCCGTGACGAAGTACCTGATCAACGACCGCTTCATCGGTCTGCCGGCGGCGCGGCGCGACGCGGTCCTCCAGCGCGAGGTCGCGGCCACCGGCGAGATGTGCGACCGGCTGGAGCGCGGCAGGGTGCCCGTGAGGTTCACCTGGCCGGTGGGCCGGCGGTTTCACCGACTCATCGCCCGCAACCACAAGAAGCTCATCGCCATCGACGACCGGATCGCCTACCTGGGCGGCATCAACTTCAGCGACCACAACTTCGCCTGGCACGACTTCATGATCCGCATCGAAAGCCCGGGGATCGCCGCGTTCCTGCGCGAGGACTTCGAGCACACGTGGCGGGGAAACGACCAGGCGGCGGCGGCCGAGATCGACGGCGATGAGATCGTGGTCGGAGACGGCCGGGGCAACGCCGGGCTGCGCGACGCCGTCTCCCGCGCACTCGACCGGGCGACGCACCGGATCGTCGTCCAGTGCCCGTACATCAGCGAGCCGTTCTGGAGCGCCCTCGGCCGAGCACACCGCCGCGGCGTGCACGTCACGGTGATGATGCCGGAGGCGCACAACCGGGCCGTGATGAAATGGGGCACGCTCGACGCCTCGCGACGCGAAGGCTTCGAGGTTCTCATGCTTCCCGGGCCCATGACGCACGCGAAGGTGATGCGGATCGACGACTCGGTCGTCCTCGGCTCGGCGAACTTCGACTACGTGAGCTTTCGCATGCAGCCGGAGGTCGTGCTCATCACAAGCGCGCCCGGTCTCGTCCGCGAGATCGGAGAGCGCATACTCGATCCCGATCTCGCACGCTGCCGCGAGCCGGCGGAGGAGCGCCGCCAGCGGTGGCGCGAGCGCCTGGGCGGCATCTCGATGCGTGTGCTGGAGTTGCTGGCCTCCTCGGTACGCGAGCGACGTCCGAGTCCAATTCCGCTCGCGACATGGCGCGACGGACTCGCAAAGCCGGGCCCGGGATAGCCGCTCCGCCCGGCAACTCGAGGGGTAACTCGAGGGGCAACCCGAGCGAACGCGAGTGTGGTTCCTGCCCGTGGTTGTTGTGTGACCTCCCTGTATGGCGTTATGCCAATTCAAAATCAGATTTTCAATTGGCATAGGCCGACACAGGGGCGCTGACTCACCCATGATCGCTCGAGATCTCGCACCGTTGCTCAGACGGGCCGCGGCGACCATGCCCGTCGTGACGCTCACGGGGCCGAGGCAAAGTGGGAAGACGACGCTTTGCCGGACGCTGTTCCCCGGGCATGCCTACCGGACGCTCGCAGGGCCGGACGCAAGGACTTTCGCGCTCAACGATCCACGCAGCTTCCTCGGCGAACTCCCGGAGGGCGCGGTCATTGACGAGATCCAACGCGCGCCGGACCTGCTGTCCTGTCTGCAGGGCATCGTTGACGACGACCCGGCGCCCGGCCGCTGGATCCTCGCCGGCTCCCAAGACCTGCTCCTCCTGGAGTCCATCGGCCAATCGCTGGCCGGACGCACCGCACTTTACGAACTGCTGCCGCTGACATGGGGAGAAATCCGACGCTTCGCCCATCCCCCCGCCAGTCTCGATGAAGCGCTCTTCACCGGGGGCTATCCGCGAATCCTCGATCAGACACTCGATCCGACTGCCTTCCTCCGCGAGTACATCGGTACGTATCTGGCACGCGACGTTCGAACGATCTTGAACGTCGGCGACCTCACGACGTTTCAGCGATTCCTTGGATCGTGCGCGCGCCGCACCGGTCAACTCCTCAACTACTCATCGCTTGCCAACGACTGCGGCATAACCCAACCGACGGCCAGGCGGTGGGTGGACGTCCTCGAGACGAGCTTCATCGTCTTTCGTCTGCCCGCGTTCCACGGCAACATCCGCAAGCGTCTCGTGAAAGCGCCGAAGCTCTACTTCTGCGACACCGGCCTGGTCTGCTGGCTCCTCGGCATCCACGAACTGCGCCAGCTTCGTTCCCATCCGCTGCGCGGCCCCATCTTCGAGACCTGGGTAGTCTCGGAAGCGTTGAAGAACCGGGCCAATCTAGCAGGCCGTGGCAAAAGCGCGCTGCGGGCCACGGAATATGACCTCGGCAAAGTGTCGGCGGACTGTTGCGCCGACGCGGCCGGGGCGTCGTCGGAGTGATATCCGGGCCTCGACGGGTCCCGGGTGGCCGAAAACGCGCGATTTCGGCCGGAAAAGGGCCGAAAAAGCGACCCGGAGGCCTCCCGTTTGAAGCGTGGACGCACGTCTGCCCTGAAGACTCCTCGGCGTGCCGTAGCCGTACCGGTGCCGCATCAGGAGCCCGAGGTTGAACCCGGTCGCGTGCACCAGCATCCGCTTGCGGATGTTCTCGTGCCCGCGCAGGTGCGTCCGGCGCATGCCGCCGGTGGTGAGCATGTGGGCGAAGGCGCGCTCCAGCTTCTCGCCCCGCGCCCTCAGCAGGCGCTTGCCACGAGCGCCTCGGATCCGGCGCCGGTTGGCGTAGGTGGGCTTCTGCGCGGCCCGGTCCCGCTTCCAGCTCCGACGACCCCGGTTCGGCTCGCTCACGTAGCTCCGCACTCCGAGCCCCGCCAGGCGCTTCATCGTCGCGTTCGAGTGGTAGCCCTTGTCGCACACCAGCTCCCGAACCTCCGCCCCCACCCGCTCCAGCTGCCCGCGCGCCTCCCCCAGCGTCTTCGGCAGCGAGGCGCAGTCGCCACCCGTCGTCGGCTGCACCGTCAGCCCGCACACCGCCCCCGAGCTCATGTCCACCGCATGCTCCAGCTTATGGCCCATGCGCGTCCGCCCGTCCTTCATCTTCGTGATCCGCGCGTCCGGGTCGTGCGGGTGCTCCCAGTCCTCGTTGCTCCCCTTCCTCGGCCGCTTCCGGTCCAGCTTCGCCAGGTCCGCCCTCGTCGGCGTCTCGATCCCCGACGCCTCCGCCAGACCCTCCAGGAACAGCTGGTATCCCTCCCCCGTGTCCCGCCGCACGATCGACCGCATCGCCGCGTTCCCCTCCAGCGTCGTCGAGTCGATCCCCAGCGTCTTGCCGCTCAACAGCCCGCTCTCCTCCAGGAGCTCCAGCACCCGGGCGAACACTGCCTCGTGCGCCTCCGCCGACAGGCGCCGCCGCGTCCGCGACACCGTCGAGTGGTCCGGCGGGTTCTCGTCCAGCTCGTAGCCAAGGAACTCCCGCAGCGACAGAGACTCCGCGCACCGCCACGCGATCCCCCGCTCAGATCCGATCCCCTCCAGATACCCCACCACAAGCATCCGGAAGTACACCCCCGGCGCCACGCTCGGACGGCCCAGCCGCTCCGCGTAGTACGCCGCGCACGTCTCCTCGCACAACCCGTCGAAGCCCGCCTCCGCCAGCATCCCGTCCAGCGCCCGGTAGAACGGGTGCCCCGGAGCCCGGATCCCCGCCGCAGCCACGAACAGCGCCTTCTGCCGCCCGCCCCTCCGCCGCCCCATCGCCATCGCCCACCTCCGACTGACTGGCCACTCCTGTCCCGGCCACAATCTAACCATCAATGCCGGCGCGGAACATCCCGACTTTTACCACGGACTGCTAGGTCTGGGACAGCGGGGCTTGACCTTCTATCGGGACCGGAACGGCGTCGAGGCGGATCTGGTGATCGAGAACGCGAGGGGACGAACCCTGCTCGAGGCGAGGGCCGCGGGTGCGCCCTCACCGGACATGTTGCGCACCGTCCGGCGCGTGCGAGACCACCTCCCGGAGCCGCCCGCCAGCGATCCCGTCGTCGTGTACGGCGGCGATGAGCGCCAGCGATGGGCCGATGGCGAACTCCTGCCGTGGCGGATGGTCCGGGCCGCGGCCCTGCGTGATGGGGCCGGCGTCGTTCAAGTACTCTCGGGAGGGCGCCTGGACGTCTCCGTCGAATGTGAGGTGGAAGTCTGCGAGGACCGACGCGCGGGGCGAGGCGATCCTCGACCTGGACGGTCGCTGACCGAGCTGCCACTGACGCTGCCACTGACATTGTTCGTGGCCGCTCCCGGCTTCGAGGCACGGCTGGAGCGCGAATGGCTCCCGGCGGAGCGGGCGATCGCCGTCGACCTCGCCCGGCTCTCGGGAGGCGGCGGTGTCATCTTCCCGCAGGGTTCCGGCGACATTCCGGGCCTGGCGGGGCGCCTGACCATCACCGGCAGCGGCTCTTCGTCCGCGTTCGTCGCGCCGTTCGACACGGCTCTCGGCGCGGCACGCATCCGGGCGGAGAATATCGTTGTCAATGGAGAGGTCACTGGAGAGGTCACTGGGGAACTGCAGCGGCCGGTGTACATTCGGCCAGACACTGAACTTCACCTGGAGGACGCCGACGGGAGCGAGCGTTGGATCCGGGTACTCGAGATCGTCGGCCGGTCGGCGCTGATCGAGTATCGCCGTGAGCCCCTGCGATGACTTCCTGGTTTCGACGGTATCTGCTGCCGGGGTTCGTCTTTCAGTCCATCATCATCGCGGGCGGGTACGGGACGGGGCGCGAACTCGTCGAGTTCTTCCTCCGCTTCGGGCCCCTCGGAGGCCTGCTCGGCATGCTGCTCCCATCGATGCTTCTGGTGAGCCTCACCTCGATGGCTTCGTTCGAGTTCGTCCGCGCCTTCGGGACGTACGACTACCGGACGTTCTTCCAGCGGCTGCTCGGGCGCGGCTGGTTCGTGTACGAAATCGGCTTCCTGTGCGCCGTCCTCCTCATCCTGGCCGTGATCGGATCGGCCGCAGGGAGTTTCCTCCTCGAGACGTTCGGCCTGCCGTACTGGGTGGGGGTCGTCGGACTCCTCCTCGCCATCGGCTTCCTCGTCTTCAAGGGGACGGGAACGATCGAGCGGTTCTTCTCGGGCTGGTCGTTCCTCCTGTATGGTGTCTACATCTTCTTCTTCGCCTGGTCGATCAGCCGTTTCGGGGGCAGCATCGGGGCCGCGCTGGCGTCGGGTGAAGTCCGCGAGGGCTGGGCGCTGTCGGGATTCCGGTACGGGGTGCTGCAGCTCTCGCTCGTGCCGGCGATGCTCTTCGCCACACGACACATCCGGCGGCGAAGGGAGGCGCTGTGGGCGGGCGCGCTCACGGGGCCGATCGCGATGATCCCCGCCATCCTCTTTTTCGTGGCGATGAGTGGGCAGTACCCGGGGATCCTGGACCGCCCCGTGCCGGCCAACCATCTACTCGAACTGCTCGGCTCAAGAGGGTTCCAGATCGCGTTTCAGGTCGTACTCTTCGGCACCCTCATCGAGTCGGGGACCGGCTTGATCCACGCCTTCAACGAACGGATCGACGGCGCGTTCGCGGCGCGGAAGGCCCACATGCCGGCGGCGGTGCGACCGGCGGTGGCCGTCGTCCTCCTGCTCCTCGCCTCCGCCCTCTCCAGATTCGGGATCATCGACCTCATCGCCACGGGCTTCGGCGCCCTGAGCTGGGCCTTCCTCTTCATCTTCGTCCTCCCCCTGCTCACGCTCGGGATGTACCAACTGCGCAAACGGCCCACGTAGGGCGGGATCGGTAGGGCGGGATCAGGTCAACCGTCCTATATTGGGAGGTTGATTTGCGTTTCGGCCCCGAGGACGGGCGATTCACATGAAGAAACTCCTGGTTGCGCTGTTCTGCATCGCGCTTTGGGGGCTGATCGCCGCCCTTCCCGCGGGGTGGTCGCGCTTCTCCCCGCCGGCGGCGCACGCGCACGGGCTCGTCCCGGACACGATCCCGCAGACGATCGTGAGCCAGGTCTGTACGAACTGTCACAACGACAGGCGGCTGCTCGGCAACCTCTCCCTCGAACGGTTCGTGGTGGAAGCGGCCCACCTCGAGGCGGAGACGGCGGAGAAGATGATCCGCAAGCTGCGGGCCGGGATGATGCCGCCGCCCGGGATCCGGCGCCCGGCGGCGGAGGACCTGCTCGAACTCGCGCTGACGCTCGAGGCGCGGGTCGACGCCGCGGCCGCCGACCGCCCGGACCCCGGCGCCCGCTCCTTCCAGCGTCTGAACCGGGTGGAGTACGAGCGCTCGATCCGCGCCCTGCTTGGACTCGAGGTCGACGCCTCCGCGTACCTCCCGAACGAGACGATCAGCGCGGGCTTCGACAACATCGCGGACGTGCAGAACCTCTCCGCGACGCTCCTCGAGGGGTACCTGACCGCGGCGGGCGAGATCAGCCGGGTGGCGCTCGGCGACCTCTCCCTGACGCCGAGCGAGACCGAGTACGAGGTGTCGCGCTACGCCGAGCAGCGGCAGCACGTCCCGGGGACGCCGATCGGCACGCGGGGCGGGATCGCGGTCGTGCACAACTTCGTGGCGGACGGCGAGTACATCTTCCGCCTCGCCTTCCAGCACGAGTCCACCGGGAACTTCTTCGGGCAGACGACGCCGTTCGATGAGCAGGTCGAACTCTCGATCGACGGCGAGCGCATGGCCCTGATCGACATCGACCGCTGGATGCACCGCCAGGACCCGAACGGGGTTCAGGTCGAGACGGAGCCGATCCACGTGACGGCGGGCCCGCACCGGGTGGCGGCCGCCTTCATTAAGCGCTTCGACGGGCCGATCGAAGACCTCGTGTCGCCGCACGAATGGAGCCTCGCGGACAAGAAGATCGGCTACTCGCACGGGATCACGGTCGTCGCCCACCTGCGCGACCTCACGGTGCGCGGCCCGTTCGGCGTCACCGGGATCTCCGACACCCCGACCCGCGCCCGGATCCTCACCTGCCGGCCCGAAGCGGGCGACCCCGAGGCGGAAGCGCGCTGCGCCCGCGAGATCGTGGAGAGGCTCGCGCGCCAGGCGTACCGCAGGCCCGTCGGCGCCGGTGACATCGATCCGCTCATGGCTCTGTACGAAGCGGGGACCGGCGACGGGGGCTTCGAGGTCGGGGTGCGCACGGCGCTCCAGGGCATCCTCGCCAGCCCGGACTTCATCTTCCGCTTCGAGGAACCGCCCGCGGGAAAGCCGGGGGACGCGGCCGACGGTCTGTACCGGATCGCGCCGATCGACCTCGCCTCGCGACTCTCGTTCTTCCTGTGGGGGATGCCGCCCGACGACGGGCTGGTCGAGGCCGCGCGGACGGGCGGGCTGTCCGACGAGGCGGGGGTCGAGACGCAGGTGCGGCGGATGCTCGCGCACCCGGACGCCGAGGGGCTGGCGTCGCGCTTCGCCGCGCAGTGGCTGCGCCTCCAGGACCTCGACAACGTGCACCCGGACGCGCTGCGCTTCCCCGACTTCTACGAGCAGCTCGCCGACGACATGCGGCGCGAGACGGAACTGCTGTTCGAGCACCTCGTGCGCGAGGACCGCAGCCTGTTCGAGCTCCTGACGGCGGACTACACGTTCGTGAACGAGCGGCTCGCGCGGCACTACGGGATTCCCGGGGTGGCCGGGACGCACTTCCGGAAGGTCGCCTATCCCGGTGAGAGCCGCCGCGGCGTGCTGGGGCACGGGAGCATCCTGACCTCGACCTCGCACGCGAACCGCACCTCGCCCGTGCTGCGCGGCAAGTGGGTCATGGAGGTGCTGCTCGGAACGCCGCCGCCCCCGCCGCCGCCGGACGTGCCGGATCTCGAGGCGATCGAGGAGGCGGAGGAGGGCCGCTTCCTGACGGTGCGCGAGCGGCTCGAGATGCACCGCGCGAGTCCGGCCTGCCGGTCGTGCCACCGCGTCATCGATCCGCTCGGGCTCGCGCTCGAGAACTTCGACGTGACGGGCGCCCACCGGATCAACGACAGCGGGCGCGCCATCGATCCCAGCGGCGAACTGTACGACGGGACGCCGCTGTCGAGCCCCGCGGATCTGCGGACCGCCCTCCTCTCCCGGCGCGAGTCGCTGGCGAGAACGTTCACCGAGAATCTCATGGCCTACGCCCTCGGCCGCAGAGTCGAGTACTTCGACATGCCGACCATACGTCAGATCACGCGGCGCGCGGAGGCCGACGGCTATCGCATGTCCGCCTTCATCCTCGGCGTGGCGCAGAGCCCGGCGTTCCTCATGAGCCGGAGCGGGGCCGTCGTCGAGCAGGGGATCGAACAACCGGACCCCGGCAACGGGAACTAGGGGAGTCGATGGACATCATCACAGGCAAGTATATCCCGCGCCGGACCTTCCTTCGGGGAGTGGGCGCCACCATGGCGCTCCCGATGCTGGACGCGATGGTCCCCGCCGGACGGCTCCGGGCCTCGATCCGCCCCAACGATCCGACGCGGCTCATCTGCATCGAGATGGTGCACGGGGCCGCCGGTTCGACCGCGTACGGCGCGTCGCACGGCTACTGGTCACCGCTCGAGACGGGGCGCGACTTCGACCTGAGCACGGGGGCGCTCGCCTCCCTCGAACCGTTCCGCGACCGGCTCACGATCATCAGCGACACCGACGTGGCGTCGGCGGAAGCGACGATCCCGAAGGAGATCGGCGGCGACCACTTCCGGTCCAGCGCGACGTTCCTGACCCAGTCGCACCCGCGGCAGACGGAGGGCTCCGACATCTTCGCCGGGACGTCGCTGGACCAGATCTACGCGCAGCGGTTCGGGCAGGACACGCCGATCCCCTCCATGCAGCTCTGCATCGAAAACGTCGACCAGTCGGGCGGCTGCGCCTACGGGTACGCCTGCGTGTACACCGACACGATCAGCTGGAAGTCGCCCACGGAGCCGCTCCCCATGATCCGCGACCCGAGGATCGCCTTCGACCAGTTGTTCGGGGCCGGGGGGAGCGCGGAGGAGCGGGCCGCGCGACGGAGGGCGAACCGCAGCGTGCTCGACTTCATCGCCGGCCGCATCGGCGAACTGCGCCGGGAACTCGGCCCGAACGACGTCAACCGGCTGGACCGCTACCTCGAGAACGTGCGCGAGATCGAGCGCCGCATCCAGCGCGTGGAGGCGCAGAACCGGAGCGGTGAGGAGCGGACGCTGCCCGAGGCGCCGGCCGGCGTGCCCGACTCGTACGTCGATCACGTGCAGCTCATGTTCGACCTCCAGGCGCTCGCCTTCGAGTCCGACGTGACGCGCGTGTTCTCGTTCAAGCTGGGGCGTGACTCGTCGGCCCGGGTCTTCCCCGAGAGCGGCGTCGACAAGCCGTTTCACCCGGCCTCCCACCACGGGGCCGACGAGGGGAACATCGACGACTTCGCGCAGATCAACCGATTCCACGTGTCGATGGTCCCGTACCTGCTCGAGCGGCTGCGGAACACGATGGACGGGGAGACGGACCTGCTCGAGAAGACGATGGTCATCTACGGCTCGCCGATGGGCGACCCGAACGTACACAACCACAAGCGCTGCCCCCTGTTCGTGGCGGGCGGGGCGAACGGGAAGCTGGACGGAGGCATGCACGTGCGGGCCGCGCCCGGTACGCCGATGGCGAACGCGATGCTCTCGCTCATGCACGCGCTCGGGGTGGAGGACGCCGACCACTTCGGGGACAGCACGGGGGCGCTGTCGCTCTTGGCTCCCGGCACGAGCGCGGCCGGCTCGTGAGGCGGGGCGAGCGGATGCGGCGTAGCGCGGCGGTGCGGCTGGCAGCGGTCGGGCTCCTCGCGGCGCTCCTGGCTGCGGGACATGCGCCGGACTCACCGGTCGCGGACGCCGCGATGCTCGGCGACGTGGCCCGCGTGGAGGCGCTGCTCGCCGATGGCGCGGACGTGAGCGCGCCGCAGGGCGACGGGATGACGGCGCTCCACTGGGCCGCGCGCGCCTCGGACGTCCCGCTCGCCCGCCTGCTGCTCGGCGCGGGCGCGGATGTGGCCGCGACGACGCGCATCGGGGCCTACACGGCGCTCCACCTTGCGAGCGAAGTCGGGAGTGCCGAGGTCGTCGGCCTGCTGCTCGCCGGCGGCGCGCGCCAGACCGCGACGACCGAGGATGTCGGGGGCGCGACCCCGCTGCACCTGGCGGCCGGGGCCGGCGCGGAGGAGGCCGTCCGGCTCCTGCTCGAAGGCGGCGGAGAGGCCGACGCCCGCGAACGGCGCTGGGGCCAGACCCCGCTCATGTACGCCGCTGCCCGCGGCCGCGAGGAGGCCGTGCGGGCGCTGCTCGAGGGCGGCGCGGACCCGGGCCTCGCCACCTGGGTGACGGACATCACCGCCCTGGCAGAGTGGTCGCAGGCGGACCGGCGCGCCCGCAGCGCGCGCATGCGCGGGCAGGAGGCACCCGAGGTGCCGCCCCGCCCCGCCCCCTCCGACCGGCCGCTGGCGGCGGGGCGTGACGCCCCGGGCGCACGCCCCGAGGCAGACGCGGCGGACGAGACGGAGAACGACTACGAGCGCCCGATCGAGGAGCCCGAGCCCCTCGGCTACGGCGACCTGATCGGTGGTCACGGCGGGATGACCGCGCTCCTACACGCCGCACGCGAGGGCCACGCCGGCACCGTCCGCGCGCTGCTCGAGGGCGGAGCGGACATCAACGAGGCGAGCGGCGGCGACCACACGAGCCCCATGCTCATCGCGATGATCAACGGCCACTTCGACCTCGCGATGGAGATGTTCGAGGCTGGCGCCGACCCCGAACTCGCCTCCGCCGCCGGCACGACGCCGCTGTTCGCGGCCCTCAACGCCCAATGGGCGCCGAAGTCTCGCTATCCGCAGCAGCACGCCTACGGACAGCAGCGACACGGCTATCTCGACGTCATGCGGCGCCTGCTCGACGCGGGCGTCGACCCCGACGCGCGCCTCGAGAAGCACCTGTGGTGGGTCTCCTACAACTTCGACCTCCTCCAGATCGACCTGAAGGGCGCGACCGCCTTCTGGCGCGCCGCCTACGCCCTCGACGTGGAGGCCATGAAGCTCCTCGTCGAGTACGGGGCGGACCCCAACCTCGCCACGATCAGGGTGCCGCCCCGCGCCCCCCCGGTCTGGGATCGCGAGAAGCAAGATCTGTCCGGCGTGCCGCCCGTGCCCGTTGGCGGGCCGGCGGACTCTCCCATCCACGCCGCGACCGGAATCGGCTACGGCCAGGGCTTTCCCAGCAACGCGCACCGGTACGTCCCGGACGGCTGGATGCCCGCCGTGCGCTATCTCGTCGAGGAACTGGGCGCGGACGTGAACCAGCGGGATGAGGAGGGCTACACGCCGCTCCACAACGCGGCCTCTCGCGGCGATCTGGAGGTGATTCGGTTCCTCGTCGAACACGGCGCGGACGTCACCGCCGTGAGCCGGGTCGGCCAGACGACCGCCGACATGGCGAACGGCCCCTACCAGCGCACCCAGCCCTTCCCGGAGGCGGTGGCCCTGCTCGAGAGCCTCGGCTCGAAGAACAACCACAACTGCGTGTCCTGCTGAGCCCCCTCGCCCCCCGGCGCCCGGCGACCTGACGCGGGCGGCCAGATCCTCACGCGCGCATGATCACCGTCTCGGGGCTCGGGAAGGCGTTCGGGGGCCAGGTCCTCTTCCGCGACGCGACCTTTCTGCTCAACCCCGGCGAATGCTACGGGCTCGTGGGCGCGAACGGCTCCGGCAAGACGACGCTGCTCAACATCCTCGGCAGCACCGAAGACCCCACGGAGGGCGCCGTCAGCGTGCCGAAGCGACTCCGGCTCGGCATCCTCCGTCAGGACCACTTCCTGTACGAGGACGAGCCGATCCTCGGCGTCGCCGTCATGGGCAATCCGGAACTCTGGCGTGCGATGGTCGAGCGAGAGGCTCTGATCGCGAAGGAAGACGGAGCGTTCGACGCCGACCGGTTCTCGGAACTCGAGGAGACCTTCCAGCGACACGACGGCTACACCGCGGAGGCTCACGCCGGCCAGATCCTCGAGGGCCTCGGATTTCCCGACGAGATCCACCGCCGGCCACTCTCGACTCTCTCCGGTGGCTTCAAGCTCCGGGTGCTGCTGGCCCAGGTCCTCGCCGGCGCGCCCGACGTCCTCCTCCTCGACGAGCCCACGAACCACCTCGACATCCTGTCGATCCGCTGGCTCGAGAAGTTCCTGCGCGAGTTCAATGGGGCCATCGTCATCATCTCCCACGACCACCGGTTCCTGGACAATGTCGCGACGCATATTCTCGACATCGACTATGAGACGGTCACCGTCTATCCCGGAAATTACGACGACTATCTGATTCGAAAGAGAGGGGATCGGGAACGGCGCGAAAAGGAACTCGCGAAGCGGGAGCGGGAGATCGCCCACCACCGCGAGTTCGTGGACCGTTTCCGGGCCAAGGCGAGTAAGGCGCGGCAGGCGCAGAGCAAACTTCGGCTGATCGAGAAGAAGGCGGGGACGCTGCAACCGCTCCCGGTCAGCTCGCGCCGCTATCCGGGGTTCCGCTTCGAGTCCCGGCGTCCGAGCGGGCGCACCGTTCTAGAGGTGGAGGGGGTGAAGAAGGCGTTCGGCGACAATGAAGTGCTGCACGGGGTCGACCTCACGCTCGATCGCGGCGACCGCCTCGCCATCATGGGGCCGAACGGGATCGGCAAGTCCACCCTGCTCAAGATCATCATGGGCGAACTCGCATCCGACGCGGGCCGGGTGGCGTGGGGCTACGAGACCTGGCCGGGCTACTTCGCGCAGGACCAGGAGGCCCGCTTCGAGTCACCGGGTCAGACGGCGGAGGACTGGATCGCCGGTTTCTGCGGGGGGCGGACCCTCGGTTTCGTGCGCGGGGAGATGGGGCGCGTCCTCTTCTCCGGCGACGACGCGAAGAAGCGGCTCGGCCAGCTGTCTGGGGGAGAGGCGGCGCGGCTCGTCTTCTGCCGCATGGCGATCGAGCGGCCCAACGTGCTCGTCCTCGACGAGCCCACCAACCACTTGGACCTCGAGTCGATCGAGGCGCTGGTCAAGGCGCTCCGGGCGTTCGACGGGACGATCATCCTCGTCTCGCACGACCGCTGGTTCGTCTCGCGGCTCGCGACGCGGATCGTGGAGATATCCGAGGAGGGGATCCGCGACTTCCGCGGCAGCTACGAGGAGTACGTCCACTACTGCGGGGACGACCACCTGGATGTGGACACGGTCGTGCTCAGGGCGCGGAGGGAAAAGCGGGTTGCCCGGGCGTCGAGGGCGGAAACTGGCGGCGCCAGCGACCCGCGGGGCGACGCCCCGGGCGCGTCCGCGGGGCGGCGCAACGCCGGCGCGGCCACTCCCACGGGGAACCGGAACCGCTACCGAGGCGGGGGTCTCCGCACGAAGCGTAACAGGATCACCGCCAGCATCGGAGCCGCCGAGACCCGGATCGCCGAGATCGACGCGATCTTCGCCGACCCCGCCTTCTACGACCGCACCGCTCCGGAGGGTGTTCGCCGACTCGAGGCCGAGCGCACGGCCCGACAGGCGGAACTCGACCAACTGCTCAAGGATTGGGAAGACATCGAGACCGAACTCGCCCGCCTGAACTGACGGCGCTCGGCGCGTCCCACTCAGGCTTTCCGCGCCGCCACCACCGATCGATCTGACCGGCGCGTGGGCCGCATTCGTTCACCGCTCCAGGGGCCACAACTGCACTGACTCCACCTCGAGTTCATTCCCGCTGTGACCCAGGAGGTAGTCACTGCCGATCTCGTAGATCTTCAGGTCCTCCGGCGTCTCCACGAATCCGAGCACGCGTCCCTCCGGATCGAAAACGGTCCATGGAACACCGGGCCGGTCGTCCGCGGGGGACTCGAATTCCCTCACCCAGAGATGGTCCAGGGCGTCGGCCATCACGGAGTCGAGAGCCGGCAGGTGCTCGGCCACCGGCGCGGCGCGGTACCCACGACGAACATCCGCCTGATACCGTTCGATCTCCTCCGGAGACCACTCCAGGGGAACCAGGGAGACCTGCTCCTCGATCCGGGCCTCGATATCCGATCTTTCGGGGGGTCGGGGCACGTGCTGGCGCCGCACGATCCGCGCCAGCGACCCGTCCGCCCGGAACGCCCTGAGCTGGTAGCGGTCCGTGCGGCCGATGACGACCAGATCGCCCCAGGGAACATGGACGAGTCTGCGACCGAAAATCTGCTCCCACAGGTCGAACCGATAGGCTCCCGGAGGCGTGAGGTGGTATTCCGGGCCCGGGTGAGTACCGAGTCGGGCCTTGAGATCGCCTTCGCCATCCCTCAGGTGCACGACGATCGTGTCGGCGTCCCGCCAGCGCCATGTGGCAAGGACGGATCCGGCCCTCGTGGCCGACTCCGGCCGCGGGGCGAGCCATATCGGATCCTCGTCGTTGCCGCCGAGTCGAAACGTGCGACCGTAGTTCCCGTCCGAATCGAAGACCGAGATGCCTCCGGTCCGGGTCCACCAGGCGGCGATCGAGTCGCCCGGCCACGGTTCGACACGGCTCAGGCTGGTGAACTCGCCGGGCCCCTCCCCCTCCCCTGCCCAGTTCTCCAAGTGTGTCCCCGACGCGTCGAAGACGCGCAGCTCGTTCGTGCCTCGGTTGGCGACCACGATCCGGCCGTCGGACAGCCGCGTGGCGTCAAGGGCTCCGTAAAGCATGTACGCCTCTTCGCCCTCGAGGACACCGATCGAAACCAGCGGCTCCGGGCCGATACGCCACGCCAGGCGGGATCCCTCGGGCGGACGGGGATTCTCGACGATCCGGATTCCGGCGCTGTCTCGTATCTCAGCCCTGGGGGCCGGCACCCTTGTCCGCTCCTGTACGCAGGCGGCGGAGGTCAGGGCCACGAGGGCGATGGAGGCGCAGCGGTTCACGAGTCGGCCCCTTCTTCGTTGAAATGGACGGCGTGCCATCACGCTAGGGTATGATCGTGAAGACGGGGAGCGGGGGGGCCTCCCGGCGCGCGTGCCAAGCCACCACGACCTCATCGCCGATCGCGACGCCCTTTGCGATCGGCGCGCCGGCCGCGTCGACGATGCGCGTGAGCAGGACCGGACCTTCCTCGAGCCGGACCAGGGCCACGTAGTAGGGAGGCTCCAATTCCGGTGTCATCTTCAGGTGGTTCGTGGTCAGCGAGTAGATCTCACCGCGGCCGCTCGCCTCGACCCACTCGACCTCGTCCTGGCAGGCGAGGCAGAAGGGGCGCGGATAGAACTGGTGCACGCCGCACGCCGTGCAGCGCTGCACGAGCAGCCGTCCCTCGGCCGCACCCGCCCAGAACGGCCGGCTGAGCGCGTCCCCGTAGCCCATCTCGTCCGGGGCCGAGCCGGAGCCGCCCGGGGCGGAGGCGCTCATTCGCGCCCCAGGACCACGGTGGAGCGGACGGAGAGGCCGCCCATGCCGTGACAGACGCCGATCCGGGGGTCGGGGAGCTGGCGCTCGCCGCACTCCCCGCGCAGTTGGCGCACGGCCTCGATCAGCAGCAGGAGGCCGAGCGCGCCCGGGTGGCAGTAGGAGAGCCCGCCTCCCGATGTCATGGCCGGGATCGATCCCCCGGGGCGGAGGGCGCCGCCCTCGATCAACGGTCCCCCCTCCCCCGGGGCGCACAATCCGAGTTCCTCGAGGTGGGTGATCACGTTGATCGTGAATGCGTCGTACACCTCGAAGAAATCCGCCTCTCCCGCCGCGAGGCCGGCCATCCCGAACGCCTCGGAGACGGCGAGATACCCCGCCGAGCGCGTGAGGCTGGGGGCCTCGGACACATGCCAGAAGGCGTGGCTCTCCCCAGCGCCGAGCACCCGCACGGGGGTCTTCGCCGCGTCCCGGGCGCGGTCCCGGTGCGTGACGACGATCGCCCCGCCTCCATCCGTGACGAGACAGCAGTCGTGCCGGTGCAGCGGCTCGGAGATCGGGCGCGAGCCCAGCACCTCCCCCGGCGTGAGCGGCGTCCGGCGCCAGGACTTCGGGTTCAGTTCCGCCCACAGGCTCGCCGCCACGGCCACCTCGGCCAGTTGCTCGCGCGTCGTCCCGTACTCGTACATGTGCCGCGCCGCGACGAGCGCGAAGGGCCCGATCGGCATGAGCATCCCGTACGGCGCCTGGAACTGGTCCGTGAGGTGGTACGGGTCCGGCGCGTACGCCCCGCTCCCCGAACTCGATATCGACAGCCGGCGCGCGCGCTTCGAGCGCTGGCGCGACGCGTACGCGATGAGGGCGACCTCGCAGCGCCCGGCGGCGACGGCCAGCATGGCGTGGTGCACGAACGCCTCGAACGCCGCCCCGCCGAGGTCCGACGAGTCCGCGTAGCGGGGCTGGATCCCGAGGTACTCGCCGACCTGCACGCTCCCCTGCTCTCCCATGTAGTTCACGAAGAGGCCATCCACGTCCGCCAGCTTCAGCCCCGCCTCCGCCAGCGCCTCGCGGGCCGCGAGCGCGACCATCGACATCTCCGTCTGGTCGAACACCTCGCCCAGCGCCGTCTCCGCGACGCCCGCGATGTAGACCGGCCGGGAGGAGAGCGGCGAACGGGTACCGGCACTCGTACCGGCACTCAAATCGGCCACACCACGGGCAGGTAGAAGACGACGAGGAGGAGAAGGAGGAGGAAGAGGGGCGCCCCCACGCGCGTGTAATCCGTGACCTTGTACCCGCCGACGCCCATCACGAGAAGGTTCACGGGGTGGCCGAAGGGACTCAGGAACGCGCACGACGACCCCACGGCCACGACCATGAACAGCGCCCGGGCGGAGAGGTCGAGTTCGGTCGCGGTGCTGAGCGCGATCGGGGCCACGAGCACGGCCACCGCCGAGGTGGGCACGAACTGGGCCGCGAGCGCGCAGAGAAGGAAGAGGGTCGCGATCAGCACCCGGGGACCCGCCTCCGCCGCCCTCCCGACCACCTCGCGCGCGATCAGTTCAGCGGTGCCGGACTCCTCCATCGCCAGACCCAGGGCCAGCATCCCGCCCAGGAGCACGACGACGCGCCACTCGATGAGCGGGTACACCTCGTTCCCCTTGAGGCACCCGCTGAACACCATGAGCAGCGCCCCCAGGAGCGCGGCGATGTAGACCGGCAGGAGGTTCAGCGAGGCCGCGAGGATGACGCCGACCATGATCGCGCTCGCGAGCGGCGCCCGGCCCACCCGGAATACCTCTCGGAGTTCGGCCGTGAGCACCAGGAAACGCGGGTCGCGCGCCAGCAGTTGGATCTTCTTCCGTTGGCCGTACACGAGGAGAGCGTCGCCGAACTGGAGCCGCGTCCCGCCGAGGCGGATGTTGGAGTGGATCGTTCGGCCGCCGCGCCAGATGGCAAGCAGCGTCAGGCCGTACGACTCCCGGAAGAAGATCTCGCCCAGAGTCTTCCCAACGATGTTCGAACTGGGGGCGAGCGTGACCTCGCCGAATCCGACCCGTTCGGACTCGAGTTCCCTCAGCGAGGGCCGGGCGTCGGCCGCCTCCAGCGCCTGGAGCGCTCCGAGCACCGCGTAGGACTCCGGATTCCCCTCGACGATCAGTCCGTCGCCCGATCTCAGGACATCGGAGGCCTGGGGCAGGAAGATGTTCCCGTTTCCGGATCCTCCTTCGCGCTGGATCTCGAGGACGGTGAGGTCGAAGGCGTGGCTGAGACGAGACTCCGCGAGCGTCTGGCCGTGGAGAGCCGATCCTTCCGGGATCTGGAGTCGCATCAGCCAGCGATGGAGGTCGTACTCGCGCGTGGCCGTCCCGATGTCGGTCCAGCCGAGCGAAGAGAACTCGTCCGCGTAGCGCAACTGCTGCAGCCGGTCTTCCCGTCCGAGGAGGAGGAGGGTGTCGCCCGCCTCCAGACGAGTCTCCTGGAAGGACGCGCTCCGGATTTCATCCCCTCGCCGGAGAGCCACGATGTGGGCCTGGAAGCGGTTGCGGAAATCCAGGCTCCGCACGGTGCTCCCGATGAGGCTGGAGTTGGGCGCGATCTCGATCTTCGCAAGCGCCGTGGCGTCCTCCACCAGCCGCCACAAGGTGTCCTCCGACTCTTCGTGGTTCGCGAGGTGGCCCCAGGCGCGCAGACCGTCGACGGCATCCGGGCGACCTTCGAAGATGAGGATGTCACGGCTCGCGAGGAGGAACTCGGGCTCCGGCGCGCGCAGCAGTTGTCCGTTCCGGCGGACGGCGAGCAGGTCTATCCCCAGCGCCCGGCCCAGGCGGGCCTGTACCAGCGACCTTCCGTCGAGCGCCGAGCCGCGCGGGATCCGCAGGCAGAAGAGTGTCTCGCCGAGGTCGTAGCGACCGCGCAGGTCGACGTCGCCCGCGGCCTCGTCGCCATCGGTGGGCCGGTCCGGGAGGAGATGCCGTCCGGCGAGGATCATGTACAGCACGCCCAGAACCAGAGCGGCCGCACCGACGGGGGTGAACGAGAAGAGGCCGAACGAACCCTGTCCCGAGCGCTCGAGGACGGTCGAGAGGAGGATGTTGGGTCCGGTCCCGATGAGCGTCGTCATCCCGCCGAGGAGGGCGGCGAAGGAGAGCGGGATGAGGAGCCGCGAGGGCCGCATCCCGAGGCGGCGGGCGATGTCCAGCACCACCGGGAGGAGAAGCGCGGTGGCGGCGATGTTGTTCATGAGGCCGGACATGAGCCCGGCGGTGAGCATCATGAGCCCGGTCACGCGCACCGGCGAGTCTCCGGCGAGGCGCATCACCTGGGCCCCGACGAGGTTCGCGACCCCCGTCCGGTACAGGCCTCCGCTCAGCACGAGCACCGCCGCGATCGTCACCACCGCCGGATTCGCGAACCCCTCGATGGCGCGGGACATGGGGATCACGCCGCTGATCGCGAGCGCGAGGAGGACGATGAGCGCCACGCCGTCGTAGCGGACCCACTCGGTCACGAAGAGGACCACAGCCACCGCGATGATCGCGAGGACGATGATGACGTCGGCGTTCAACATGTCTCGTTCAACGGATCGGCCTCTGGATCGTGGACACTGCCTGGGCGATGCCCCGCGCCGCGAAGGAGCCGGCGTCGGCACGCCGCCCCAGCAGGATCAATGGAACCGTCGTCTTCCTCGCAACCTCGAGCGCGAAGGGGCCGAGCGAGGGCTTCTCCCGGCCGCGGTTCTCCATCCCCATCACGACGAGGTCGTTCGCCTCCGCGCGGTGTGCAATGCAATCGACCGGGTCATCGGTGAGTTCGAGTTCCACTCGATATGGACCCGCGGCCTCGTCGCGCGCGAGGCCACGCAGGACGCGATCGAACCTGCGCCGGGTCTCCCCCCCCGCTCCCGAGGGCAGGGCCCGTATGAAGGTCAGGGTCGGAGCGGTGGAACGCGACAGGCTGGCGAGCAGGCGGGCCCGCAGGTGGCTGTGCGCGCTCCGCCCCCCCACCGGCACGAGGATCCGCGTCGCTTCGGAGATCCTCCAGCGAGGCGGCGCGCGGACGATGACCACATCGGCTTCGATGTTCGAGATCAGCCCCTCCAGCCGGGCCTCGACGCCGGGTTCCGTGATGCGGGGCAGGCCCACGAGTACGGTCTCGCAGCGGTGCAAGTCCGCGACCCGAGCGATCTCGCTCCACACATCCGTCGCGATCGTGAACAGCGTTTCGGGCCGCGCCTGGCTCTCGAGGCTCCGTCCCATGGACTCCGACAGGATGTCCTGCGCGTCGCGGATCGCCGCGTCGTCCGGGAGGGCGTCTCTGCGCAGTACCGAGAGGAGGAGGACCCGGCCGACGTTCGGCGTGCACACGGTCGCCGCCACGTCGGTCAGGCTCGCCGCGCTGGCCGGGTTCGCGATCGGGGCGAGTACGAGCGGGCTCCGTCCCCGCGACCGGGCCAGGTCCGGATCCCGGGCCTCCGCGCTCGCG
This sequence comes from Candidatus Palauibacter sp., assembly GCF_965216145.1. Taxonomy (GTDB): domain Bacteria; phylum Gemmatimonadota; class Gemmatimonadetes; order Palauibacterales; family Palauibacteraceae; genus Palauibacter. The sequence continues at coordinate 3,918,239 of NZ_OZ244149.1, forward strand.
TCGGCCAGCCGCGCCCCGGGGGCGAGCGCCATCAGATAGAGGGCGACCCCGATGCCGAGCCACACGACCGCGACGCGCCCCGCCGCGGGGACGGCGACCGCCTGGAAGACCGCCAGCCCGAGGCAGAGGACCGCTCCGGCGACCGGAACGAACGGAAGGCGCAGGTCGCCGGCTCGGCGCTGCGCGAGGATCGCCGTGCAGTGGACCATGGCGAAGGAGACGAGGAAGATGAGGCTGGAGGCGGCCCCCGCCGCGGCGACGCTGCCGACCGCGAGCACGATCATCGCCATCATGGCGCCGGTCGTGACCACGGCGATCGCCGGCGTGCCCGTCCGCCCGCGCATCTCCCCCACGCGCCGCGGGAGGGTCCGGTCGCGCGCCATCGAGAAGGCGACGCGGGAGGCTCCGAACAGGTTCGCGTTCAGCGCCGACAGCATCGAGAGGAGTCCGGCCCCGATCACGAGCCAGTAGCCGGCCACGCCCATGTACCGCTCCGCGGCCGCCGCGACGAGCCCCTCGGGGTTCGCCTCCGCCGCGGCGTGGATCCCGCCCGGGGGCGCCCCCACCGTGGCGATGATGATGAGGAGCGGGATGTAGATGACGAGCGCGATCCCGAGGGAGAGGTACATCGCGCGCGGCAGGGTCTTCCGCGGGTCCTTGACTTCGCCTCCCACGGCGGCGATGAGGTCGAACCCCTGGAGGGCGATGAAGGTGTACCCCATCGCCTGCAGCACGCCGAGCGAGCCCGCCGGGGCGAACGGACTCAGACGGCGGAGCGCCTCCGCGGGGGCGCCGGCAACCCACGCCCAGGCGCCCCCGCCGAGGAGCACGACGAAGACGATGACCTTGCCGATCGTGGCCGCGTTGCCGCCGCCCGCCGTGCGCTCCACGAGCAACCAGGAGTAGACCGCGATGGCCGCGAGCGCGATGATGAGTGCCCCCCGCCCGTCCCCGACCCAGCTCCACGACTCCGCGAGCCCGGGGAGGAGTCGCAGCAACCCTTCGACGGAGAAGGCGGCGAAGCCGAGGGCGTAGAGGACGCCCGCCACGATCGAGGCGAACCAGACGACCCAGCCCACCACGAACGCGACCTCGATCGAGAGGACCCGCTTGGCGTAGGTGTAGGTGCCGCCGGACTCCGGGAAGCGGCGCGCCAGGCGAGCGAAGCTGACCGCGGTGAGGAACGCGATCCCGCCGTTGAGGGCGAAGGCGACGATGGCGGCGGCGCCCGCGGTGGCGAAGGCGACCCCGGCGAGGGCGAGGATGCCGCCCCCCACGATCGCGCCCACGCCGAGCGTGGTCGCGCCGTAGAGTCCCAGGTGCCGTTCGTGCCCTTCGTTCATTCCGGTGTCGAGAGCTTCCGTGTGGGTGGGTCCCCGGCATGGTAGCGATGGCCGCGATTGTCTCGGGCGGAGACCGCGCTAATCTTCGGCGCACGCCGTGACGTTGTCACGGTCGACGTCCCCCGTGCCTCGCGTCCGAAGGGAGTCCTGCCCACAAATGAACGCCGAATCGAACGCCGAATCGAACGCTCCGGCCCTGTTCTCAAAACGCTCCCTCGAACTCCAGGAGCGCGTGCGCGCATTCATGGAGGCGTGGATCCAACCCAACGAGACCACCTTCGAGCACCAACTCGAGACGGCGGCGAACCGATTCTCGACCCCGCCGATCCTCGAGGAACTGAAGGGGCGAGCGAAGGAGGAAGGGCTGTGGAACCTCTTCCTCCCCCCCGACGCGGAGCCCGGCGTCGACCCGGAAGCCCGCTACGGGGTGGGCCTCTCGAACCTCGAGTACGCACTCATCTGCGAGACGATGGGGCGGGTGGAATGGGCCCCGGAAGTCTTCAACTGCAACGCGCCGGACACCGGCAACATGGAGACCCTCGCCCGCTACGGGACGGAGGCGCAGCGCGCGGCCTGGCTGGAGCCGCTGCTCGCGGGGGAGATCCGGTCGTCGTTCGCGATGACGGAGCCGGACGTCGCTTCCTCCGACGCCACGAACATCCGCTCCTCAATCGTGCGCGAGGGGGACGAGTGGGTGATCGACGGGCACAAGTGGTGGGCCACGCAGGCGCCCCGGGCCGAGTGCGGGATCTTCATCTTCATGGGAAAGACGGATCCGGACGCGGCCCGCCACCTGCAGCAGTCGATGGTCCTCGTGCCGCGGGACGCGCCGGGGGTCGAGGTCGTGCGCCACCTGGACGTGTTCGGATATGACAGCGCGCCGCTGGGCCACGGCGAGGTGCGGTTCAACGGGGTGCGGGTGCCGGCCGATCACATCCTGCTCGGCCCGGGGCGGGGGTTCGAGATCGCCCAGGGACGGCTGGGCCCGGGACGGATCCACCACTGCATGAGGCTCATCGGGGTCGCCGAGCGCGCGCTCGAGGCGATGGCCGGGCGGGCGAAGACGCGCGTCGCCTTCTCGGGCCCCCTCGCCGAGAAGGGCGCGCTCCGGCACGCGCTGGCCGAGGGCCGCATCGCGGTCGAACAGGCGCGCCTCCTCACCCTGCACGCCGCCCACATGATGGACACGGTCGGGAACAAGGCGGCGCGGCGGGAGATCGCGATGATCAAGGTCGTGGCCCCGCGCATGGCCTGCCGCGTGCTGGACCAGGCGATCCAGGTCCACGGCGCGCTCGGCGTGAGCCCGGACATCTGGCTCGCCGCCGCCTACGCCCACGCACGCACCCTGCGCCTCGCCGATGGCCCGGACGAGGTCCACCTGGAGGCGATCGCGAAGCTCGAGCTTCGAGGCTGAGCACCCGCCCGAGCCGAGCGCACCGCCCGCGCCCGAGCGACGGGCCCGCGCCGAGCACCCGTTCGCGCCGAGTTGTGCGTAAGAAGGACGTTGGCAACGCATAGCTCCGCGAGGCGTTGGGGGTGTTGCTGGAAGTCCCTGCGAACCCTTATGCCAATTCAAAATCAGATTTTCAATTGGCATAGGCCGACACAGGGGCACCGAGACTCCCCATGATGGCTCGAGATCTCGCGTTGCTCAGCCGGGCCGCAGCGACCGTGCCCGTCGTGACCCTCACGGGCCGAGGCAAAGCAAAGCATGCACTCGATCCGACCGCCTAGCTCCGCGCGATACGCCACCCCGTCTCGGCGAGGGCGGGCGCCTTCCGGCCGATCTCGAGCGCGTTCCGGGAACTCGCGTTCCCCTGCATGGCGCGCGCGTACACGCCCTGACAGATGGAGGCGAGGCGGAAGAGCCCGAAGGCCATGAAGAAGTTCCAGTCCGGCACCCCGTCGCGCCCCGTTTGCCAGCAGTACGCCGCCACGTAATCCTCCTCCGAAGGGATGCCGAGCGCCTCGCAGTCCGCCCCGCCCAGCCCCTTCCACAGCGGACCCTCGGGCAGGTGATAGGTCATGCAGTTGTAGGCGAGGTCCGCCAGGGGATGGCCCAGCGTCGACAGTTCCCAGTCAACGATGGCGGCGACTTCCGGCTTCGTCGGATGGAGGATCATGTTCTCGAGACGATAGTCGCCGTGCGCGATCGTCGTCTCCCGATTTCCCGCGGTCCCCTCACCGTCGGGGATGTGCTCCGGGAGCCACGCGATGAGCGCCTCCATGGCCGGAATCTCGCGGTGGCGTGCGGCCTCGTACTGCTTCGTCCAGAGGGAGATCTGGCGCGCCAGGTAGTTGGACGGCTTTCCGAAATCCGACAGGCCGACCGACCGCCAGTCGACCGAATGGAGCCGCGCCAGGGTCCGGTTCATCGCGTCATAGATCGCCGTCCGTTCGGCGGGCGACGACGCCTCGGGGAGGCCGGGGACGGGGAGCACGCGCCCCTCGACATGTTCCATGACGAAGAACGTCCGTCCGATCACGTCGGAGTCCTCGCACAGGAGGAGCATCGCCGGTACGGGGACATCGGTGTCGGCGAGCGCCTTCATCACGCGGTACTCACGCTCCACGAGGTGCGCCGAAGGGAGGAGGTCGCCCGGCGGTTTCTTCCGGAGCACGAAGTGCCGCCCGCCGCCTTCGAGGCGGAAGGTGGGGTTGGACTGTCCGCCCTGGTACTGGAGGACCGTCAGGCCTCCGCGGAAGTCGTCCAGACCCTGCGCGCACAGGTAGTCGGCGAGGCGGCGTTCGTCGAAGAGGTGCGCTTTGGTGACAGGTCCCAGCGTCGACATCAACTCTCCCGCGTGAACTGCGGCCTGCGGCGGAGGGCGCGGGTGCGGCGTCCGTCCGGGCTCGGTAATGTGCCCCGTTCATCGTCCCCCCGAAACGGAGCGGGGGGCGGGCCGTGTCCCGAGCAACGAGACCTGGTTTCGTGACGATCGTCCGACAGCTGGCGGAAGGCGACCGCGCCCGGGTCGCCCACCTGCAGCAGCAGGCGTTCATGCTCCCCCCGGAGCGGATCGCGATCGCCGGAAACTATCCGCTCGAGCAGGGCTGGGTCGTGGAGGACGGGGGAGCGGTCCAGGGTTCCCTCCGGGTCCAGAAGCTGGGGCAGTTCTTCGGCGGACGCGCCGTGCCGTGCGCGGCGATCTCTTCCGTGAAGGTCGCGGCGGAGGCCCGCGGGCGCGGATACGGCGGGGCGCTCCTGGGGGAGGTGCTGGAGGCGCTGCGCTCCGAGGGGGTCGCGGCATCCAGCCTTTTCCCCGTCCACGGCGGCGTGTACCGGCGCTACGGGTGGGAGTTCGCCTTCGCCCACCAGCGACGGGCCCTGCCCATCTCCGAGTTGGCGTGGCGGCCTCCGACGGATGCCGCGGGGGTGACGGTCGAGCCGTTCGAGGAGGACGATCTCGAGGCGGTGTCGGCCTTCTACCGGAGCCGGGCCGCGGGGGAGAACGGGCCCTTCGACCGGGACGAGGCGTGGTGGGAGGAGCGCGTCCTCGCCCCGCGCTTCGGCCGCACCCCGTACCGGTATGTGGCCCGGTCCGGGGGCGAGGTGTGCGGCTACATGGTCTACACGCACGAGCCGTCGTCGGGGACGCTGCCGTACGGCTTCGATCTGGACTGCCGCGACTTCCAATGGGACGGGCCCGCCGCGCTGGCCGCGCTGCTCGACTTCGTCCGGGGCCACGCGGGGATGGGACAGCGGCTCGTGTGGCCGGGCCCGCCCGCGGATCCGATCGAACTCGTGCTCACGGGGATCGCGCCGACCGTCACGCGACGCATGGCGGGGATGTTCCGGCTCGTCGACGTGCCGGCGGCGTTGGCGGCGCGCGGCTATCCGGAGGACGTGGAGGCCGACCTGCGCCTGTGGATCGAGGACGATGTGCTGCCCGCCAACGCCGGTCCTGTCGCCGTCCGCATCGCGGGCGGGCGGGCCCGCGTGAGCGGCCCGGGGCGCGACGGCTCCCCGGCCGGGCCGGCATCCCGGGCCGCCCGGTCGGCCCCGCGCGTCGACGTCCGCGTCCTGGCCGCGCTGTTCACCGGGCAGCTCGACGCCGACACGGCCGCCCGGGCCGGGCTGCTCCCCGGCGTCGACGCGGACACCCGCCGGACGTTGCGCGCCGCCTTCGCCGGCCCCGCCCCGTGGATGGCGGAGTTCTACTGAGCCCCAGGAGGCCGCGCGGTGGGTGACGTCGAAGGCCCCATCTCGCCCGACGCGGTCTCGTACGGGCGGCGCCTGGGCGAGCTCGCCCGCGAGCGGCCCGACGCCCCGGCACTCGTCTTCGCCCGCCGCGACGGGACGGAACGCCGCTACACCTGGCGCGAACTCGACCGCGCGAGCAATCGCCTCGCCCGCCTCTTCGCCTCCCGCGGGCTCCGGCAGGGCGACTGGCTCGTCCTCGGCCTCCACAACTGTCCCCAGCACCCGATCGCCACTCTCGCCGGCTGGAAGCTCGGCGCCTGCGTCCTCCCCCTGAGCGCCCGGCTCCCGCCGACGGAACGCGACGGACTCCTCGCGCTCGCCGACCCCGCCCTCGTCATCGCCGACTGGGATCTCGCGGACTCGGGTCTCGCGGACCGGCCCCGGCTCGGACTTGCCGACCTCGAGCCAGCCGAAGCCCTCGATCCGGGCCCCCTCCCCGACCGCATCTCCCATCCCGGCAAGGCGGTCGGTTCGGGCGGCTCCACCGGCCGCCCGAAGATCATCATCGACCCTCGGCCGTGGGCCGCGGAACCCGGCGACACCTTCCGGGGAATGGGCGGACGCGTCGGCCTGCGGGAGGGGCAGAACGTCCTCATCCCAGGCCCTCTGTACCACAACGCGCCCTACTGCTGGTCACACTGGGCGCTGTTCGAGGGCTCGACCGTCGTCCTCATGGAGCGCTTCGACGCCGCGCTGGCCCTGGACCTCCTCGAGCGGCACCGCATCGGGTGGACGACGCTCGTCCCCACCATGATGCTGCGCATGGCGCGGGTCGAAGGGATCGAGCAGCGCGATTATTCCGCGCTGGAGGGACTCATGCACACGGCCGCGCCCTGCCCGCCCTGGGTCAAGCGGCGCTGGATGGACCTCGTCGGGCCGGAGAATGTGTTCGAGGCGTTCGGGGCCACCGAGGCGATCGGGGCGACGATCATCCGCGGCGACGAGTGGCTCGCGCACGAAGGGAGCGTCGGACGTCCCGCCGGGTGCGAAATCCGCGTCCTGCGCGAAGACGGACGGGAACTCTCCGCCGGCGAGGTGGGCGAACTCCATTTTCGTCTCGCCTCCGGAGAGCCCCCGGCCTACGAGTATCGCGGCTCTCCGCCCGCGCCCACGACGCCCGACGGATTTGTCTCCGTCGGCGACCTCGGCTGGGTCGATGAGGAGGGGTATCTCTTCCCGGCCGACCGTCGCACCGACCTCATCATCTCGGGCGGCGCGAACATCTACCCGCGCGAAGTCGAGGCCGCCCTCACCGAGCACCCGGATGTCCGCGACGTCGCCGTGATCGGCCTGCCCGACGACGAGTGGGGCAAGCGCGTCCACGCCGTCATCCTCCCCGTGGACGGCGCCTCCCCGCCAGCCGCCGAACTGGAGGATTTCTGCCGCGCGCGGCTCGTCTCATACAAGGTGCCGAAGAGCTTCGAACTCGTGGCCGCCTTCCCCCGCGACGAGTCCGGAAAGATCCGCCGCAGCGCCATCGTCGCCGAGCGGACGCGCGGTCGGCGCCGCTGAAGAGGCGTTCCCGCGGGAACGCCTTTGGACGACCCCGGAGCGGGCCGACGCAGGACCCTGGACGGACCCGTGCGGGTACGGAGAACGGTATGAAGCGGATACTGCTGCTGGCGCTGCTGTTGTCGGGATGTGACAAAGAGCTTGTCCTCGACGGCTGCGGGGATGTCACGACCCTCGTGCCGTACAGCGTCGAGGGACCGGACGCGGTGCAGGTCAATCGTGAGGCGATCTACGCACTCGAGGGAGGAATGCCACAAAACGTGGAGTGGTGGCTCTGCGGCCGGAACACGGATCGGCCCACGTCGTCGGATTGCGTTTCATGGTACTACACCGGTCGGGACCGCGTGCTCGGAAGGTACGGGCAGCTCGATGGTGTCGGCGACGGGACCCACCGTGTGGTCTACCGCGCCCCGGCCGAGGCAAGGGATGTCTGGATCGTGGCAACCGTGGTGCTTCGGAGTACCGACCCCTTCTGCCCGCCTGCTGGCGAGGTGCGCAAGATGGTGAGGATAGTCGGAACCTAGAAGGCGTCCGCGCGGAGGGCGTCGATGCGTCGGGCGACGCCGGCTTCGTAGCCGGATTCCTCGAAGCCTTCGCGCTTGAACTGGATGATCCCTTCCTGATCCAGATACAGCGTGGTCGGATAGCCGAGGATCTCGTAGTCCAGGGCGAGGCCCTGCTCGTCGAACAGCACCGGGAACGTGAAGCCGCCCTCCTCGATCTGCTCGGCGACCTGTTCGCGGGGAGACCCTGCGGTCGCGACGGTGAGGAACACGACCTTGTCGTCGCCTTCGTACGTCTTCAGGAGTTCGACGAAGTGCGGGAATTCCTCGATGCAGGGGCCGCACCACGTCGCCCAGAACTTGAGCACGACGATCTTCCCCTCGAGGTCGCTCAGACGCCACTCGACGCCGGTCTGGTCCGCGAGGGCGAACTCGGGCGCCTCGCGCTCGATGCGCCGGCCGAGTTCCCGCAACTCCAGTTCCCTTTCGACGGGCGGGCGGCGCGCGGCGAGCCGCTCTTCCACGGCCTCCTCGGACAGGCCGATCGCCGCGGCGGTCTCCACGGCGGCGCCGCGATACCAACCGCGGAAGGCGGTGGCTTCCACGAAGACGTCGAGCGCCTCCGCGGGCCGATCTTCCCGAAGGAGGTGCCGCCCGTATTCCGCCAGCGTCCAGCTGCGGCGGGACTCCGTGGCGAGTTCCTCGAGCAGTGCTCCGGCCGCCTCGATCTCGCCAAGCTGGGTGCGTGCACGGGCCTGAATCACGCGAGCCTGATCGATGAAGCTCCGGCGTGACGTCTCCCGCTCCTGGCCTCGGCTTCCCGGATACAGGTATCCCGGGCGGTGCGCGCGGAGCGCCTCCTCGAGGGCAACCGCCTTCTCGAGCACGACCTCGGGCTGGATGCCGAAGTAGAGCAACGTGGCGAGCGTGGAACCGTAGACTCCGTCCTGCCACCGGATCTCGTCCATCGCCGCCGTGAACAGCGACTCGGCGACCTCAGGATCGAGCATCGGACCCGGCGGCTCGGCTGGCACGCGCGGGTAGTTCAGTTCGGATGACGACGGCTCCGGATCCAGGGAGGCCATCACCTCCGCCTGTACGGTCGCGTAGCGCCGGACAAACCATGCGGCGCGTTCCGAACGTTGCGGCGACTTCAGTCCCTCGGCGACGAGACGGGACAGTTCGTCCCACCGGTCGCCCTCGGCATCGCCGTACAGGGCGTCCTGCCAGTCGATGGCCAGATCCCAGTAGCGGAGGTCGTCCGCCAGGTGGCCACGGTCGGGCGCGGCCTCCAGGCGCTCCAGCCAGCGGTCCGCGTCGTCTTCCCGCCGGAGCAGGCGGAAGTCGTAGCCCGCCGCGAGCCGGTACAGGAGCGGCGCGGGAACGTTCGGATCGCCTTCGGCCTCGGCGGCGAGCGCGTCGAGGGCGGCCCCGATCGAATCCTTCACTACCTGGCCCCGGTCACCCTCCTCCTGATCGGCGAGTGCGATGCGGAGCGACCCCAGGGCGTGGAGCAGGATCTGGTCGTCGCTGCGCGTCGCCCCATGCTCGGCGAGGATCGCGGCGTAGGCGTCGAGCTGTCCGAGATCCGACGCCGCCTCTTCCGCATCGTCGTACATGACGGGGCGGTCCGGCGCGTTGCGGAGCGCCTCGGGGAGAACCCGCAGGATCTTCTCGCCATACCTCCGATCCGTCTCGAAGATGCCGGCCCAGCGGAGCGCGTGGACGTACCCCTCCCAGGCGGCGGCGTGCTCGGGTTCCAGTTCGAGCGCTCGCTCCCACGCCTGCGCGGCTTCCGCGTTCAGGCTGAAGTAGTTGGCGAGCGTCGCGTACTGCCGGTGCGCCTCGGCGTCGTCTGGAGATCGTGTCCGGGCCGAGTCGTAGCGGACCATGGCCCGCTCCAGTTCGATGGCCTCGATGTCCGCGGCCGCGTCGGCCATCAGTTCCGCCTGGGGGCGGGCGTCGGCGCAACCCGCGAGGACCATCAAGCTCACCACGGTAAAGGCCAGGTACCGTCTCATCGATTTCGCTCCTGTGGCAATGCGCGCAGCGTCTCCGGTACGGAGACAGACCCAAGATGGGGAGGGTTGCGCGGGGACGGAACGGGATCCGCGGAGGGACAGCCTTTCCGGGGGACGGGATGGCGTGGCATCCTCCAACGCCTGACGACCGGCGGCGGGAGCCGACTGCTGCCGGGGCGCCGGCACGAGCGCCGATCAGACCTCGACGACGACACCGGGGAAGCCCATGAGTGATCCACTGGCGGGGATTCGCGTACACCAGACGAGGGCGGCCGCGCAGGAAACCGGGGCCGGGCACGTCACTGTCGATCCCATCCGGCGCGCGGCGGTCGTGGGGGCCGGGCTCATGGGGGCGGGGATCGCGCAGGTGCTCGCGCTGGGCGGGCTGGAGGTCGCGATGAACGACCTCGGCGAAGAGGCGCTCGACCGGGCCGCGAAGCGCATCGAGCACGGGCGCTTCGGCATCCGGAAGGGCGTCGAGATCGGGAAGGTGGACGCCGCCGTCGCCGAGGGGGCCTTGGGCCGGCTTTCGGGAACGACCGACCTCTCCGAAGCGGTGGCGGACGCGGACCTCGTCATCGAAGCGGTGTACGAGGACTTCCAGCTCAAGACGCGCCTCTTCCGCCGGCTCGACGCCGCCGCCCCGCCCCACGCCATCCTCGCCTCCAACAGCTCGGGCTTCTCGATCGGAGCCTTCGCGGGGGCCACCGACCGGCCCGAACGCGTCATCGGGTGGCACTGGGCGACGCCGGCCTCCGTCATTCGGGTGGCGGAGATCGTCGTCCACCGGGGGACGGCCGACGCGGTGCGCGATGCGGTGGTCGCTCTCGCCCGCCGCTGCGGCAAGAACCCCGAGGTCGTGCAGGACCAGCCGCTGGCCTGGGGCTTCGTCGCGAACCGCGTGTTCACGGCCGCCCTTCGCGAGGCGCGCGAGATCGTGGCCGAGGGCGTGGCCACGCCCGAACAGGTGGACCGCCTGATGAAGGACTGCTACCGCTGGCCGGCGGGACCGTTCGAGATGGTCGCCGCCGTCGACTCCGGCTGGGAGGAATAGCATGTCGCCCGTGATCATCGGCGTGGTCGTCGTCTATCTCCTCTTCCTTCTCGTCATTGGGGTGTGGGGCGGGAAGGAGTCGCACGACGTCGAGGGGTACTACGCGGCCGGCAAGAAGCTTCCCGCGTGGGTCCTCGCCTTCTCCTCGAACGCGACCGGTGAGAGCGCGTGGCTCCTGCTGGGGCTCACCGGCATCGGGTACGCGCTGGGGATGCACGCGCTGTGGGTCGTGCTCGGCGAAGTGCTCGGCGTCGCCCTCGCCTGGGCCTACGTGGCGCGGCCGTTCAAGGCGTTCACCGACCGCTACGGTTCGATCACGGTCCCCGACTACCTCGAGGACCGTTTCCACGACAAGACGCACGCGTTCCGTATCGTGGGCGCGGTCATCATCCTCTCAATGGTCGCCTTCTACGTCGGGGCGCAGCTCACGGCGACCGGGAAGGCGTTCGATTCCTTCCTCGGCACCGGCTACCACGCGGGCGTCTTCCTCGGCCTCGCGGTGGTCCTCTTCTACACGGTCGTGGGCGGGTTCAAGGCGGTGGCGTACTCGGACTTCGCCCAGGGCGTGCTCATGTTCACATGCCTGCTGATCCTCCCGTTCGTCGGCATCAGCGCGGTGGGGGGCTGGGGCGCGCTCATGGACGGGCTGCGGGCGGCCGAACCGCTCGCCGTGTTCGAGGGGCTGCAGGCGGCGGGGTCGGACCTCCTGAGGCTCGACGGCGGACTCGGGCTCACTCCGCTCGGGATCGCGAGCGCGGCCGGGTTCGTGGGCGTCGGGCTCGCCTTCCTCGGCGCCCCGCAGCTTCTGGCGCGTTTCCTCGCGGCGCGCGACCAGCGCGAGATCCGGAAGGCGGGGCCGGTCGCCGTCGGCTGCATCATCGTGTTCGACCTGGGCGCCGTGTTCACCGGGATGGCCGCCCGCGTCCTGTACCCCAACCTCGCCGACCCCGAGACCGCACTCCCGGCGATGGCCGCGGGGCTGCTGCCGGATCTGTTCACCGGTCTCGTCCTCGTCGTCGTCCTCGCCGCCATCATGTCGACGGCCGATTCGCTGCTGATCCTCGCCTCCTCCGCGGCGGTGCGGGACGTCTATCAGAAGATCTTCCGCCCCGACGCCCGCCAGCGCGCGCTCTCCGTGCTGGGCAAGGCCGTGACGGTCGTGCTCGGGATCACGGGTCTCCTCCTCGCGCTCACGGCCGAGCGGGCGATCTTCTGGTTCGTCCTCTTCGCCTGGTCCGGCCTCGCGGCGGCCTTCGCCCCGGTCGTGCTGTGCTCGCTCTTCTGGGCGGGCACGACCCGCGCCGGCGCGGTGGCGGGCATGATCGCCGGCTTCCTCGTCACCATGCTCTGGGTCGTGCTCTTCAAGGAGGGCTTCTACGACCTGTACGAGATGCTGCCGGGGTTCGCCGCCGGATTCGCCGTCACGATCGGCGTCAGCCTGTTCACACAGCCGCCGCCGGACGCAGCCGAGGAATTGGCCGCGATCCGCGACGAGATCAGGTAGGAGGCCGATGCCCGTGCGCCTGGTACTGGTCGCGATGTTGCTGCCTGCGTTGTCCCCGGGGCTCGCAGCGCAGGACCTGGTCTCGCTCCTCCCTCCCATGGAGTGGCGCTCGATCGGGCCGGACCGGGGCGGACGTTCGATTGCGGTGGCGGGCCACGCCGAGCGGCCGTTCGAGTACTACTTCGGCGCGACCGGCGGCGGGCTGTTCAAGACGACGGACGGCGGGTCGACCTGGACGCCGGTGACCGATGGGCAGGTCGGCAGCGCCTCGGTCGGCGCGGTCGCGATGGCGCCGTCCGACCCCGACATCGTCTACATCGGCATGGGCGAGGTGCAGTTGCGCGCCAACGTCCTCCAGGGAGATGGCGTCTACCGCTCCGACGATGCCGGGAAAAGTTGGCGACACCTCGGCCTCGCCAACACGCACGCGATCGGGCGGATCCGCATCCATCCGACGGACCCTGACCGCGTGTACGTGGCCGCCCTTGGCCATCCCTTCGGGCCCAACCCCGAGCGCGGCGTCTTCCGGACCACCGACGGGGGCAGGACGTGGGAGAAGGTGCTTTTTCGCGACGAGCGCACGGGGGCCGTCGACCTCGTCATGGATCCGAGCGATCCGGACATCCTCTACGCGACGCTGTGGCAGGTGTATCGCAAGCCGTGGCGCCTGTGGAGCGGCGGCGAGGGATCGGGGATCTTCAAGTCCGCCGATGGCGGCGACACATGGAGAGAACTCACGCGCAACCCGGGACTCCCGGACGGAATGCTGGGCAAGATCACGGTCACCGTATCGGGCGCGGACCCGAACCGCGTGTGGGCGAACGTCGAGGCCGAGCGGGGCGGGCTGTACAGGTCCGACGACGGAGGCGCGTCGTGGGCATTCGTCAACGGCCATCGGGACATCTGGCAACGCGCGTTCTACTTCCAGCGCCTCGAGGCGGATCCGGTCGACCGCAACACGCTGTACATCCTCAACTTCCGGCTCATGCGCTCGACGGACGGAGGACTCACGCTCGAGAGCGTGCCCGAGTCCCACGTCGACCATCACGACCTGTGGATCGACCCCACGAACCCGCTGCGCATGATCAACGGCAATGACGGGGGTGGCGTGGTCACGGTGAACGGGGGTCGTACGTGGACTTCGATGCGGTATCCGACGGCACAGATCTATCGCCTGGCCACGACCGCGGACTTCCCCTACCACGCGTGTGGCGCGCAGCAGGACAACACGACCGTGTGCGTCTCGTCCGAGCCGACCCATCTGCGGGACCCGCGGGGCGCAAGCACGGAATGGATGTACCCGGTGGGCGGGGGCGAGAGCGGCTACATCGCGCCACACCCCGCCGACCCCGACATCTTCTACGCGGGCGCGACGAACACGCTCACCCGCTACGACCGGGCGACCGGCATCATGACGGACATCCAGCCGTGGCCGCGCATCGTCATGGGCGAGCCCGCGCGCGACATGCCCGAGCGCTGGAACTGGACCTACCCCATCGCGGTGGCGCCTGCGCCGCCCCACGCGCTGTACGTCGGATCGCAGCACCTGTGGCGATCCCTCGACGAGGGCGAGTCGTGGGCGAGGATCAGCCCGGATCTGACGCGCGCCGAGCCGGAGACGCTCGACGACTCCGGCGGCCCGATCGTCAAGGACCAGGACGGGCCCGAGATCTACGGCACGCTCTACTCGATCGGGCTCTCGTCGCACGAACCAGAGACGATCTGGACGGGATCCGACGACGGTCTCGTCCACGTCTCGCGGGACGGCGGCGGCAACTGGCAGGACGTCACGCCCCCCGACATGCCCCCTCACACGCGCGTGATGAGCGTGGAGGTGTCTCCGCACCGTCCGGCGAGCGCGCATGTGGCCGGGATCAGGTACGAGATGGACGACCGGGCGCCGTACGCGTGGAGGTCGGACGACTACGGGGCGCGCTGGACCCGGATCGGCGGCGGGATCCCCGATGGCGCCTTCGTGCGCGTCATCCGGGAGGATCCCGAGCGCGCGGAGCTCATGTACGCGGGCACCGAGAACGGCGTGTTCGTCTCCTTCGACGGGGGCGCGAGGTGGAGCGACCTGTCGTTCCAGCTTCCGGATACGCCCGTCACCGGACTCTCGGTCGAGGCGCGCGACCTCGTGATCAGCACCCACGGCCGCTCGTTCTGGGTGCTCGACGACATCGAGACGCTGCGGCAGCTCGACGCGGAGGCCGGCGGCGCGGACGTGCACCTCTTCCGGCCGGCCGACGCATTTCGGCGATCCGTCCCCGCGGTCATCGATTTCCGGGTGAACGCGCCGGGGAGTCGTGCGCGACTCGACATCCTGTCGGATGACGGAGAGTTCGTGACGACCCTCGACACAGGCCTCGTGCAGGCCGGGACCCACCGCGTGCGCTGGGACCTTCGCTACCCTGGCGCGGCGAGTTTCCCCGGGATCGTTCTGGAGGGGGGCGACCCTGGCGTGGGGCCGTGGGCGCCTCCGGGTCGCTACCGTGCGCGGCTCACCGTCGGCGACGCGACCGGCGACGTGACCCGCGAGGTGAGTTTCGACGTCCACCTCGACCCGAGGCTCGGGGACATCCCGGTCGCGGCGCTCACCGATCAGTTCCGCCTCGCCCTGGCGATCCGCGATGCCGAGACCCGGGCGAACACCGGCGTCATCACGGCGCGAGACCTCCTCGAGCAGCTACGCGAGATCGTCACCGGTAGCGATGACCCCGCCCTGAGGGAGGAGGCGTCCACCTTCGCGGCGGGGATCGAAGCGGTCGCGGGAGAGCTCTACCAGCTCCGGAACCAGAGCCCGAAGGACAAGATCGCCTTCCCCATCAAGCTGAACGATCGCCTGACCGGCCTGCGCAGCCACCTGGAGCGGGGCGACGGCACGCCGCTCGACGCCTACCGGGCGGTGTTCAACGAGCTGTCGGCCGAACTCGACGCGTACTTGCAGACCCTGGAGCGGCTGCTCGGCGACGACCTGCCCCGCCTCAACCAACGGCTCGAGGCCGAGGGACTCCCGCGGATAGAGATCTCGCGCCTGTCGGCCGACGCGGGGCTTGAAGCGCTTGACCCACTCCCTTCGTGGCGTGGCGGCCGACCTCAGGAATCAGTGGTCGGTCCCTCCTCCGACTCGTAGCCGCTCGAAGACATCGGAATCGCGGATCGCAGGGTTGTTTCTGGCCTCATCCGCCGGGAAGCCGCGTTGGCCACGTATGGTGGGGTCGGCCCCTGCGTCCAGGAGAGCCCGGACCACCTCCGGATCCTCCGCCAGCAAGGCGGCCAGGTATAGCGGCGTGTTGCCCCACTCCTTGCTGTTTGGGTCTGCTCCTCCCCGCAGTAGCGCACGCACGATGCCGACTTCCACACGCGCGGACACGGCCTCGTGAAGGGGCGTGCCGCCCCCCGGCGGCAGCTTGGCATTAGGGTCGGCACCGGCTTCAAGCAGCAGCGTCAGGATCTCCGGAGCGTTCCGGTTTGCCGCGAAGTGCAGCGAGGACCACCCCGCGGAGTCCTTTTGGTTCGGATCCCCTCCGTGCGAAAGGAAAGCCGCCACGGCCGTCGTATTCTCGTTCAGCACGGCGGCGTGGAGCGGAGGCGAGTCTGCGCCGGCCTCCAGCAGGAGGGTGGCCAAGGCGGATTTCCGTGCAGCGTAGTGCAGAGGAGTCCAGCCCAAGTCGTTCCTGACGTTCGGATCGGCACCGGTCGAGAGAAGCGCGCGAGTCGTCTCTGGATGCCGATTGTGGAGCGCCGCGATGTGAAGAGGACTTGTCCAACCCCTGCGCATCCTGTCCGACAAGTCCCCCCCTGCCTCCACCAAAGGGCCGACCACGACCGGGTTCTCGTTCCAGAGGGCAATGAACAGGGGGGTTTGGCCCAGGTCGTCCTCGCCTCCGGGGTCTGCGCCGATCTCCAGCAGGGCGTCGGTTACGGCAACGTGCCGGTTCCATCCGGCGGCCTGGAAGAGCGGTGTCCGCCCATTCGCGCTCCTGGCGTTGGGATCCGCCCCCGCGGCCACGAGAAGCCTGATGGAGGCTCCGCTGATGGCCCTCTCAGCCCCTGCGTGGAGGATCGTACGTCCCTCCGGATCGTGCACCGCCCGCACATCCAGCCCCGTGGAAAGGCAGGCGTGAAGGCGCTCAACCTCCCCCTCCCCGAAGATCGAGGCTTCCAGAGGCCCGAAGAAGGCGGTCGGTCCACAGTCCTGTGCAACGACAGAGGGTGCGAACAGGAATCCCAGCCCGGATAGCAGGGCGACTGCCTTGATCCCGTTGCGCACTGGCCCCCGCTCCTTGTCTCCGCTCCGACAGCGGTCGTTGGACTTTCCGAATCAACGTTCGAAGCGAGACGATGCGGACGGTTCGCGAGGCTGATAGCTGTGCGCGAACTTCGACTACGTGAGCTTTCGCATGCAGCCGGAAGTCGTCCTCACCACGAGCGCGCCCGATCTCGTCCGCGAGTGCGACCCGAAGTTCCTGCCTGGGGTTGTTGCTGGAAGTCCCTGTGAAAGCCTATGCCAATTCAAAATGTGATTTTGAATTGGCATAGGCCGACACAGGGGCGCCGACACTCCCATGATTGCTCGAGATCTCGCGTCGCGGCTCACGGGGGGCCGCACTTGGAAGGCTACACGCGGGCGGCGATCACCCCCAGCAGGCGGTCGACATCGTCGCGGTTGTTGAACATCGCGACGGCGGCGCGGAGGAGGCTCCCCCCCTCCTGGTACGTGAACCGGACCCCTTCCGCGTTCAGAGCATCGCCGAGTTCCTGCGAGTCTATCCCGTGGTAGAAGCTGACGATCGGTGACGGGTTGGCTGGCGGCGTGAACAGCTGCATTCCCAGTTCCGCCGCGCCCTCGCGAAGTTCGCCGGCGAGCGCATGCGTGTGCTCGGCGATGGGCGCCAGCCCCACCTCGCCGATGAACCCGAGCGCCGCGTCCATGGCCGCGACGGGACCGAGGGCGAGGCTCCCGTGCTCGAACTTCCGGGCGTCCGTCCTCAGCCGGTACTGGTGCTCCGGGAGCGTCTCGGCCACCTGCGCGTGGCCGAAGCGGTCGGGTTGCATCCAGTCGTGGTGCTCGCTCCGCGCGTAAAGGATCGAGCACCCGAAGTCGGCGTGGAGCCACTTGTACCCGTTGCCGCAGGCGAAATCGACGCCCTCGGCGTGGAGGTTGGTCGGGAACGTGCCGAACGCCTGGATCCCGTCCGCGAACAGGTACCCGCCCCGGGCGTGCGCGATCTCGGCCAGCGTCGGGAGGTCGTGCCGGAATCCGTTGCGGTTCGAGACCCACGCCACGCTGATGAGACGCGTGCGGTCGTCGGTGTACGCGTCGTAGTCCTCGGGGTGGGCGCGTCCCTCGCGTGAGGGGATGATCCGGAGTTCGACGCCCTCGCGCTTCTCCAGTTCCCGGTACACGACGAAGGCGGTGGTGAAGTGGAGTTCATCGATGACGACGTTGTCGCCCGGCCGCCAGTCGATCCCGTTGGCCACGACGTTCTCGCCGTCGCTCGTGTTGAAGAGGAAGGCGATCTCGGCCTCGTCCGCTCCGAACAGGGAGGCGAAGCGACTCCGCGCCCGGTCCACGGCGCGCCCGCGGCTCCCGGGATCCCGGTACGTCATCTTCTCGTCCGCGTAGGCGACGAGCGCCTCGCGGACCGGAAGCGGTGCCGGCCCCGTGGAGGCGGTGTTCAGATACGCCAGTTCCTCGGTGACCGGAAACTGACCCCGGATCCCCAGCGGGTCATCGTCCGAACGAGGGCCTGAACCGGAGCGCGGCCGGGGTTCGGCGGCCTTCGCGGGTTCCGCGACGTGCTGCGCGAGGGCGGGGACGGCGGGGAGTGCGAGCCCTGCGGCGGCGGTCGTCTTGACGAAGTTCCTGCGGCTCCAACCGTTCATCCGACTTCTCCTGCGTGCTCTGGCCTGCGTCGCGTCATGGACTCCGCGAAACGTACGCCTGAAACCCGCTCGCGGTACAGCACCCGACCTGCTGGCGGCGATTCGGCGCCGAGACGTTTCCGCGGAAACGTCCTCCCCGGTGGACCGGGGGCCGGAGCCGGATCTAGAATGCGCCGCTCACGCCGAATCTCCGACGACTCGAGCTGATGCAGCCTCGCCATGTCGAAACTGATCCTCGTCGCCCTCGCCGTGGGCGCCCTCTGGACCGCCGCAGGGGACAACGCCCAGGAAAACCCGGCTGCGACACACATCTCCGCCGCCGACATCCTCGCCACGATCGGGAACGCACCGGAGGGCCGAGTCAGCGATCAGCAGATCCGGCACATCGACGCGGGCGGACACAACGTGGGACTCGGCGTCGTCCAGCGCCCGCCGAGTACCTCGCTCGGGGCGATCCAGCACCACAACCAGACGGAGGTCTACTACGTCGTCTCCGGTCGCGGCACGATGGTGACGGGAGGCGAACTCACCGACGGGCGCTCGCTCGACCCCGAGGGCCAGACGGTGCGGACGCTCACGGGGCCCAGTTCCGTCGGCGGCATCGGAGGTGGGGAGAGCCGCGATGTCGGCCCCGGGGACATGGTCATCATCCCGGCCGGCTCGCCGCACGGCTTCAGCGAAATCACCGAGACGATCACCTACATCGTGGTGCGCGTGGACCCCGAACAGCTGGTCGAGCTAAAGTAGAGCCCGCAGGGGCCGGCACAGTGCCCTGCAGGTAACCCGCTTCGGAGGCAGACGATGAGCAACTTCACGCGACGAGACTTCATGGCGCTCACCGGCCTGGCCGCGGGCGGCGCGGCCGCGGCCGGCTGCGCACGCCCCGGCGGCAACCGCGGGTCGGGCGGCGGCGCGGGTGGAGGCCACGCGGACCTCGTCGTCCGCGGCGCGACCGTCTACACCGTGGACGACGACACTCCCCGGGCCGAGGCCTTCGCCGTGAAGAGTGGCCGCTTCCTCGCGGTCGGCTCGAGCGCCGACGTCTCGAACCTCATCGGCCCCGGCACCGACGTCATCGAGGGCGGCGGGGTGACCGTCGTCCCCGGCTTCATCGACGCCCACAACCATCCCTTCTATTCCGGCACGAAGCACCTCAAGCAGGTGAGCCTCGACGTCCGTTCGATCGAAGCCATCAAGAGCGCACTCGGCGAGCGCGCCCAGAACACGCCCCAGGGGCAGTGGGTGCAGGGCTTCCTGTACGACGACACGAAGCTCGAGGACGGCCGGCCGCTGACGCGCGCCGATATCGACGAAGCCGTCCCGGACCACCCCGTGTCGGTCACGCACCGCGGCGGCCACACCGGCGTCTACAACTCGCGGGCGTTCGAAGTAGCCGGGATCACCGCCGACACGCCCGACCCGCCCGGCGGCATGTACTACCGGGAGAACGGCGAACTCACGGGGCGCGTGGCGGAACGCGCCAAGGAACCGCTCGAGAGCCTGATCCCCGCCGGCACCACGCGCGCGGAGCGGCAGGAGAGCATCCGCCTCATCGGCGAGCGCATGGCCGCGGCGGGCCTCACCTCCGTCCACGAGACCGGCGCCGGCAACGACCTCGTCAGCTATCAGGACGCCTACGACGCGGGCGAACTTCACTTTCGCGCCTATGTCTTCCCCAACGGCGGGTCCGGCCTCTTCCCCGCCCTCAAGGCAGCCGGCATCCGGACGGGTTTCGGCGACGACTGGGTCAAGGTGGGCGGCATTAAGTACGGGGCCGACGGCTCAGCCTCCGAGCGCACGATGGCCATGTCGACGCCCTATGTCGGGCGTCCCGACGACTACGGCATCCTCACCATGAACCAGGAGGAGATCCACGAGGCCGTGGACGACGCGGTGCGGAACGGCTGGCAGGTCGGGATCCACGCGAATGGCGACCTCGCCATAGAGATGTGCCTCAACGCGTTCGAGCGGGCGCAGCGCGAGATGCCGCAGGCCGACCCCCGCTTCCGGCTCGAGCACTGTTCGCTCGTGAACGACGACCTCCTGCGCAGGATCCGGGACGTGGGCGCGATCCCGACCCCGTTCTATACCTACGTCCACTATCACGGCAACAAGTGGGGCGAATACGGCGCCGAGAAGATGGAATGGATGTTCGCGCACCGCCGTTTCCTCGACTATGGAATCCCGGTGGCCGGCGCCTCCGACTATCCCCCGGGTCCGTTCGAGGCGCTGATGGGCATTCAGAGCATGGTCACGCGCACGGACATGCAGGGGCGCGAGTGGGGTCCCAGCCAGAAGATCTCCGTCGAGGAAGCGCTGCGCGTGTGCACCATCAATGGCGCGCACGCGGCGTTCGAGGAAGGGATCAAGGGATCGATCACGGCGGGCAAGCTGGCCGATTTCGTAATGCTGGCGGAAGACCCGCACGCGGTCGACCCCTTCGCGATCAAGGAGATCGAGATCGTGCGCACCGTCGTCGGCGGGCGAACCACCTACGAAGCCTGAGATGAAGGAGACGAGGATGAGCGAGGTCAATCGCCGGGAATTCGTGGCGCTGTCGGGACTGGCGGCGGGGGGCGCCGCGTTGGCGGGTTGCGCAGCGCCGGGCGGGAGCGGGGGATCCTCCGGGGGCGGCTCCGGTCACGCGGATCAGGTCGTGACCAACGCCACGATCTACACCGTCGACGACGACAACCCGCGGGCCGAGGCGCTGGCGGTCAAGAGCGGCCGCTTCCTCGCCGTGGGTTCGAACAGCGACATCGCGAACCTCGTCGGGCCGGGCACCGAGCGGATCGACGCCGGCGGCGGCACCGTCGTCCCCGGATTCATCGACTCGCATAACCACCCCTCCTCGGCGGGCATGCGCCACCTCACGCAGGTGGACATGAACATCCGCACCATCGAGGGGATGCAGTCCGCGCTCCGCGAGCGGGCCCAGAACACGCCCCCGGGTGATTGGGTCGTCGGCTTCCTGTACGACGACACCAAGATCGAGGAAGGCCGGCCCCTCAACCGGCGCGACATCGACGAGGCCGTCCCCGACCACCCCGTGCAGGTTACCCACCGTGGCGGACACACGAGCGTCTACAACTCGAAGGCGTTCGAACTGGCCGGGATCACGGTGGACACGCCGGACCCGCCCGGCGGGCACTTCTACCGCGAGGACGGGGCGTTGACGGGCAAGGTGGCCGAACTCGCGCGGCGGCCGCTGCAGCGTCTCGTCCCCAGCGGGAGCACGCGCGAGGAACGCGCCGAGGGCGTCGCCCTCATCGGGCAACTGATGTCCGCCGCCGGGATCACCTCCGTTCACGAGACGGGGGGGAGCAGCCAGGGCCTGACCGCGCTGCAGGACGCCTACGACACGGGGGACCTCCGCTTTCGCATGTACTACTTCCCCTCCGGAGGCGGGGGGTTGTTCGCGGCCCTCAAGCAGGCGGGGATCCGCACCGGTTTCGGCGACGAGAACCTGCGCATCGGGGCCGTCAAGTACGGGGCGGACGGCTCGGCCTCGGAGCGCACCATGGCCATGCGCACGCCGTACATCGGGCGCCCCGACGACTACGGGATTCTCACGATGACCCAGGAGGAGATCCACGAGGCGGTGGACGACGCCGTCCGGGCCGGGTTCCAGATCGGGATCCACGCCAACGGCGACAAGACGATCGACATGTGCCTCAACGCCTACGAGCGCGCCCAGCGCGAGATGCCGCAGGCCGACCCCCGCTTCCGCCTCGAGCACTGTTCGCTCGTGGACGACCCGCTCCTCCAGCGCATCAAGGACATCGGCGCCATCCCCACGCCCTTCTACACGTACGTCCACTTCCACGGGAACAAGTGGGGCGAATACGGGCCGGAGAAGATGGAATGGATGTTCGCGCACCGGAGGTTCCTCGACTATGACATCCCGGTGGCCGGGGCGTCCGACTATCCGCCGGGTCCGTTCGAGGCGCTGATGGCGATCCAGAGCATGGTCACGCGCACGGACATGCAGGGCCGGGAGTGGGGCCCGAGCCAGAAGATCTCCGTCCCCGAGGCGCTCCGCATCTGCACGATCAACGGCGCCCACGCCTCCTTCGAGGAGGACCTCAAGGGCTCGATCACCGCGGGCAAGCTGGCGGACTACGCCATCCTCGGCGCCGACCCGCACACGGCGGACCCGCACTCGATCAAGGAGATCGAGGTGGTTCGCACCGTCGTCGGCGGCCGTACGACGCACGAGGCCTGAGCCAGGAAGCCTGAACCAGGAAGAGGGGGACGATGCTGGATCAACCGGTCGTCGATGTCGCGCTGGGTCTCGCCCTGCTCTATGTCGTCCTCAGCCTCGCGGCGTCGGCGATCACGGAGTGGATCTCCGCCCTGCTCGGACTCCGGTCGAAGAACCTGCGGGCGGGCGTCGAGTCGCTCCTCGGGAAGGAGTACGCGGAGAAGGTCTACGCCCATCCGCTGATCGCGAATCTCGCCAGGGACGGGAAGCTGCCGTCCTACATCGAGCCCGACACGATGGCGACGGCGCTCCTCGATCTGCTCGCCCACGATGAGGACGGAAAGCCGGTGGTCGATCTGGCGGGGCCAGCGAGCGTTCTCGTCGAGCGGGTGGACGGGGACCATGTGCTGGGGCCGACGTTGCGCGCTCTCGCCACTCGCGGGGTGGACACGGTGGACGGCCTCCGCGGGCAGGTCGCGGGCTGGCTCGACGAGGGGATGAACCGCGTCTCCGGCTGGTACAAGAGGCGGGCCCACGTCCTCATCTTCGTCATCGGCGCCGTCGTCACGGTGGCGGCGAACGCCAGTACCCTGCACGTGGCCCGCGACCTGTGGACGGACGCCGCCCTCCGCGAATCGGTGGCTCAACTCGCGGCACAGGCGGTCGAGGCCGGGACGCTGGCCGATGCCGATGTCCCCGATCTCGGGGCCTTCCCCCTCGGCTGGGAAGACGTGGGCCTCGGCGACTGGAGCTTCCTCGACTGGATCGCCCGGGTGCTCGGGTGGCTGATCACGATCTCCGCCGTCAGTCTCGGGGCCCCCTTCTGGTTCGACCTCCTCGGCAAGGTCGCGAGCCTCCGCGCTGCCGGCGGGCGCCGTAACGCCGCGTAGTAAACGTCCCGGCCTATGGGGCGCAGATTACGTTAGTCGGCTCGTGCGGCGCTCACGGGCAGATCACGATGAAATCGCTCTCGATCAGCCTGCGGAAGCTCCCCGATGTGCAGGCCCAATCCACGAGATCCACGCGGAAGGGGAGATCGGAGGCGGTGAAGGCCGCTCTCAAGCCCGCCATGCGGTCGAGGTCGAGGGGTTCGACCGTCATGAGGACGAGGTCGAGATCGGAGGTGTCTCGGGCCGTGTGCGAAACGCGGGAGCCAAAAGCGCGGACCTCGAGGTCGGGCGCGTGCCGGCCCAGAATAGTTCGAACCGTGTCGAGATCGGCCGGATCAATATCGATCGCTTTCACGCGTTTCGCTGTTCGAGTTCCGCCAGCAGGAGTTGCATGTCGCCGAGAAAGCCCGGCATCGCGACCACGGCCTCCTCCGCACGATCCGCGTTGTAGGTGTGGGACGTTCGGTTGCGCATCTCCCGATATCGGATGTACGTGCGCGCATCGCGAATGATCCCGGCGTCCGCCGCATCTCGCATAAGGTCCGCGAAGTCGATCTGGTGCAAGGCGGCGGGTCTCGCGACGATAGCAGCCAGTTGTCTGCGGATCATCTTGACGGACAACTCATAGCTGAACTCGAATGCCTGGATGGCGGCCGCCCGGAACTGCTCGCGCAGACCGGCATCCTCACGGGCCAGATCGGAGTTTAGGTAGGCCAGACTCCTCTCCAGCTGCCCGACCGCGTTTGTCAGGGGCGAAAAGTCGAGTTTCATGCGGGAAGCTTACGATTCACGGAAGCTGTCGCATAGCCTCGGGTGGAACCGGATGGTTCCGGATGATACCCTTCGGGCCGCAGGCCGAACGGGCTGCCGGGAGCGGCCCGCAACGAGCCAACCCGAAACCCGGAGTCGTCATGAGTGACGTCCTTCTCGTCGAGAAACTCGACGGACATATCGCCAGGATCACGGTCAACCGGCCGGACAAGCTGAACGCGCTGAACGGCCAGGTGCGGTGCGCCGTCTTCGGCGCGCTCGATGCCCTCGGGGCGGACGACGATGTGCGCGTCGTGGTGCTCACGGGTGCCGGCGACCGCGCGTTCATCGCGGGCGCCGACATCTCGGAGTTCAAGGACGCGCGGCCGGTCGAGCAGTACCGCGCGATGCAGCGCGGAGACATCTACGGGGCGGTCGAGAGCTTCCCCAAGCCCGTGATCGCGATGATCAACGGGTTCTGTCTCGGCGGCGGGTGCGAACTCGCCATGGCGTGCGACATGCGGGTCGCGTCGACGGCGGCCCGGATCGGTCAGCCCGAGATCAACCTGGGACTCATCCCGGGAGCGGGCGGTACGCAGCGGCTCCCGCGGCTCGTCGGGGAGGGCTGGGCGATGCGGCTCATCATGAGCGGAGAGCTGATCACCGGCGAGAAGGCCGAGCAGATCGGGCTCGTCGAAGCAGCAGTAGCGCCCGAGGAGCTCGAAGGCCATGTGATGGAACTCGCCTCGAAGATCGCCGTCCGGAGCCCGCTCGCGCTTCAGGCCGCCAAGGAATCCATCATGGCCGCGCGGCGGATGCCGCTGGACGAGGGGCTGAAGTTCGAGCGGAGCTGGTTCTCGCTCCTCTTCTCGACGGACGACATGGCGGAAGGCGTCAGCGCCTTCCTGGAGAAGCGGAAGCCCGAGTTCAGAGGCTCCTGACGCCGCCCGGCCTGGCTCCGGGGGGGCCCGGCGGGGGCTGGCAGCCGGTGGCGGTGCGGCTGGCAGCCAGCGCCGGGGGCTGGCCGTGGCCAGCTCCTGGTGGCGGTTACGCCGCGGGGGTCACCACGCTGACGAAGCGGCGGCCGCGGCGGCGGTGGAACTCCACGACGCCGTCGGAGAGCGCAAACAGCGTGTCGTCCCTCCCACGCCCGACGTTCCGGCCCGGATGGAAGGGCGTCCCCCGCTGCCGGATGAGGATATGCCCCGCGATCACGCGCTCGCCGCCGTACCGCTTGACCCCGAGGTACTGCGCGTTCGAATCACGCCCGTTGCGGCTGGATCCGACACCTTTCTTGTGTGCCATCAGCCGTCTCCCTCCGCCGCCGCGATCGCCTGGTCCACATCCTTCTTGAGGATGCGGCCGCCCTTGCCCGTCCCCTCGATCGCGGCCAGGTCGAGACCGTGGGCCTCGGCCAGTGCGCGCGCCACGTCGGTAATGTCGAATTGAGGCGCGGCGGCTTCCGGCTCGGCCGCCGCTTCCGGCTTTCCGTCCGAGAGGTCGATGCCGAGGATGCGGATCTCGGTGAAGCCCTGTCGGTGGCCCTGCTTTCGCCGGTAGCCCTTCCGCCGCTTCATCTTGTAGACGATGATCTTGTCGCCGCGGCCGTGGCTCACCACCTCGGCCGCCACGGAGGCCCCCGCCACCGACGGGGTGCCCACCTGAACGTCGCCCTCTCGCTCGAGGAGAAGCACCTCCCCGAACGTCACCGTGTCGCCGGGCTCGGCCTTGAGCGAGGGGATGCGGAGCACCGCGTCCTCCACCGCGCGAAACTGTTTCCCCTGGGCCTTGAAAATCGCGTACATATCGTCAGACCATCACCGAAAAATCGAAGGACATCGGACCGACGAGTCTATCCGCGCGCGGCGGATGTGTCAAACAAAATCGGTGCCGAACAGACCCCGTCGCGGGCGCGGCTACTCGCTGGAAATGTACTTCTTCGTGACGTCGGACTCGGCGGGGTGGGCGAGGAGCCGGAACTCGTCGAGACGGAGGAGCGGGTTGTCGCGCAGTTCGAGGGGGATCCCGGCGCTGGCTCGCTTCCGGTTCAGGAACTCGCGCTCGCGCTCCAGGAGGTGCAGGGCGATGACCGGGTGGGCGAGGATCGTGATCCCCCGCTCCTTGCCGGCGGCGGCCACGCGGTCGAGCGCCCGTTCGACCCGGCGCACGACCGTCTCGGAGGCCAGGATCATCCCCTCCCCCTCACAGCACCGGCACGGCTCCATCATGCGCTGGTGCAGACTGGGGCTCACCCGCTGCCGGCTCAGCTGGAGCAGCCCGAGTTCGGAGAGGCCGAACACCTTCGTGCGGGCGCGGTCGCGGCCCAGCAGCGTCCGCATCTGCTGCACGACCTTCTGGCGCGACTCCTCGTCGTTCATGTCGATGAAGTCGATCACGATGATGCCGCCGACGTCGCGCAGCCGGAGCTGGCGCGCGATCTCGGTCGCCGCCTCGAGGTTCGTCTTGAGGATCGTCTGCGCGGGATCCCGGCGACCCGTATAGCGCCCGGTGTTCACATCGATCGACACCAGCGCCTCGGTCTGTTCGATGACGACGTGGCCGCCGGCGGGGAGCCGTACGTTGCGCCGGAACGCGCGCCGGAGCTCCTCTTCTATGCCGAACTCGTCGAAGATCGGCTTCGAATCCTCGTAGAGCCGCACCCGGTCGAGCCCACCGGGGTCCACCTGCCCCAGGTAGGACTTGATCTCGTGATGCAGATCCTGCGAGTCCACGGTCAGGAGGTCGATCCGGTCGGAGAACAGATCCCGGATCACGCCGGACGTGAAGCGCGCGTCCTGATACACGAGGGCCGGCGCCTTCACACCCCGCTGCTTCCGGCGGATCTTCGTCCACGCCTTCCGCAGGGCGCGAAGCTCCCCCGTACAGGTCTCCTTCGTCATCTCCTCGCCGACAGTGCGGACGATGACGCCGCCTTCGTCTCCGAGGATTTCCCGCACCATCCGGCGCAGCCCCGCCCGCACCTCCCGTTCCGCGATCTTGCGGCTGACGCCGATATGAGATGAGCCGGGGAGGTAGACGAGGAACCGGCCCGGAAGCGAGATCTGGGCGGTGATGCGAGGGCCCTTCGTGCCGATGGACTCCTTCGTCACCTGGACGAGGAGCGGCTGGCCCTTGGAGAGCTGATCCTGGATCGGAGGATGGGACCGGTCCCGATTCCGCCGCCGCCCTCCGTTGGCCCCGTTCGGGTCCGTGACCTCGTCCTCGTCGTCGTCTTCGTCGGGCTCGAGGTCGGAGGCGTGGAGGAAGGCGGACTTCTCGGCCCCGATGTCGACGAACGCGGCCTGAAGACCGGGCACGATCGCCTCGACCACGCCGAGATAGATGTCCCCGACGATGCGGCGCTCGTCGGGTCGCTCATGCATGAGCTCGACGAGCTGGCGGTCTTCCAGAATCGCGACCCGTTTCTCGCGGGTCGTGGCGTTGACGACGATCTCGCGGCGCAAGCCGTCAGCGTGCGCGCGCGGCTGCCGTCCCCGATTGCGTTAGCAGAGGATCGACTTCCTGTTGTTCGCGTCTTTCAGGTGGACGGGCCGGCCGGGGGCCGGGCGTCCATGTATCTGATCGTACGGCGTGGTTTCGGCTACGATGGGTACGATCGGCTGCGACCCAAGATAACAGCCCGTCGAGGGCCACGCTGACGTCGGCCGGCGGCAGGTCCCGCGGGCAACTCAGCCGAGCGTGCCCGCCTCGCGGAGCACCTCGCGGGAGATCACGATCTTGAGGATCTCGCTCGTCCCCTCGCCGATCTCCGTGATCTTCGCGTCACGCATCATCCGTTCGACGGGATACTCGCGAGAATAGCCGTACCCGCCGTGCAGCTGCACCGCCACCGAGGTCACGTCCATCGCCGTCTCGGAGGCGAACAGCTTGGCCATGGCCGCCTCCTTCTTGTGCCGTCTTCCGGACATCCGGAGACGGGCGGCGTGATGCATCATGAGCCGGGCGGCGTGGATGCGCGTCCCGGCCTCCGCAAGCATGAAGCGGACGCCCTGGAAGTCCTGAATCCGCTTGTTGAACTGCTTTCGCCCGGCCGTGTAGCGGACCGCCTGGTCGAGCGCGCCCTGCGCGATGCCGATCGCGTGCGCCGCGATCCCCACCCGTCCGCCATCGAGCGTGTCGAGGAAGATCGGGAACCCCTGGTCCACCTCGCCGAGCACGTTCTCCTCCGGGACCTCCACATCCTCCAGGATCAGTTCACGCGTGTCGGATGCGTTCCAGCCCAGCTTGCGGAGCTTCTCTCCGGTGACGAACCCCGGCATCGGCTCGAGATCCGGCGAGTGCCCGAACCCGACGCGTTCGGCATCAGCGAGGTCGCAGGTCTCCTTCGTGAGGAGGAAGGCGGTGATGCCCCGGGAGCCCTTCTCCGGCGAAGTGAGCGCGGCGAGGACGAACACCTCGCCCACGCCGCCGTGCGTGATCCAGGTCTTGCGCCCGTTCAGGACCCACCGGTCGCCGACCTTGCGGGCCGTCGTCCGCATGGAGGCGGCGTCCGAACCCGATCCCGGCTCGGTGAGCCCGAACCCGCCCAGCACCTGCCCGCTCGCCAGCGGACGCAGGAAGCGCTCCTTCTGCTCCTCCGTGCCCCAGCGGTGGATCGGCGTCGCGGCGAGGGAGGTGTGCGCTCCGATCATGATCGAGTGGCTGGCGTCCACGCGGGCCAGTTCCTCCACCGCGATCGCAGCGGCCAGCAGATCCATCCCCGCCCCGCCGATTTCCTCCTCGAAGGGGATGCCGAACAGGCCCAGTTCGGCCATTTGCGCGCCGGTCTCCCACGGGAAATCCTCGGACTCGTCGTATTCCGCGGCGATCGGCGCGATCTCCGCCTCGGCGAATTCGCGCACCAGATCGCGCATCATCTCGTGATGGTCTTCCAGTGGATAGCTCGACTCGCCCATCGAATCCCTTTCGCACGCTGGTCGCGCGCGCCGTCGCACCCCTGTCCGCCTGCCCGCAGGCGGTATCCCGCCAGCCGTCGGGGGCCTAACCTACCGGAGGCGGGCGTACCGCCGAAACGTCCGGATCATGCCGGACACGTCACGATACGGCCTCCGCGCGCGTTGACGGTATGAGTGGCAGGGGTTTGGCCCACGGCGCTCTGCGCGTGCCGGAAACGGTGTGGATGGGAGAACCGTGGACTTCGAGGCGGCGTATAACAGCCATTGGGTGCCCCTCTTCCGGTACGTCGACCGGATGGTCGGTGATCCGGATCTGGCAGCGGATGTCGCCCAGGAGTCGTTTGTGCGGCTGCTCGACCAGGCCATTCCCGATGATGAGGTGCGAAGGTGGTTGTTCACGGTCGCGACGAATCTGGTGCGGGACGACGCGCGCATGACCGCGCGCCGGCGACGGTTGCTGGCGCAGCAGCATGAGCAGTCGGAGTTGACAAGCGAGCCGTTGGAGGCTCCGGATCGGTCGGTCGTGAGATCGGAGAGGATCGCGGCGGTGCGCGCCGCGCTGGCGCAGTTGCCCGAGCGTGACCGGCAGATGTTGCTGATGAGGGAGGAAGGGTTCCGCTACGCGGAGATCGCGAAGGCGGTCGAGGTCGCGCCGGGATCCGTCGGGACGCTGCTCGCGCGGGCTCTGGCCCGATTCGTGGAGGTGCTGGACCCGCGCATCGCGGAGGACGAGGCCCGTCGCGGGGGGTGATGCTCCCCCCGGCGGTGACTGAACAATAGATGAGAAGGAAGTGTTGGGAGGTCGTGAAGATGAGCCACCACAAAAATCCGCATGTCGACGACGGCGCGCTGCTCGCACTCCTGGACGGGGAACTCTCCGTCGAGGAGCGGCGACGCGTCGAGAACCACGCGATGGGTTGCGCGGTCTGCGCCGCGCGGCGCGATGAGTTGCGCTTCGCGGTGCGACGGGTGACGTCGGCGCTCGAGGTCATGGACGTACCGGCCGCCTGGGTCGAGATGCCCGAGGCCTTGCGCGAGGCCGCGCGATCCGCGCCCGTCCCGCTCGCGAGCGCCCGCGCGGCGCGCGAGGCGCGCAGCGGATGGCGCATCGGGTGGATGGGCCGCCGCTCCGTCGCGGTGGCCGCCGGCCTGACGCTCCTGCTGGCCGCGGGAGCCTACGCCGTTCCCGGGTCGCCGGTCCGCGGCTGGGTCGACGACGGGATCGAAACCCTCGCGGCGTGGATCGCGGGCGGACCCGAGGAACCGGGCCAGGCCGGGCCGAGCCAGGTGTCGGTCGAGCCGGACGACGGGTCGGTGCGGGTCGCGGTCGCCGGTGGGCGTGAAGGCCTGCGGCTCACGATCCGGCTCACCGACGGGGAGCAGGCCTCGGTGCGGGCCCGCGACGCGAACTTCCACGTGGAACCGGGCGTCATCGAAGTCAGCGGCGCGGCGGATGAGATCCTCGTGACCTTGCCTCGCGGGGCCGCTTCGGGTTCTGTAATGATCGACGACAGCGAAGTCGTCCGTCTCGAAGGTGGTGAGTTGCGCCGCACCGCGTCGGCCGATGCGAGCCCGGTGCAGATCCTTCTCGGCACCGACGGGTAGCAGCGGGCTGTCGCGGCGGACGACGGGTAGCGACGCGAAGATCTAACGAGCCTCGAAGGCGGGTCCCGGGATGACGAACCCCATGCACCGCAGGTCGGGGCGCGTCTCCCATCCCACGGGACCGCGCGCGGGCACGGCATTGCGCGGCGCCCTCCTCTGCCTGCTGGGTGTCGTCCTGCTTCCAACACCCCGGGCCTTCGCCCAGACGACATCGGACCGACCCGCCAGCGGGAGTGTTCACGGCCGGGTGCTGAGCGCCGAAGCCCAGATGCCGCTCGAGGGTGCGTCCGTCGAGATCCGATTTCCCGGCACCACCTGGTTCGTGATCACGGACGCGGACGGCGCGTACCGGGTGTCGGGGCTCCCGCCGGGGCCCGTGCTCGTCCTGGCCCGGGCGCTCGACCGCGCGCCGCTCCAGACCGGCGTCGTCGTCCCCGCAGGCGGCGACGTCCCGCTCGATCTGGCGCTCGAGCGAGAGCCCGTCGTCATGCCGGGCCTCTTCGCCCAGGTCGCCGCCCGGCGGCTGACCGTGCCCGGCATGACCCGTGACGGATTCCGCGAAGAAGGGGAGACGGAACTCCGCGCGCTCGACTCGTCCCCGGGCGTAGCCGAGGCCGGCCTCACGGTCGACGGGCGCGGCACCGACCCGAACGATCCGACCAGCGTGCTCTACGTGCGCGGGGCCGCGTCGGACCTGAAGCTCGTGCTCCTCGACGGCGCGCCCGTATACGCGCCCTTCCATCTCAGCGGCCTGCTCGACGCCTTTCCCGACGGCGTGCTCCAGGACGCGTCGCTCTACATCGGCGGGACGCCGGCCCGCTACGACGGGGGGCTCTCGTACGTGCTGGATCTCGAGACCCGCCAGGGCGACGCGGAACGTTTTCGGACCGCCGGCTCGGCCGACCTCCTCGGGGGCGGAGGCCGGATCGAGGGCCCGATCGGTCGCGCGGGACGGGTACTCGTGAGCGGACGGGCGCTCCACGGGCTCGGGTATCGGTTCATCACGGACGAACGGCGTATGCCGTACGAGTACGGTGACGTCCTGGGTCGCATCGACTACCGGCTGGGGCCAGGGACACTGTCCGGAACGGGGTTCTGGAACCGCGAGTCCGTCCTCCTCGACATCGGGCGCCTGGAGGACACCGGGGCGGTGGAGTCGGCCTACTGGGGCAACCTGGCGGGTTCGCTGAGCTATCGTCTTGCCGTGGGCGAGGGGACGATCACGCTCCGAGGTGCGTACGGACGGTTCGACACCGGGCTCCCGCTGCCCCGCGACAAGGAACTCGACGCCCGTGTCTTCTTCGCGGACGCACTCGGACGCACGTCCCGGTCGCGGGCCGAGGCCTTCTTCGAATCGGGCGGCCGAAAGATCCGCTGGGCCGCGGGGGGCGGCTTCGACACGCACGAGACGACGCTCGACCAGCGGGACGTGCTCGGAGGCCAGACGTCGCACCTGCTGGCCCACGCCGTCACCCGGGCCAACGTGACCGCGGCCTGGGGCGAGGCCATCTGGCAGGTGGCGCCGGAGCTGGAGGTGAGGAGCGGGTTCCGGGCCAGCTACTTCGCCCCGGCCGGGCGCGCGAAGTTCGCCCCGCGGGCCACCGTGACCTGGCACATCACGGAGGCGGCGGACCTTCGGCTCTCGGCGGGGAGATTCTTCCAGGTCGTGCGAGGACCCGAGTCCATCCTCTCCGGCGACCTCACCGGACCCACCGTGGGCCGGATTCTCCCCGCGGGGGACTCCACCCCTCCCACCCCGAACGCGGCGTCGAACGTCGCGGGCGCATCACACGTCGTGGTCGGGTTCTCGAACGCGCTCGAGAACGGGATCGATGTCGGCGTCGAGGGCTACTTCAAGTCCTTCGACGACCTGCCCAACACGGCCGATCACCTCTTCTCCTCGGGTCTGGACGTGTGGGTGCAGGCGAAGGAAGGCCCGGTGCGCGGTTGGGTGGGCTACTCGATCGCCTGGGTATGGACGAACGACCCGGAGGAAGAGACGCCGTTCGTCGGCCGGCACCTGCTGAGCGGCGGGCTCTCGACGGAGGCGGAGGACTTCGACTTCGGTATCCGGCTCGCCTATGGGGCCGGCCTCCCGTTCACGACCGTGACCCGGGAGGCGAAAGGGGCCGTGACGGGGGACGATCCCGTGCCCACGCTGTCGGGGGCGCCGGAAGACTCGTATCTGAGGATCGACGCGGAGGTGTCCCGGCGCTGGGTCGCGAGCGTGGGCGATTCCCCGCTCGTCATCGCCCCCTATGTGCGGGTGCTGAACGCGCTCGATCGCCGGGACGCCCTGTTCTACCGGGCGGGGCCGGAGGAGGCGGTCACGCACCCCGTGCCGCTCGGCTCTCTTCCGCTGATCGCCGTGCTCGGGGTGGCGTGGTCGTTCTGATGTGCCGGCCCGGCCGGGGCGCGTGGCCGGCCCGGCCGCGCTCGCAGTTGTCGCAGCCGCCGCACGCGGGGGCCCGCTCCCCGAAGTAGGCGGCGATCGCCGCGCGCCGGCACCCGGCCGTCTCGGTGTAGGCGCGCATGGCCGCCCGGCGCACGGCTTCGGCCGCGGCGCGTTCCGGGTCAGGGGGCTCCTCGCCGCGCGCGCCGCCCGGGGGGCCGCCCGGCCGGGCCCGCTCGCGCCGGACGAACCGCAGGACGCCGCGCCGCGGGGCGCGCACCGCGACCATCACGCACCGCGCCGCTTCGCCGTCGCGTCCGGCGCGACCCGCTTCCTGGACGTACTCCTCCAGCGACTGGGGAGCGCCCAGGTGCGCCACGAGCCGCACGTGCGGGTGGTCGATCCCCATCCCGAAGGCCGTCGTGGCGCAGACCACGCGGATGCGGCTGTCCAGGAAGGCCCGCTGCGTCGTCTGGCGGCGCTCGATCGGCAGGCGCGCATGGTAGGGGGCGGCGGCGACGCCCGACCGCGACAGCGCGATCGCGAGTTGGGCGCTCAGCCCCCGCGTGCGCGCGTACACGACGGCCGATCCGCGGCACGCCGTGACCTCCTGCCGGACCCGCTCGTACGCGGCGCTCAGGTCGGGCGCCGACTCGACGAAGTAGCGCAGGTTCGGCCGGTCGCTGGACACGAACACGCGGATCGGCCCGTCCATCCCCAGGAGACGCTCGATCTCCCGCCGGGTGCGCGCCGTGGCGGTGGCCGTGAGCGCGGTGAGCGGCGGGTTCCCCAGCCGTTCGCGCGCCACGCCGATCCCCAGGTAGGCCGGCCGGAAGTCGTGTCCCCACTGCGACACGCAGTGCGCCTCGTCCACCGCGATCCCGCCGAGGCCGATCCTCCGCAGCCGTTCGCAGACGGCGAGGTTCTCCAGCCGCTCGGGCGCGAGGTAGAGGAGATCGAGCCCGCCGTGCCGCGCACGCTCGAGCGCCTCGTCCACGACGTCCCGGGGCGTGGCGCTCGTCCAGCCGAGGGCCTGAATGCCCCGCCGCCCCGCCCCTCCGACCTGGTCGTCGATGAGCGAGATGAGCGGCGACACGACGAGCGTGGGCCGGGAGCGCAGCAGGGCCGGAATCTGGAAGCAGACGGACTTTCCGAATCCCGTCGGCAGCACCGCCAGCGTGTCGCGCCCGCTGAGCACCGCCTCCACGACGCGCGACTGCGCGGGACGGAAGTCGTCGTAGCCGAATCGGGCCTTCAGGAGATCGCGGGCCTGCTGCAGGGTGCTCACCCCCGCGAGATGCCTCGCCCGATCAACGGCGTATCAAACGTCCCGGTCGGGTGGGCTCCGGTGCCGGACCTCGGCGGGAGTCAGCTCCCGCCGGAGTCAGTCGGCGTCGGCTTTCCTCCGGCCCAGTCTGAGGACGAGCGCGGCGAGGATGAGGCCGCACCCCGCGCCGGCCAGGAATTCCTGCTCGATGAAGGCGCCCGCGAACCACGCGGCGCCCCCGGCGAGGCCGAGTCCCAGTTGCAGCCTGAGCCACCAGTCGCGGCTCGCGCTCGGTTCGCCCCCGCCGCCGGCGTCCGTCGGCGGTCCGGCTCCCGCTTGCGGCCCGGTCTCCGCTGGCGGCCCGGTCTCCGCTGGCGTCTCGGTCTCCACGCGCGGCCCGGGTCTACTCGTCGATCGGGCGGGCGACCGGCGTCTCGTCGCCGGCCTCTCCCCAGCCGATGACCGCCCCCGCGATCATCCCCCACAGGAAGTTGAGCCCGAGGACGAAGACGAAGGTGAGCGCCCCCAACTCGACGCCGAAGAGGCCGAGATCCCGGTCGACGGGATACACCTTGACCAGGAGGTAGAGCGCGGGCACGAGGCTGAACAGCGCACCCCGCCCGCCGGGCGACGCGCCGGGCAGTTCGCGGTACAGGATCCCGAGCACCATGCCCCACACGGCGCCGCTCGCCAGATGCGCGAGGAATTCCGGCCCGCTCCACGCCGAGCTGAGCCCCACGCCCAGTGCGCCCGTGAGACCGATCCGCGCGAGGACCGAGAGGGCCGCGGCGGAGACGGCGGCCGCGAGGCTCCCGCCCAGCAGCCCGAGGCCGAGCCGGGCGCTCAGGTCGAGCCGACCTTCGACTGCGGGGCCGTGCGCTCCGCCGCCGAGCAGCACGCCCGCCGCGGCCAGCGCGACAACGAGCAGCAGGACCGCGATGCTGAGCGACTCCCCATCCGTCGCGAGGAGGAAGAGGCCCGCCGCGCCCGAGGCGAGCGCCCCCGCCCGCCACAGGAACGCCGAACCCGGCGGCGAAACGACGTCGCTGTCGCTCATGCTGTCTTCCCTTCGTCCTGTTTCTTGTCCTGTTTCTTGTCGCGGGAGAGGAACTTGCGGATGCCCGCCTGGCAATCGTCGGTCATGCGGGCGAGCGCGTTCACGCGGGCGCCGGCCGCGATCGCGGCCTCGAAGCTCTGCGCGTCGGCGCCGTACAGGAGCCGCTTGGTCAAGGCGAGCGCCGAGGCGCTCCGGCCCGCGAGTTCGACCAGGAACGCGGAGCTTTCCGTCTCGAACTCCGCGTCGGCGTAGACCCGGTTCACGAGGCCGAGCCGCGCCGCCTCGCGCGCGTCGATCGTGTCTCCGAGCGCCATCAGTTCGAAGGCGCGCTTCTCTCCCAGGTTCCGGCGCAGGATCGCCGTCACCATGGCGGGGACGAAGCCGAGCCGCACCTCGGGATAGCCGAAGCGGGCGCTCTCCGCGGCGAGCACGAGATCGCACGCCGTCGCGAGCCCGCACCCGCCGGCGAGCGCACGACCGTGAACGACCGCGACGACCGGCTTCGAGAGTTTCCGGAGGAGGGTGAACAGTTCCCCCAGCGCCTCCGCCTCCCGCAGACTCGCGAGGACGCCTTCCTCCACCGAGGCCTGTACCTCGGCCAGATCCGCCCCGGCGCAGAAGTCCGGGCCGTGCCCGCCGAGTCCGATCACGCGCACCCGCTCGTCCGCGTCGGCGAGCGCGAGCGCCTCCTTGAGTTCCGCGACCAGCGCCCCGTTGAGCGCGTTGCGCCGCTCGGGCCGGTCGAGGTGGATCCGGTACACGCCGGTCCGCTCGTCGATGTCTATGTCGAGATGTTCGAACACGGTTCTCTCAGTCCGCTGCCGGACGCCCGGGCAGGAGTTCGTCGGGGATCTCGATCTCCATCCTCAGGAGAGCGGTGGAGAACGTCTTCCCCTGCGCGTCGAGCATGAGCGACACCGTGCCGCCCCCGCCCAGCGAACGGTGGAGGAGGAAGTTGAGCGCGCGCAGGTTCGGAAGCTCGAAGCGCTCCACTTCGCCCTCGCAGATTCCCTTGAAGTGATCTCTTACTCGTTCTGCCGTAATCTCCTTCTCCAAAATAGGATACAGTGCATCATCGAACGCGATGAGGCCGACGTTCGCGGTGTCGCCCTTGTCGCCGGAGCGGGCGAACGCGACCTCCGCCAGGCGGACCCTCACAGCTCGATCGTCTCCACGCGGACGCGACGCTCCACGACCTCGCGGTCGATGAGCGCCGGCCAGTAGGCTACGACCTCCTGCACCCTCGGGCGGCCGTCCGCGAACCCCGTCACGCTCGGCGGGCCGGCGAGGATGAGCGGGGCGATCTCGCGGCTGAAGCGGGACACCGCGTGCCGGTCCGGACCGCGCACGCCGACCCGCAGCGTAACCTCGGCCAGGTCCTCCGGCGGCTCGCCCGCCAGCGGCCCGTGACACGCCCCCGCCCCGACGAACTCGGTGCGGATCTCATCGAAGACAAGGCCGAGGTACGCGAGGCGCCCGCGCAGGATCTCGTCCGCGCGCCGCGCCTTCTCCACCGCGTCCGGCCACGCGTAGGTGAGCGTGCCCACCGCCTTGTAGCCGGCGTGGTAGGCAATGGAGACTTTCAACTGGTCCGTGCGGGGCCGGCCGGCTACGCCCTCGACCCGCACCCGGTCGCTGTCGAGATCCCGAAGCCGGATGGTCGAGAAGTCGGCGATCACGTCCGGCGTGATGTACTCGCGCGGGTCCCCGAGTTCGTACACGAGTTGTTCGGTAACCGTGGCCCGGGTCACCCGCCCCCCGAGCCCGGGGTGTTTCGTCACGACGAAGGAACCGTCCGCTTCCGCCTCGATGATGGGGTAGCCGGGGATGGTGAGATCGATCTCTCGCCAGTCCACGAGCGAGTTCCCGCCCGAGGCCTGGCAGCCGCATTCGTTGATGTGCCCGGCGACGACTCCGTGCGCGAGCCGGTCCCAGTCGTCGGCGTCCCAGCCGAACTCGTGCATGAGGGGCGCGTAGGTGAGCGCGGTGTCCGTCGAGCGGCCGGCGACGACGATGTCGGCCTCCTGCTCCAGCGCCTCGATGATCGGTTCGGCGCCAAGATACGCGTTCGCGGCGGCCACCCGGTCGCGGACCGTGGAGAGCGGGGCGCCCGTCTCCATGTGGCGCAACCCGTGTCCCGCCGCGATGAGGTCATCGAGCGAGTCCATGAGATCGTCACCCGTGATCACGGCCACGCGGGGCCGGCGCGGGAGCGACTGGTCGGCGAACGCGAACCCCAGTTCGTTCCGGCACCCCTCCGGGTTCACGCCGCCGGCGTTCGATACGACGCGGATCTCGCCGGCGATGAGGTCCTCGATGAGGTCGTCCATGAGGAGGACGAAGTCGCGCGCGTACCCCGCCTCCGGGTTGCGGGCCCGCTGCTTCTGCATGATCGACATCGTGATCTCGGCCAGGTAGTCGAGCATCAGGTAGTCGATCGCGCCGCGGCGCACCTGCAGCTTGGGCGCCTCCTGCCAGTCGCCCCAGAACCCCTGCCCCGAGGCCACCCGCACCGTGCGGTCCTCCCCGAGCCCGATCCGCGCCGGGAGCGGCTGCTCCTCGAGCGCCACCGCGGCCGCGTCCGCTTCGAGCGCCAGCGACTCGGTCACAGGCTGTCGGGGAGGGTGAAGGGGCCGAGGTGGGGGCCCGGGTTGCCGAGCGAACAGCGGAGCGCGAGGGAGAGCGCGGCCCGTGTGTCCTCGGGCGTGAGGATCGCGTCCACGAACCCGCGCGCGGCGGCGTACTTCGCGTCGAGTTGGTGCTCGTAATCCTGCCGCGTGCGTTCGATCGCCGCCGCCGTCTCTTCGTCCAGCCCTTCGCCGGAGCCCTCCGCCGCTTCCGCCAGCTTGCGGCCGAAGGCGGCCTGCACGGCGGCCTCCCCCTCCATCACGGCCATCCGTCCCGTCGGCCAGGTGAAGATGAAGTCCGGGTCGAACCCCTGCGCCGCCATCGCGTAGTACCCCGCCCCGCTCGCGTGGTTGACCGTGAGCACGAGCTTGGGCACGCGCGCCGTCGCCATCGACTCGACCATGCGGGCACCCGCCCGGATGATCCCCGACTGCTCCGCCTCCGGGCCCACCATGAACCCGCTCACGTCCTGTACGAAGAGGAGCGGGGTGTCGTGCCGGTCGCAGAGGTCCATGAAGTAGGCGACCTTCTCCGCGCTCTCGGTATACACGATGCCGCCGAACTTCGGAGGTTCACCCGCCTCCCCCATGAACATGCCGCGGCGGTTCGCGATCACGCCCACCCGGAAGCCATCGAGGTGGCCCGTGCCCGTGAGCATCTCCGGCGCGTGGTCCGCCTGGAACTCCTCGAACGGCCCCTCGTCGAGGATCGTGGCGAGCACCGCCTCCATGTCGAACGGCTGGCGATGGTCGCCGGGGAGGAGCGCGTAGACCTCCTCGGGGGCGCGCGCCGGATCCCGCGGCTCGGCGGCCGGATCCGGACGGCCCGCGGGCGGGAGCCCCGCCACCAGCGAGCGCAGCTTCTCGATGCACGCCGGGTCGTCCGCCACCCGATAGTGCGCGACGCCGCTCACCCGGTTGTGCATCAGCGCCCCGCCCAGTTCCTCCGCCTCGACCTCCTGCCCCGTCGCCCCCTTCACGAGGTTGGGCCCGCCGAGCCCCATGAAGCTCGTCCCCTCGACCATCACGATCACGTCGGAGAGCGCCGGCAGGTAGGCGCCGCCCGCGATGCACTGGCCCATGACGGCGGAGATCTGCGGCACCTCGAGGTAGTGCCGCATGATCGAGTTGTAGTAGAAGATCCGGCTCGCGCCGTACTGGCCCGGGAACACGCCGCCCTGGTACGGGAGGTTCACGCCGGCCGAGTCGACGAGATACACGATCGGCACGCGGCACCGCATCGCGATCTCCTGGGCGCGGAGAATCTTGGTGATCGTCTCCGGCCACCAGCTGCCCGCCTTCACCGTCTGGTCGTTGGCGACGACGACGACCTCGCGCCCGCACACCTCCCCCACCCCGGTGACGACTCCCGCCGCGGGCGCCTTTCCGTCGTACCGGTCGTGCGCGATGAGGAGGCCGACCTCGAGGAAGCCGCCCCCGTCGTCGATGAGAAGGTCGATCCGTTCACGGGCCGTGAGCTTGCCCTGCGCGTGTTGCCTCGCGACGCGCTTCTCGCCCCCGCCTCGCTGGATCCGGGCCTCGAGTTCGCGCAGTTCCTCGACCAGCGCGCCCATCCGGCTCTCGCTCACGGGTCGGCGGCTATCCCCTCGGCTCGGCCGCTTCGCGCCGGTGCTCCTCGAACCAGGCGCGGATGTACCGGACGGGCTCGGAGGTCGAGGTCCCGGGGCCGAAGAGCCGGCCGACCCCCCTCTCCTGAAGCGCCTCCATGTCCTCGCCGGGGATGATCCCGCCCCCGGTGACGAGAACATCCGCCTGGCCCTGCCCGTCGAGCAGCGCCTTCACCCGCGGAAAGAGCGTCATGTGGGCCCCGGAGAGGATCGAGAGCGCGACCACGTCCACGTCTTCCTGCAGCGCCGTGGCCGCGATCATCTCGGGCGTCTGGTGGAGTCCGGTGTAGATGACCTCCATCCCCGCGTCCTGCAGGGCGGCCGCCATCACCTTCGCGCCGCGGTCGTGGCCGTCCAGGCCCGGCTTCGCGACGAGCACCCGGATCTTCCGCTCGATCAAGCGTTCTCCCTCGGTTCTTCGGGGTCACTCGGGGACGCGTCGAAGGTATCGGCGCGACGGCGCGGCCTGCAACGACGATCGGAGTGCCGCCCCACTTGCTTCGAGGGAGTCCCTGCCGCACCCTCGTTCCATGCGCGACGAAGCGACACGAGTACACCGGATTCTTCTCAACCTGGCGGCCTTCGTCATCATCATCGCGGGGATGCGCGCGGCCTCGGCGCTCCTCGTATCCTTCGTGCTCGCGCTCTTCCTCACCCTTCTCTGCGCGACGCCCCTGCGGTGGATGACGGACCACAAGGTCCCCAAGTTCGTCGCCGTCCTCAGCCTCGTCCTCGTCATCCTGGCCGTGGGTACGACGATCGGCGGCCTGCTCGGCACGCGCGTCGTCGAACTCGGAAGTACCGAAGCGCAGCTGGACCGACTCTTTGCGGAGCAGGTCGAGACGCTGGAGGCGGCGCTCGGCGGGTGGTTGGCGCGTTTCGGACTCCAGGGGCCCCAGTTCGATGTCGCCGAATTCCTTCCCAGCTTGCTGCTCGGCTTTCTGCGGCAACTCGTGGAGAACCTCGGGCTCATACTCGCCAACGGCTTCCTGATCATCCTCACGATGGTCTTCATGCTGCTGGAGGTCTCGAGCTTCCCGACCAAGATGCGCGTCGCGTTCGGCGAGGCGGAGGCGACCGAGGCGCGCGCCAACTTCGGGAAGGTGGGGACCGCGGTGCGCCGCTACGTCGTGCTCAAGACCGTGATCAGCCTCGCGACCGGCCTTTCCGTCATGGGACTCACGGCGCTCCTGGGGATCAACTACCCGATCCTGTGGGGGGTGATCGCGTTCCTGCTGAACTACGTGCCCAACATCGGGTCCTTCTTCGCCGCGGTGCCGGCGGTGCTCCTCGCGTGGCTCCAGATCGGGCCCGGCACGGCGGTCCTCGCCGCGGCCGGCTACCTCGCCATCAACATCTTCTGGGCCAACGTGGTCGAGCCCCGGGTGATGGGCTACAGCGTGGGCCTGTCCACGCTCGTCGTCTTCGCTTCGCTCGTCTTCTGGGGCTGGGTGCTGGGACCAGTGGGGATGCTGCTGTCGGTGCCGCTCACGGTGATGTTCCGGATCGTCCTCGGGACGAGCGAGTCGACGCGCTGGATCGCAGTGCTGCTCGGTTCCGAGCGGTCGGACGAGCTTACGTCCGCGATCGATGCGGAGGTGGCGCTCGCAATGAGCAGGTCCGGTGACCCTCCGCCCGCCGCGTCTTGAAGACAGCAGGCTGAAGCCCTCTACGCCACAGCGGCCTCGCGGAACATCTCCAGAGCGCGTTCCACGTCCCCGTCCGTCGTCTGGAGATGGGGGACCACGCGCAGGTCCGTGCGGTTGTAGGCGTTGAGGAGGACGCCGCGCGCGCGGCAGCGGTTCGCGAATTCCGGCGCGGTGACGGCCGTGCTCCGGAAGCGGACGATGTTCGTCTCCACGGCCTCCGGATCGACCTCCAGACCGGGGATTTCGGCGAGGCCACGGGCGAGGGTCCTGGCCCGGGCGTGGTCCTCGGGCAACCGGGCGCGGTGGTGCTCGAGGGCGTACAGCGCGCCGGCCGCGACGATGCCGGCCTGGCGGAAGCCGCCGCCGTAGAGCTGCTTGAAGCGCCGCGCCCGCTCGATGAGGTCGCGGGGGCCGGCCAGCGCCGAGCCCAGCGGGGCGCCGAGCGCCTTCGAGAAGCAGACGTTCACGGTGTCGAAGCCTTCGGCGAACTCCGCCTCGGGGATGCCGGTGGCGGCGGTCGCGTTCCAGAGGCGGGCGCCGTCGAGGTGGGTGGCGAGGCCGGCCTCGCGGGCGGCGGCAAGCATCTGGCGCTGCAGGTCGAGGGGCCACACGGCGCCGCCCGCGCCGTTGTGCGTGTTCTCGGCGCACACGAGCCGCACGGGCGACTGCATGCGCGCCCGCACGGGTCCCATGTCGATGTTGAGCGCGGCCCGCAGCGTGGCCGCGTCGAACATGCCGCGCGGGCCCTCGAGCGGTCGGACGACGACCCCGGAGATCGGCGACGGCGCACCGGCCTCCCCGAACCAGACGTGCGCGCCGGGGCCGATGAGCACGGTGTCGCCCGGCTCGGTGTGCGCCCGGAGCGCGATCTGGTTGCTCATGGTGCCCGTCGGGACGTAGACCGCGTCTTCCTTGCCGAGCAGTTCCGCGGTCCGGCGCTCGAGCGCGAGGACGCTCGGGTCGTCGCCGTACGCGTCGTCCCCGACCGGCGCCGCGGCCATGGCCGCCCGCATCGCCTCCGTGGGCCGCGTCACCGTGTCGCTGCGGAGGTCGATCACCGCCACCGCTCCGTTCCCTGCCCCGGCGCTCACGTGGCGAACAGCGGCGGCCGCTGCAGGTGGTGGTCCGTCGCGTCCTGGACCGCCTTCGCGAGCCGCAGCGTCTCCGCGTCGGCGAACAGCCCTCCGACGAAGGAGATGCTCGTCGGCGTCCCGTCCTCCGAACGAAATCCGTTCGGGATCACGGCTTGGGGGTGCCCCGTGAGGTTCGTGAGCAGGAGCATCGATCCCCCGAAACTCGGCGTGACGACGACGTCGATCCCCTCCATCACCTGCGCGAAGCGGTGCATGGCGATCGTGCGCGCCCGGTTCGCCTGGATGTACTCGGATGCGGGGATCATGCGCCCCGTCCGCATGATGTTGGGCCGCGCGTTGGGCTCCTGCAGCACGAGCAGGTCTTCCCGCCCACTCAGAATCAGCTCGTCGAAGGCCGCCCCCTGCTCCGCGCTCAGGATGATCCGCATCGCGTCGTAGGGGATGTCGTCGGGAAGTTCGAGCGGCACAGGGTCGATCCCGAGCCCGCGCACGATCTCGAGCGACGCCTCGTCGAACGCCTTCCACTCCTCATCCTCCCGTTCTTCCTCGAAGGCGGACGGCACGTAGGCGACCCGCAGGTCGGAGAGCGGCCGCTCCGGATCCCAGCCGAAGGCGACGTCACGCGCCGTCGGATCCTGGTCGTCCGAGCCCTGGATCGCGTCGAGCACGATGGCGCAGTCCTCCACGCTGCGGCAGATCGGCCCCAGCTTGTCCATCGACCACGAGAGGGCCATCGCCCCCGCCCGGCTCACGCGCCCGAAGGTGGGCCGGAGGCCGGAGGCGCCGCAGCGGGTGGAGGGAGAGACGATCGAACCGAGCGTCTCGCTTCCGATCGCGAACCCGACGAGCCCCGCCACGACCGTCGCGGTGGAGCCGGCCGAGGACCCGCTCGACCCCTGCTCGAGGTTCCACGGGTTCCGCGTCAGTCCGCCGTACCACACATCTCCCCGCGCCAGCGCCCCCAGGGTGAGTTTCGCGAGGAGCACGGCGCCCGCCGCCTCGAGCTTCCGCCCCACCGTGGAATCCTCGGGGATGTACTGCTCCTCGTACGGCTTGGCGCCCCACGTCGTGAGGGTTTCGTCCTCCGAGAGGAGATCCTTCGCCCCCCACGGAATCCCGTGCAGCGGACCCCGGTAGTAGCCGCGCGCGATCTCGGCGTCGGC
Organism: Candidatus Palauibacter sp.; assembly: GCF_965216145.1. Classification (GTDB taxonomy): domain Bacteria; phylum Gemmatimonadota; class Gemmatimonadetes; order Palauibacterales; family Palauibacteraceae; genus Palauibacter. Next base: position 3,961,511 of record NZ_OZ244149.1, read on the forward strand.
GCGCGCCGCCTGCCGCATGGCGAGTTCCTCGGTGAGCGTGATCACGGCCAGCAACGTGTCGCCGTGCGCCCGCAGCCGGCCCAGGTACATCTCCGTGAGTTCGGTCGACGTCACCTGCCGCGTGCGGACGAGTTCGGCCAGTTCCGTCACCGGGCGGAAGGCCAGTTCCTCGAGGTTCGCGGGCCGCTCGAGCCCCTGGGGCCGCGTGTAGCGGAAGACGGTCGACGCCGATGGCGCCGGGTAGGATGTTCCCGGGAGCACGGGGTTGAAGTGGAGCGCGGGGGCGACGGAGTTCGGCATCCGCATCGCCCGGAGTTGGGCGTAGCGCTCCCGCATCCCGTTCACTTCCTCCACCATGAGGTCGACTTCCTCGTCGCTGAAGTCGAGCCCGGCGACGCGCACGGCGGCTGCGATGTCCGCCCGGGTGACGGCGTCCTGCCCGCCGCTGGTTTGCGCCCACAGCGCCGCGGGGAGCGCGGTACCTCCCAGCCCCAGCGCCGACAGCGACGCCATGAACGTGCGGCGGTCCAGCCTTCGAGACGCGGTACCGGGGGGAACGCTAGCGTGATCTGCAGACATTTTCAGGCTCCGATCGGCCGGAGAGATCCTGTTGGTACTGGAGGTTTTGATCCGTGGTGATCAGGAGGTGATAGCCGTGCTCCTCGGCTTTCTCCAACAGGGCACTGTTTCGAAGCTCGGACCACCCGCGTTCGAAGGCGGTATCCACCTCGTGGCCTCGTAGATGTCGTCGTAGAGGTACGGGAGTTCCCTGGTCAAACAGGATCCTCATGAACCAGGGGTCTCGGCCAGCGCTTCGAGTTCATGTTCAAGGACGCGCTCGACCATCCAGCGCTCGACGCCTTGGAACCAATCGAGAAACTGCTCGATCGAAGCACCCGCCTTCAAGTTCTCGAAGAGGGCGCGTACAGGGACTCTTGTTCCTGCGAACACCCAAGCACCGCTGACCCGTCCCGGATCACGCTCGACGGCGGCACACTCTTCCCAACTCGGCATGGAGCAACTCCGTCTCCGAAACCAACTCTGGACCTCCCGGGCACATCACCGTCCGAAAGATAGCATCTTCGCCGCTCATCCCGCCCCGGCGTGGCCCCCTGTGCCGCTTAGGCAGTCGGTACGTCGATCAGGGCGCCCGATGTCTGAGGCTCCGGAACGGGGTCCCCGTGTTCTCGAAGCGATTCGACGTGGAAGGGCACCGCTTCGCGAAGTAGCCTTTCCGTCTCCTCGACCGAGTCTCCGGCGGACACACACCCGGGCAGGTCGGGGACGTAGCCGGAGTAGCCGTTGTCAGTCTTCTCGATGATGATCGCGTACTTCAAAGCGCCTCCTCCCTGTCCGCCCGACCATGACCTGTTCGAGCACACCACGCTTGAGTTGCCTCGACGACACGGCTGATGTCGGACTCGTCGTTGTAAACGCCGATGGAGAAGCGGAGCATGCCCGTGCGGATCGCGAGGCGGATGCCGGACGCGGTGAGGTGCTCGTAGAGCGAGTTCATGGCCGGGTCGTCGGCGGTGTAGTGGCGCCCGCCGCCGCTCTCGCCGACCGAGACGATGTGCGCCAGGCAGGGTCCGGGTCGTCCCCCGACCACCGGGAGGCCGAGGGCCAGGAGTCGGCTCGCGAGGTCGGCCGCCAGACCGCGCACGTGGTTCTCGACGCGCTCCACGCCCCAGTCGGAGAGGAGGTCCAGCGCCGCGGCCGTCGCCGCCGCGCCGAGATAGTTGTAGTTGCCCACATCGAAGCGGAGCGCCCCCGCGCGGAAGCGGAGTTCGTCCTCCGAATACGCCGTCTCGTGCGCCCCATCGAGTTCGATCCCGAATCGCGCCACGTGCACCGGCGTCATCGTCTCGGCCAGCTCCCGCCGCACGTACAGGAAGCCGAAGCCGTACACCGAGAGAAGGGCCTTCTGCGCCGCGACGGCGAGCGCGTCGACCCCCAGGTCGGCGACGTCGGTGTGATAGGCGCCGATCGACTGCGCCGCGTCCACCAGCGTCAGGGCCCCGACCTCCCGGGCCGCCGCCGCGATCGCCCTCACGTCGGTCACGAATCCCGGGGCGAAGGTGATGCTGGGGAGCGTCACGAGCCGGGTGCGTTCGTCCATCGCCGCGGCCATCGCCCCGACCGTGATGTGGCCAGCCTCCGGCGCGACCGATCTCACCTCGATGCCGTGCGAGCGGGCGAGGCTGTACCAGAGATAGATGTTGTTCGGATGCTCCAACGCGGGACACAGAACGACGTTGTCCCCCGCCTGCCATGGGAGGCTCATCCCGAACAGGTTGAGGCCGTCGGAGACGTTCTTCGTGATCGCGACCTCTTCCGGGCTCGCCCCGATGAGCGACGCGAACGACGACCGCGCGCGCTCGGCCGTGGCCAGCATCCGGGTCTTGTCGCCTCGGCCCAGCACCCGCCGCCCCGTGTGACTCACGGCCGCCGCCATCACCGGACTGGGCATCAGGGAACTCGCCGAGATGTCGAGGTAGACCTGCTGGCTCGCGCCGGGGAAAAGGGCTCTGACTTCCGGATTCATGGCGCCTCGGGGTTCATCTCGGGGCGAGGGATCACGTCCGCCTCGCTTCGGAACGGGCGACGAGCGACGCGCCGACCATGTCGCCCATGATGTTTACCGTCGTGTTGCCCATGTCCACCAGACGGTAGATGCCGCCCACGATCGCCGCGACCTCGATGGGGAGGTTGAGCGCCTGCACGTAGATGAGCGCGATCACGAAGCCGCCGCCGGGGACCCCGCCCGAGCCCTCCGAGAGGAGCAGGCCGAGCAGGAGGATGGTGACGAAATCGGCGGGCGAGAAGGAGACGCCGGCCGCCTGCGCCGTGAAGATGAGCACCGCCCCGAGCATGGCCGCGGTCCCGTCCTTGTTGAGTTGTGCCCCGAGGGGGAGGGCGAAGGAATACACGCCGCGCGGAAGGCCCAGCCGCCGGGCCGTCTCCAGCCCGACCGAGAGCGAGGCGAGGCTGGACGTCGTGGCGGCGGTCGTGGCCCATAGGGAGCCCGTCGCCCGCAGGAACTGCGCGGGACGGTAGTCGCTGAAGAACCTGAGGAGGAGCATGTACCCGCCCACGATGACGAGTTGCGCGCCCCACAGTCCCGCGAGGAAGCGTGCCATGGGGCTGATCAGCTCCGCCCCGTAGCGGCCTACCGTGACCGCGACGAGGGCTCCGATTCCGATCGGGGCGGTCCACAGGATCATGTGGACGAGACGCCGGAAGAGACGCGCCGCATCCTCGTACAGCGTGGCGAGGCGCGCGCGGGGAGCGTCGCCCAGCGCCAGCGTCGCGACCCCCAGCAGGAGCGCGATGACGACCAGTTGCACCACGTTCCCGTCGCCGAACGCCCGGAACACATTCGTCGGAATCATGTCGAGGAGGACGTCCGCCACGGAGGGCGCCTCCCCCACCGGCCCCGTGACTTGCTCCGCCGCCGACCCCGTGAGGCGCATCCCGTCGCCGGGGCGGAGCACGGCGGCCGCCCCCAGCCCCAGCGAGAGCGCGATGAGTTCCGTCGCGAGGAAATAGCCGAGAGTCTTCCCGGCGAGCCGACCCAAGGTGCGGGTGTCCGCGAGTGAGGTCAGGCCCGCGAGGAGGTTGAAGAAGACGAGGGGGGCGGCGGCCAGGATCAGGAGGGTGATGAAGAGGTCGCCGAGCGGCTGGATCGCGGCGACGCGTTCGCCGAGGACCGCGCCCAGGACGACGCCGGCGAGCATGCCGATGAGGATGCGCCCGCCCGAACCGAGCTTCATTCAGCGGACTTCGGCGAACGGATTGATCACTCGCAGACCGCCGTAGTCCTGTTCGGCGCTCAAGTCTTCCGAGTACAGGATATCGCAGCCGAAGGCGCGGGCCGCGGCCAGGATCGCGCCGTCCCAGTACGACAGCTGGAAGCGCCGGCTGATGGCGACGGCCGCCAGGAACAGGTCGAACGTGATCTTCTGGACGGGAAAATGCTCGAGCGCTTCGATGAACCTCAGCGCCTGTGCGTGTGTCAGCGGGTGCGGGCGGCTGGGTCTGGTGACCTGATGATAGAACTCCTGCAGGACCTGCACGGACAGGGCCAGATCCTCGCGGCACAGAAGATCGTGTGCCGCGCGGCGCTTGTCCGCCTCCTCGGGTGACGGGCTCACCGCGTAGATCAGGACGTTCGTGTCAACGAACCGCACGGCCTTCGTAGAGTTCGGCGCGAGAGACGTTCTCGGACGCCCGGAAGCCGCCGCTCGTGGCACGAATGTCCTGGAGCACTTCCTTCAAGAGCCTGCGCCTCCGTTCGAGTGGCGTTTCCATGGCCCGTGAGGTGGATCCAGCCGAACCGCCATGCGCAGTGGCAAGACTCCCAAGGTACTCCCTCACAAGTGCCGAGACGGAAGTATCCAGCTCCGCGGCCCGGATGCGCGCCAGCCGATGCGTCTCTTCATCCACGGATACGGTGATGTTCCTCATGGACACAATCTCACAGTTAATGTGCTCCACAGCGTAGAGATTCGCATGATGCGGCGCAATGCGCCGGAAGAGGTACACCTACGACGAGTTGGCTCGAGTCACGGTCTCTGTTCGAAGCGGACGCGGGCCGCGCGCTGGACGCCGAGTTCGTCCGTCGTCGTGCCGTAGAGCGTCGTCTCGGTGACCCAGGGCAACGCACCCGCCCTAACGCGGCGGGGCCAGCGGTACCTCGCTACAAACGTTGTCCCCTCGTAGACATCCGCCTCGGTCGTCTCGGCGCCGCCCGCCGCCGTCTTCTGGACCCACAGCCTACCTCCGCGGTCGAAGAAGAGCGCGGCCAGCGGCGGTTTTCGCTCGGGAAGGTCGAACAGCGGTTCGTCGACGTTGCCCCTCTCCATGTCCCTTTCCAGGCGCTCCCGAGCGGATTCCACTTCGGCCGGGCTGAGGGCCGGGCCGGGGGCGGAGGGACCGGTAAGCTGCGAGACGGCGCCATCGGGACCGTGACGTTCTATCTCGTACGCGGTACTCACGGCGCTCGCCCACGCGGCCCGGGGACCGTACGCCTGGAGCCACCTGGGCCCGTACGGCTGATAGAAGTACAGGAAACCCCGACCACGGTCGCTTGCAAACTCCACCGTCTTTCGCCCTTCCGCCGCCGCCGCGGGTTCCCGCACCTCAACCGTGTCCGCGCTCCCGTCGGGACTCAAGTGGATGCGTGCCTCGACGAACTGTCCGCTCCCTTCCGGCAGCAGGCCCACATCGACGATCCGTCCCTCGGCGTCGAAGACGACGGGGTAGCCGCCCAACTGCCCAGCGAAGAGCCGCCTTACGGTGCGCACGTAGCGCGCCCCGGCGTCCTCCAGTTCGAATACGGTGAAGCGCGGCTCCTGGCGCACCCAAAGCTCCCCCTCCGGTGAGAAGCCGACGCAGCATGGAGATCTGAACTCCCCGGGGCCGTCTCCCTCACCGCCGAGATGAAAGAGAAAGTTCCCGTCGGGATCGAAGACCCGCACCTCGTGCGCCCCGACGTCGGTGACGAGAATCCGCCCCAGCGGATCCGCCGCGACCGAGAAGATCCGGGTGAAGAGGTAGGGTTCGTCTCCCTCGAGTTCCCCGATCTCGAGGTCCACCGTCCCCTCGAAGGTGGGGACGTCGGCGACCGGCGCGGGATCGTCGCCCCCGGCACAGGCCGCAGCGAAAAACAGCAGGGCGACGCAGGCGTGGATCGCGGGGAAACGTGGTCCGCTCATGTTCAATCTCCTCGAATGCCTGTCCCGCCCGTCCGCCCGTCATTCCGGCGGGCTGGCCGCGCGAGGCGCAGGGAAGAACCTATCGGCGGGTAGGCAGCGCTCCCAGTCCGGCGTGACTACGGGAGTCCAGGGGTCCGGCAATCGCCAATCCCCCCCGCAGCCGTTACCGGGCCATGGTGATCACGAGGACCACGGCATCGAGCGCTCCCGGCACGCCGCGCGCCTTGTAGACATATCGTTCCCCGAAGAGTCTGCCGTTCTCGTCATGGACTTCCGCCTTGATAAGGACTTCTCCGGCCGTTGCGAAGCTCACTCGAATGTCCGCGACATAACTCTCGATGGACTGCGATAGAGGTTCGACGATACCCGACTGCAGGAGAGTCGTGGTGGGCCATTGCCTGGGGCGGGGCGCGCCGGAGTCGGAACTGGCGAACCAATACCCCGTGACATTAAAGCAACCTGCCGAATTCGATGGCGATGGTGCGAGCGACAGTCGAAAGTCGGAATAGTCCGGGACACCGATCCAGCTTCCGATGCGCCTGTTCGTAGTCGTCAATTTCGCTCCCTCTTCGGGTCCTGGAGAAGACGGCCCTTCCCGGGGGAGGCGAAGAAGACCGTGATCGGAGCAGTTCAGATTGATCTTCTGAATCTGAACCCCACTATGGCGCGATAGAAAGAGGGCAAGTGTATGAATGGGTAGCAAAACCTATGATTGGCGCGAAAGTCACGTGAAAGATCGGTTTCGAGGCGCTGACGTCGTCAGTGGCGGGGGGGGGGTCTGAGGATTTCGAGGCGGGCGCCAGATATCACTGCCTCTGCTGGAAACGTACGCGGGCTGTGCGCTGGACGCCGAGTTCGTCCGTGGTCGTCCCGTACAGCGCCGTCTCCGTGGCCCAGGGCACGGACCCCGGGTCCACGCGGCTCGGCCAGCGGTAGCGCGCGACGAGGGTCGCCCCCTCGTAGACGTCCGCCTCAACCATCTCCGCTCCGTCCGGCGCCGACTTCTCGATCCACAGCCGCCCCGCCTGATCGAAGAAGAGGTCGGCGAGCGGCGCCTTGGTTTCCGGTATCTCGAACGCGGGTTCGTCGAGGTTGCCACGATCCATGTCCCGCTCCAGGCGGCTCCGGGCGTATTCCCGCTCCTCGGGGCTGAGGGGCGGACCCAAGCCGGGCGGACCCGTGATGTGCATCACGGAACCATCGGCGCCGTGAAGTTCGACCGCGTAGGCGGAACTCGCGGCGCTGGCCCATGCGCCCCCGGGTCCGTGCGCGTGCTGCCACAGGGGCCCGAACGGCTGATAGAGGTACAACTGGGCGCTGCCGCTGAAGCCTGCCGCGAACCCGCTCATATCGACGACCACGGTCTGGTGTCCGGCCGCCGCGGCTCCCGGCTCCCGCAGTTCGACGGTGTCCGCGCTTCCGTCGGCGTTCACATGGACGCGCCCGTAGGCGAACGCGTCGCCGGGATTCGGGAGCGAGCCGATGTCGACGAGCCTTCCTTCGGCGTCGAAGGTGACGGGGGCGTCGCCTCCCTGCCCGCCGAAGAGCCGCCTCTGGACGCGCAGATAGGTGGCGGCCGCGTCGCCCAGTTCGAAGGCCGTGTAGCGCGCCTCCTGACGCACCCACAGGTGACCCTCGGGCGAGAACCCGAGGCAGCACGGATTCCTGAACTCTTCGGGGCCGTCCCCTTCTCCACCGAAACGGAAGAGGAAGAGGCCATCGGGGTCGAAGACGCGGACCTCGCTCACCCCCCGGTCCGCGACCAGAATCCGCCCGCGTGAGTCCGCCGCCACCGAGGCGATCCGGCTGAACAGGTAGGCGTCCTCCCCCTCGAGTTCGCCGATCTCGAGCTCCACCACCCCCTCGAAGGTGGGGACATCGGCGTCCGGCGCGGGCGCGTCGCCTCCGGCGCAGGCCGCGGTCGAGAAAAGGACTGCGCCCCAGATCCCGATCCGGATCGAATCTCCGGTCATGACAAAGCTCCTTGCGCGCTCGAACCCTCGGCCGTCCCCCTGAAGGTGGGCGGCGGCCGCAAACCAGGTGGTCCCTCCCTACGGCCGGCGGCGGGGCGGGGTTCCAGGCTCGAACTCGTTTCGATCGAAGCGGCGGCCGCGCTTGAGGGTGAAGCTAACGGACTTGAGGCTCGCGACGCCTGTGGTTGGATTCTCCCGCAGGAAGACGAGGTTCGCGTACTTCCCTTCCTCGACCGTTCCGATGTCCGCTTCGAGGCCCAGGGCCAGGGCGCCGTTGCGGGTCGCGGCCCGGATGACCTCTCCCATGGGCATCCCGACGAGTTCGTGGAGGAAGCCCAACTCGTCGTAGAGCGCCGGCCACTCGGCGGTCGGTCCCGCGGGGGCGTCGGTCCCGGTCGAGATCAGAACACCGGCCGCGTGGGCGCGGCGGGTCAGGGCGACGGCCTCCTCGGCGCTGCACGCGGCACGTACGCCGCGGCGGCGGGGATCCGGGGCCGGGCCGTCGGGCGTCTGTACAGTCCTCTGAGCAGGTGGCGTGGCGAGGCTGTCCCGCGCCGCCATCCGCTCCTCGCGAAAGAAGCCGACCTTCAGCGTTGCGTCGAGGACGGTGCCGCGGCGCTTCATCTCGTCGAGGACCGCGTCGATCCGGGGATCCTCCAGATCCACCTCGACCATGCCGGAGCGGCGGCCCGCCACCGCTTCCGCCACGACCTCGTCGGGGATCGCGGCGCTGGCCAAACTGCACACATGCGACATCGAGGTGACTCCGGCCGTGGCCACGTCCATCGGAAGGGCCGGGCCGACGTGCGTGTGGGACCAGACCGGGATGCCCTGGCGGCGCGCCTCCGCCGCGATCCGTGCGAGGAGAGGACCTTCGATCGCGGCATAGGTCTTGAGCCCCGTCGCCCAGGTACCGCGCGCGATGGCGATCGTCTGCGCCAGATCGGTGTCCGGACCGACGATCCGGAGCCACGGGACGCGCCCCGGCACCTCTCCCGCCGACGAGGCCCGCGTGCGCGGATCGATGAAGAAGGACTCGCCCGCGACCAGGGCGGCATAGTGGATGTCCGGTGACGCAATCTCGCCGACCAGCGCCGCCCGTTGCAGCTCCGCGAGCGCCCGCGCGTCGCCGGCCATGTCCCGAACCGTCGTGACGCCCGCGTAGATGAAGCGGTTGAGTTCGAACTCGGCCGCGGCCCGGTCCGCACGCGTGGCCAAGTGGGTGTGGCTCTCGATCAGGCCGGGAATGACGTATAGCCCCCGCGCGTCTTCGATCTCCGCCTCGGGCCAGGCGTCCAGGGACAGTTCGTCCGCCGGGGCGAGCCCCGCGATCCGCCCGTCCCGGACCACGATCGACATGTCCTGCATCAGCGGGGCGCCCGTTCCATCGAGGACGGAGACGCCTTCGTAGACGGTCGTCTGGGACTCCGCGTTCGGAGTCCGGGGCGGTTCCCCGCTTCGGGACTGGCCAGCGAGGGGAGCGGTCAGCGCGCAGAGCGCGACCGTCGCCAGCAGCCCGCGGGATCTCGTCATCGCTATGCCCCCCATACGTCGCGCATGACGCGCAGCGCGTTGAGTCCCAGGATCCGTTCCACCCGCTCGAACGTGTGCCCGCGCGCCAAGAGCATGTCGGCCAGCTTCCGGAACTGGCCCGGGCCCTGAAGATCGGGGATGAACGGCACGACGCCGGGGCGTTCGCCGGCGGCGCTGATTCCCGCCCTGCGCCGTGCCTCGACTTCCCGGCGCGCCGCCTCATAGGCCGCATCGAGATCGTCCACGGCCGTGGTCCCGCCGTCGGTGCCGATGCCGACGTGTTCCTCGCCGCACACCTGCACCGCGTGCTCGAGGTGATGCACGACATCCTCCGCCACGGCCATGCCGTCGGCCGCGAGGAAGGGCATGAAGTAGATTCCCACGATCCCGCCGTCCTCGGCGACCAGCCGCAACTCCCGGTCCGTCTTGTTACGGGGGAGATCCGTCACCGCCCCGCAGCCCGTGTGGGTGATCGCGACCGGGGTGGTGGTGGCGTCGATCGCATCGAGGCAGGTTCGCTCGCCGCTGTGGCTGAGGTCCACCAGCGTCCGGGTCGCGTTGAGTTCGGCGACGACATCCCGCCCGAAGTCCGTGAGCCCGCCGTTCTCCGGCACCATCGAGCCGTGGCCGATCTGGTTGGGCCCGTTGTACGTGAGCTGGATGATCTTGACCCCGAGCCCCGCGAAAACCGCGACCCGCTGCGGATCATCGCCCATCATCGCCGCGTTCTGGAAGCCCCGGATGATCCCGACCTTGCCTTCACGCGCCGCTCGTTCGATGTCGCTCGCCGCCCAGACCTTGAGGAGCGCATCGGGGTGCGCCCGGATGATCCGGTTCCAGCGCGACACGTCGGCGACGGAGTACTCGAACGGATCCTCAGGGCCGGCGACGTAGCCGATCGTGGTGTTTGTGGCAGCCGTCCCCGAGGCGAGGGCGTCGGAGAGCGCCCGCTCGTCCAGTGTGAGTGGCCCGTCTGCGGGGGCGCCGCCGAAAGGACCTCGGGAGCCCCTGCGATTGGGGTTCCGAATGCCGCGCAGCATGTTGATGACGAACAGGTCGGACTGGGCGCGCCTTGCCCGGGGCATCCGGACTCGACCCGCGCACCGTTGGCCGCGAGCGCGAGGCCGGCAGCGGCGCCGAGAAAACTCCACCGCCCTATTCGCCTTGCGTTCGTGGTCGTCAACGCCCGCGTCCGTCAGATGTCACAGGCTTCTCCGGCGGTCTCAACTGGTGAACGCAACAGTCCCGGCGAAGACTTCACATGGTTTCATCCACCCGAGGGTTTGTCGAGGGCGGCCGTTGAGCTGTCGGCCGACGGCATTGAGGTCAGCCTGTGAGTGGGCGGAGAGATCGGTACCCTTGGGGAAGTACTGGCGGAGCAGGCCGTTGGTGTTCTCGCTGGTCCCGCGTTGCCAGGGGCTGCGCGGATCGCAGAAATAGACGGGCACGCCGCTCTCGATGCTGAAGCGGACGTGCTCGGCCATCTCCTTGCCCTGGTCCCAGGTGGACGAGTCGGTCGATCTGACGGCCCTCTGGTCGACCGGCACCTACTACTACGGGGCGTGCGTCCAAGCGGTCACCGGGGAGTCGGACACCACGAACAACTGCTCCGCCTCGGTGCAGGTCGACGTCGAGGTGCCGGACCTGGAGGTCGGATCGCCCTCGGTGGACGACGCCAGTCCGGGGACGGGCGGATCGTTCACGCTGTCGGCGACGGTCACGAACGCGGGCGACGGGGCCTCCGCTTCGACGACGCTGCACTACTACCGGTCGAGCGACGCCACCATCACGAGCGCCGACGCGCAGGTCGGCACCGACTCCGTGGGCGCGCTCGCGGCCGGGGCGACGAGCGACGAGTCGGTCGATCTGACGGCCCCGGCGTCGGTCGGCACCAACTACTACGGGGCGTGCGTCCAAGCGGTCACCGGGGAGTTGGACGCCACGAACAACTGCTCCGCCTCGGTGCGGGTCGACGTCCAGGAGCCGACACTGTACTTGGACCTGGAGGTCGGATCGCCCTCGGTGGACGACGCCAGTCCGGAGACGGGCGGATCGTTCACGCTGTCGGCGACGGTCACGAACGCAGGCGACGGGGCCTCGGCTTCGACGAGGATGTCGGAGAAGCCGACGACGGCGGCCGAGGGTCTGCCCAGAGCTGACGCTGGTCCCGCGTTGCCAAGGGCTCCTCGGATCGCCCCCGAGCGGGTCTGGCAGCGCGACCATCCGACTCGACCAGCGCGCGGGACCGCACGCTACGGGTTGGAGGAGCCCAACCTGTCTACCGACAGCCCGCTCGGCACCTGTGAGGGCGTCACATGGGTCAGGTCCCGCGCCGACTCGTCGGTGAGCGCCTTGAGGAACTCGATCAGGTTGTCGGTCGTCTCCTCGTCCAGTCGGATGGGCAGGAGCAGAGTGTCCCGGGTCACGAGGATCTCGTCGTAGTTGTCGAGCAGGGTCGGCTGGAGAAGCGGATCCACCGGCGTAATATCGTAGGCGTACAGCGTGCTGTCGACGTTGCTGTAGTGCTCGACGAATCCGCGCAGGGTCGTGAACTGGCCGACGTGCCCGTAGGGCGCGGTCAGTTCGATATTGCGCAGCGGGGGCACCTTGAAGCGGCGGCGGTCGGCCGGGTCGCCCGTGACGCGCTCGCGCCCGAAGTCGTCGCGGCCGCCGGGTCCGTCTCCCTTCCCGGGACCAAACTGCGCCAGCGCGTCATTGTGGAACTCGTTGCCGGGCCGGGCATCCAGGATGTCCGTCTGGTGGCAGTTGGTGCAGCCCACCGTCATGAAGTCGATGGCGCCCCGCAGTTGCTGGTCGGTCAGGCGGTCGTTGTCGCCGTGCAAGAAGAGGTCCCATGGCGAATCGCCGAAGGAGAACTCCGAGATGATGAACCCCATGATGGCGTTCGAGGCATGCGCGAAGGTCATGCCGTCGAAGTCCGTGCCGGGATAGGCGACCTCGAAGAGATCGCGGTACTCGTCGATCTCGCCGAGGCGAAGCATCAGGCGCGACCAGAGTTCCGTGAAGTTGTGATCCTCCCCGAATCCATCGGCGAGTTCGTTGCCGGTGGCCAGCATCTCCTCGGGTGCGCTCACGGGAAACAGCCCCGGAGCGGACGCGCTGCCGAATCGCAGCACGCTTCTCATCCCTGGAGTGAGGTGGTCGCCGGCCGGTGTGCCGATCCCGCCGCCCGCCAATGCCTCGATCTCGCCTCCCCACAGGAACTTGCGCACTCGATGAAGGTTGAAGAAGGCCATCGAGTGCCTAAGGGTGAAGTCGCCGTTCGGATGTGTGCGCTCCGGACCGAGACCGGAGGCTCCCGGCCCGATGGGCAGCGACTTGCCATCGCCGGTGGACATCGCGGGCAGGTGGCAGGTCATGCAGGACACGTCGCGGTTGCCGCTGAGGATCTTGTCGAAGGCGAGGAAGCGCCCGAGCCCGATGATTTCAGGCCCAATGGGAGGGGGAGGGAGGACGGGATGGAGGCCGCGTTCGCGGACCAGCCGCCGAGTTTCGGCGATCAGCTCGGATCGGGCCGAGGGGACGACCTCTGGAGGCTCAGTCGGGTCGGGGGCCACGGTGTCGTTCTCGCAGGCCATGAAGAAACTCAATAGCGCGAGTGCCGCGAGGGCGGAACGGATGTTTCGGGGGGTAGAGGGCACAGTTCGATTGGCTTCCGCTGCCATGGAGGATCTCCGTGTTGAGAAGTGACTTGTCGTTGGTTCGCCAACGAAGCGCTACGCCCTGGCCCGATCCGTCATTCATCCAACGTAACGACCAAATGTACAACGAATTACTGCGTACGACAGATCTGATATTGTATGTATTTGAGGCAGATCCGAATGGTGCGGAAGCAATATCAACGTACTACTTCACGTGAGAGTGAAGTGACCCCCAATAGTTGGACACCGGACCTCCGGGCCTATTGTGCTGCTCAGCCCTCTCGGTAAGCCCGTGGCCGCGAGCGCGAGGCCGGCGGCCGCACCGAGAAACGTCCAGCGCGCTATGCGCTTTGGGTTCGTGGTCTCCATCGTCGGCGTCCCTCAGATGTCACAGGCCTCCTCGTTGCAGCCCTGGTCCCGCCCTCCGGTGATGCGGCGAACCGCCCTTCTCCTCTAGGGCCTCCTCGTCATGGCAGCTGAGGTAACCGACCCCGGCACCGGCCAGGGTCATGATGAACACCAACCCCCAGTCCACCCACGATTCGCCATCCTGCGCCGCGAGATGCGACTCAAGGGTCGGTTCCCAAGTGTCATACCCCATGTGCTGACCGGTGTCGCCAAAAACTGGCTGGCCTGGACGGACGGGGGCGGGGCGACGGCCTGCTGCGTCCTGAGGATGACGAGGGCGCCCAGGAATCGGCTGAAGGTCGTCCGGCCCCCGGCGCGAGCGCGGAACTGCTGGAACAGCGTGACGGCGAGGACAGGTCGTCCGCAGACCCGTGTGGGCGCTCGTTGGTGCCGTTCGCGATGTCCGATGCCCGCGCACAGCGGCTTCTCGAGACGGTCGGAATCGAGTTGCGGGGCACGGCGCGGGTCGTGGAATCCGCTCGATCATCGGATCGCAAACTATCGGGGCGCGTCCGAAACCGTCACGGAGGTGAAGACCGCAGCCTGAAGCGCTGACCGCGGCGAGGCCGGGGGTCGGGTGACTACCCTACTCGTAACATATTCAAGACATGCACTCGTGGCCGTGGTGGATTTGTCAAGCGAAAGATGTAATTCCCTTATCTTTCAGGATTCCACCGTATCGTTCCATCCGGTCCGATCACTCCGATCGGGCCATGCACCACGTCATTCGAGAGGTCGATTACCAGACCCCTCCTGATCTTCTCCGCCAGGGACAGATCCGCAAATTTGCGTACTTCCTTGGTTCCTCGCTGTTTCAGGTGGGTAGTTTGAAGTCGAGTTTGCCGCACACGAGATAGGCGATGGTGATGAAGTTCTCGGTGGTCCGGTAGCCGCGGGCCCTGGCCTTGGCGGCCTGGACGAGCGAGTTGATGCCCTCGATCATGCCGTTGCTGATCCTCGAGCGGAACCAGAGGAGGATGCCGTCCCAGTGCTTCCCGATCGTCTTCGCCGCGTCGATGACGGGCTGGAGGCCGCTTTCGGCGGCCCACGAGCACCACTTCTCGAGATAGGTCGCCGCCAGCCGGGGCGGGAGGTCCCGGAACGTCTCGAAGGCGAGCTTGATCCGGTAGGCGAGGGCCGTCTTCAGTCCCCGCCGCGACGGATCGAGCAGTTCGCCGAGCCACCGCCGCTGAGAGGCGGTGAGCTTGCTCCGCCTCTTGAGCCACGGGTAGCGGGTGCGGTTCAGCTCGGGACGCTCCTTGCGCTCTTGCCGCCTCACCTCGTCCACCGCCCGGTTCATGAGCCGCTGGACGTGGAAACGGTCAAAGGTGATCCCGGCCTCCGGGAACGCCTCCCGCGCCCCCTTCATGTAGGCCGCGGACATGTCCATGCAGAGGTCCCGGATCTGCCCGGCGTGCCCCCCGTGCGCCTCGAGGTCCTCCCGGAAGCGGCGCACGACCGAAGCGTCGCGCCCCGGCGTGGCGTACAGAAGCCGCGAACGGTCCAGATCCGCGAACAGCGTGATGTAGTCGTGGCCCCGCCGGCACGCCGTCTCGTCCACCGCCACCGCGCGCACGCCGGAGAAGTCCACATCCGCCCGGGCCTCCCCCACGCGGCGCTTCAGCAGCCGCCACAGCCGCGTGTCGTGCTCGCCCACCAGGCGGGCCACCGCCCGCACCGGCATCTCCCGCGCCAGCGCCACCACCAGCGCCTCGAACCACAGCGTGAAGCCGCTGCCGGACTCCGACCACGGCACCGCCGCCTGCTTCACGCCGCACGCCGGACACCTGACCCTCGGCACCCGGGCGTGCAGGTAGGCCCGGTGCTGGAAGAAGTCCAGGTGCCGCCAGCGCTTCCCGCTCGCGTCGTGCGCCTTGCAGCCCCCCCGCCCGCACGAGGGGCAGTCGAACGTCCCCCCCGCCTCGAAGTCCAGGTGCAGGTCCAGGCGGCGCTCAGCCGCATCGAACTCCGTCCGCTCCACCCGCCACGGCCACTCCAGCCCCAGCGCCCGCTCGAACAGTCCCCGCTCCGCCATGCCGCCGTCCCGCCCGGCCGCTCCGCATCCCTCCACCGCCCCGGCTGGCCCCGGAGACCACCGGGCACGTCACGGACCCGCTCGGGCGCCGGCCGCCACCGCCGCCGGCCCCGCCACTCTACCGCCCCTCATCCACCCCCAACAGCGAAGAGCCATTTTAATCTGTACGCCGTTCGAGGTGCGGAGACAGGGCGTAACTATATGAATGAAATGCATATCGGACGTTTTAGGGACAGATCCCATGGTCGATCAGCGCGAGGGTGAGGACAGGTCGTCCGCAGACCGGTGTGGGCCCTCGGCATCGGAGGACGACGCGTCGAGCAGCGGGGTGAAATGCTCCGAGGCGAAGGCCGCGAGAAGTTGGTCCGGGGCAATGCGCTCGAGTTCCGAGAGTGTGCATCCCGGCCATGTCTTCGACTTCCGGCCGAGAGTGCCGCGAGGTAATCCGAGCTGCGCGCTCACGTTCTTCCACGTCGCGCCGGTGGCACGAAGGTGCTGCGCTCTGAGGATGACGAGTGCGCCCAGGAATCGGCTGAACGTCGTCCGGCCCCCGGCGCGGGCGCGGAACTGCTGGAACAGCGTGACGGGGGAGCAGTCTACCGCCGCCGCCAGGGCCTGCACGTTGCGGACCGGCGTGCGTCGCGCCTCGTGGAGGCTGCGCACCAAGGCGGAGCGGAGGGCCGGCGGAGCCGTCGATCGCCGGATCTTCTCCGCCAGTTGCACTAACGCGGACGCTCCGCACGCGGACTCGATGCGCGCGGCAAGTTGACTCTCGACATCCTCGAACCAGACGAGATCCGCCACCTGCACCCTGCTCAGGACGCGCGCGATGGCTATTTCGCGGTCCGTCACGAGGATCACCGGAACCCACGGAAGTTGCCGCTCGAACTCGTGCAGGCGAGCGATCCTCTCCGCAAGGAGCCGGCTGCGGCTGCTGAACACCAGACAATCGATGTCGAGGTCGTCGGCCGCGAGTTCGCTCGCTGTGTGGATGACGCGAGCGACGCCTCCAGCCGCCCGTCGTATGAGCCCCGCGTCCTCAGGCGTGCCCCCGAAAATGCCGATGATTCCCATTTGAGTCTCCGAGTCGGCGACCGAACGCCGGCGGAAGCTCGCTGGCTACGCCACCGATTTCGTCGGGCGGGCGGAGGTCCACTCGCAGTCACGTAGCCAGAGGGCGGCCGCCGCCAGTGCGAACGCTGCGGACCACCCCCAGTAGGCGAGGCCCAGCTGTCCGTGCGCGACGAGATCACCAGCGACCGTGATCGGGAGCGGGCGAAGGAGACTGAACAATCCGATTCCAAGGGCTGAAGCACCTACGGCTCCGAGCACGCGCCACAGCCACGCATCGATCGAGCGTCGGGCGCGCCCGAGGGCCGGGAAGGCCATGACCATCGCCAGGTTCGGCAAGAGCGCCAGGATCCAGCCATTTGTCAGCGCGAGTCGCAGAGACTCGTATCCCGAGAGCGACGTCCCGAAGTGCGGGGGGGACGCCTCAAACCCCACGGCGCCGAACCCGGGGAGAAGAAACGACAGCGCGTACAGGCCCCAGCCCGCCAGGAGGAGACGCCTCCACCCGGGCGTCTCCGACTTCGCGAACTCCCGAAAGAGTGCGGTCGGCTCGCCGAGTTCTTCACGGGCGGCGCCTTCGAAGGCGCGGGCGGAGGTCGGCGCGGGGCCCGACTCCAGTTCCAGAGCAGCGTGGGCCCGCAGGTGATCCTCGAGTTCATCCAGTTCGAGCGGTGAGAACCATCCCCGATCTTCCAGACGACTTCGCCACCGCCGGACTTCGTCATCCAGTTGAAGCACCGCCGCCTCGCCAGGATATCTCCAAGGCTTCGTGAACCGCCCGCCAGCTCTCCCTGTCCGTCGACATCTGCCGCTGACCGCGGGCGGTCAACCGATAGTACTTGCGCCGTCGCCCTTCGTCGGTGAGTTCCCAGTAGCCTGCGACAAGCCCATCACGCTCCAGCCGGTGCAGCAGGGGATAGAGCATCCCGGGGGACCACTCCAGGTCGCCACCAGACAGCCGCTTCACCTGCTTGATGATCTCGTAGCCGTACTGGTCTCCGCCGGCCAGGATGGACAGCACCATCGGGCGCGAAGAGGCCGCCACCAACTCCTTGTAGATCGATTTCGTCATGAACTCTTCGGTAGGTAGAGGCATGAGATATCTTGAACACTTACATACAATTCTCCGCGAGACGCCGCAACATCGAGTGGAGAAATCGGTCCTCTCCGAGCCCTCCGCGGCTCAGGCGTCAGAGAGTCTTCGTCGGGCTCCGCAGAGGCGCCCCAACAGGTACCCCAGCAAGCCGAGCACGAGGCTTCCCACGGCCACTCTGGTCGTCACGTCCCGAAGGAACTGCTCCCGTATCGCTTCCCTGCGTGCTTCCTCCTCCCGGATCATCTCGACCACACGTCTGTCGTTACTCCAGCGGATCGGGGGAGTACCGTAAGCTTCCGCTGCGAGGTCGGCACCGTGCCGAAGCAGCACTTCCACCACGGCCGGGTTCAGGGCTGGGACTGCGGCAAACCCACTTTTCCTGGTAGCGTCGTGCAGCGGCGTTTCTCCGGTCCTCATTCTGACGTTTACGTGGGTCACCCTGGCGAGTTCTGCCACGAGGGCGGGGTGGTCGTTGTACAAGGCCGCAAGGTGCAGGGGTGTACGGCCCACGGGGTTCTTGGCGTAGACGTCAGCCCCGTATTGGAGGAGCCGGCGCAGCACCTCCGGGTTCCCGCTACTCCGCGCGGCGTAATGCAGCGGCGTTCGAGCCTCCTGCGGCGCTGAGTAAGCCTCCAGGATGGCCCCCGCCTCGACCAGCACGCTGATCACCTCGGGATCATCGCTGAACGCCGCTGCCAAGTGCAGCGGCGTCGTGTTCTTGAAGGGGGACCGGTCGTTGACGCTGTACCCGTAGGAAAGGCACTCTCTTACCGTGGCCGGATCTACCGCCTCCCAGAACTCCGGGGTCGTCCAACCCTCGCACGGGGCCTGGGCCGGGGTGAGGGCAAGCGAGGTCAAGACCGGAAGAGCGAGAAGCGTCGACAACGGTGCCTCCTTGGTTGAAGCGTCTTACCGCAGCGGCCGAAGGTGCGAAAAGAAGACTCCTTCGTGCGTGTCCGGTAGACGCCCACACGGCCCGGATGCGAGCCCACCAGTAGCGACACGTACTCCACGGCGAGACAGGATTCCGCCCAAGATTAGGTGGCATCCTTGCCACGGGCTACCCGGTGAACGCCGGAACGGGTGTCAAACCGCAATAGAAATGTCCCCCCTTGGGGGTCCGGTTTTGGCCCTCGCTCCGGTCGCTTCGGGGATGCGGGGCCGTTCGTTTTCGTTGGATATCCCTTCTCTCTCGCGGCGGAGGTTCCGGCGTGCGAGGGCCTGTTGGGCACTGGCTTGGAAGTGCTTGCGCCAGGGGTGGTCCGGAGCTGGCTTCGGAGGTGCGGGCCGCGGCTTTGCCGGCTTGGCCGGCTTTGCGGGCGCGTCGTTGGGGGAAGCGGCGGGGGCTTGGCGTACGGGTTCGAGGCCGAGATAGCGGTCGCCGAAGCGGAAGCGGATGTCGCCATCGAGGCGGCGCTCGACGATGACCTCGGCGGACGGGGCGATGCCGCCGGCCTCCCGCTCCGGGATCTGCCAGCGCCGGTTGGCGAACCGGATGGTGAAGTCGCGCGCCACGACGCGGGTCTTCGTCTCGGCGAAGAGCGCCTCGAGGTCGGCGCCGGCCGGAAGCGGGCGGTGCGCGTCGCGGGGATCGGCGGGCTCGACGGTGAAGCGCTCGTTCCAGAACGGAACCCAATAATCCTCGAGGAAGCGGTTGGCCGCCCCCAGCGAGGCGATCCCCTCCAGCCGCATCTCCTTGACCAGCCGGTCCCGGGCGGTGCAGAAGCTGCGCTCCACGCGCCCCTTGGCCTGCGGAGAGCCCGCCAGGATCACCTCCACGCCCAGCTCGCCCAGCGCTCGGGAGATGATCGTGCCCGTGCGCTCCTGCTTCTTCGAGAGCCACTGCCCGAAGTGCCCGGCGTGGTCGGTGTACACCGCCACGGGGCGGCCGTGGCGCCCGAGATACTCGATGATCGCCCGCCGGTTCTCCGCCCCGTTGTCGCGCGCCACGAAGCGGGCCATGAGCAGACGGCTCGTCGCGTCGTCGTGGATCGAGATCAGCGCACGGCTCCGCGCCGCCCTCCCCCGAGGTGGGACATTTTCGATGCCCAGGAGTGGGACATTTTCGATGCCCAGGAGTGGGACATTTTCGATGGCCATTGACACCATGTTCGCAGCCCCCGTACCGAACATGGACCGTAAGAGGACATTTCTACTGCGCTAAGGGAGGACATTTCTACTGCGGTACGACAGGGTGAACGCCGGAACGGGCGCCCTTTCGGGGAGCCGGTGGGGGGTGTTGCGGCCGTTTATGGAAGCGGTTGCAGGAGCTTCCGTTAGTGGTGGAGCGCCAGGGACTCGACCCGGATCTATCGCTACGAGTTTTCGTCAGTCCCGGCGGTGAAGGGATCAAAATATATGATTTTGGGCACCAATTATATGTTGCGGGGGCACACACAATGTGCAGCCGCTGTGGAAAACCGATGCGTGGGCTCGCCGCCTCGCTCGAGCTTCAGCCCCTCCCGGCGAGTTGGTGAATTGGGGGGCAGCTGTTGCCCTCACTCTCCCCGAGCCCGCCACAAGAAGTACGCCACCACGCCGGCGGCGATCACGCCGGTCGGGACGTATCCCACGCCGAGCAGCGTCACGAGGCCGATCGCGGCCGACGGGGTGCCCCATTCCTGCTGGCTGCGGCCCACGGGGCGGAAGAAGAGGTCGTCCTCGGCCAGAGCGTAGAAGACCTGCGGTCCCCCGTAGGCGACCGCGTCCGCTCGGGGTTCGGGCGGCGCTCCTGTCTTCGGTCATGGCGTCAAGATGCGCCGGTTCCGTGCATCGTCAAAGCCGTGCCGGTCGTGAGAGACGTTCCCGCGGGAACGTTCGTACTGAATTCAGTACGAATACCGTACACTGGAGAGACACATGCATCGCACGCAGGACACGTACCCGCTGAGCCACTTCCAGCAGCGCACGCGCGAGCACCTCGAGCGTCTACGGGGCGGCCGGATCGAGACGATCACGCAGAACGGACTGGCCGTGATGGTCGTCATGAGCCCCGAGCGGTACGACTTCCTCGTCCACCTGGCCGAACAGGGTCGCCTGTTGCGCGACGCGATCCGGGCCCACCCCGCCCCGGAGCCAGGCGCCCCCGCCGGAGAAACCATCCGCGTCCTGATGGGTGAGTCGAACGCGGAGCCGGCCGGGAGCGAAGGCCGTTAGCGTTCGAGGCCGTGGACGACGAGGCGCTCCACGTCGAGGGCGTCGCGCTGGACTCCGACCAGGCGATTCTCGGTGATGTGGAGCGGGCTCAGGCCGTCCGGCATCCGAACCGTGCCCAGGACTTCGCCGTCCGGGCGGACGAGGCGCCACTCTCCGCCGGCGCGCGGGCGCATGGCCGGACCGTGACCGAGCCAGAGCGCGTCGCCCGGGACGTCGTAGAGCTTGACCCACAGAAGGCCTCGGTCGTCGGCGAGGAGGCCGCCGATCTGCGGGAACTCGTCGCTCCGGGGCAGGCGCTCCAGCATCCCCAGGTACATCTCCCGATTCCGGGCGCGGAGTTCGGCTTCGAGCGCGGACCACGCCGATTCCGTGTCCGCCGAGCGATCGAGGGTCGGCAGAATAATCGTGCGGCCGACGGCGCCGTCCGGTCCCCGTACATCGATCCCGGCCTCGTATCCGTCCGCCGCGAAGAGGGAGTCGCCGAGAACCGCTACGCGCGGCAGCGGAGTGAATGGGAGGGGTTGCCCGCGTAGCCGCCGCATCCCCCGGAGGTCTCCCAGCGCGCCGCGCGGTTCACCGTCGGGACTGAAGCGCGCGAGGACCCAGCGGTCCGCGATCGCCTCCGGGGCGTCCGGCGGCCCTCCGAACTCCAGCGACGCAAGCGCGATGTCGCCGTTCCCGAAGGAGCCGAACAGGACCTCGGGGGGCACGGAATACTCCTCTTCCCCCTCCACTCGCAGGCGGTTCGTGCTCACCAGTTCGCCGTCCGGTCGGTAGGTGGAGATCCGCAGGTTTCCGCGGTCCCAAAGGCCGATCAGGCCGTCCGGCGTGAGCCACAGCCCGGTGACCTGGCTGAACTCTCCGGGCCCCTCACCGCTCCGACCGATGGTGTGGCGGAAGATCCCGTCGGGACCGAACACGCGGATCTCGTTCACCCCCTGGTCCGAGACGACGAGGCGTCCGTCCTCGAGGAGAAACGCCTGTCCGATCGAACTGAACAGGTACGCCTCGGCGCCCTCCATCTCCCCGATTTCGACCAGGGGCTCGGGGCTGATCCGCAGCGCCTCCGACTGGTGGGCGAGATCCCCACAGGCTGACGAACTGGCCAGCAGGCTCGCGAGCAGACAGGGGCCGACGCTCCGGACCGCCAGTGTGACAGGCTGCATGTTTAGATCGCTCCCGCAGGTGGCCGACCCCAGTGACTCGCTCGAGTCGCTTCGATCCCACCCGAGAACGCTTCGCCCCTTGCCGGCGTGACCGCCGGGAAACCGCCGGACGGGGGTCGGCGGGACGGATCCGGGTCAGTCCCCCTCGCCCCGGAATGCGGCCTCGAGCGTCGCGAATCTCGATCTTCTTCATCTTCAGCATCGCTTCCCACACCCGGGCGGCGGCCTCCCGGTCGGTGAGCCAGCCGCACATGCTCTCCTCGCCGCCCCCCTCGAGGAGGCGGTTCCAGAGCCCGTCCGTCTCCGCCTGGTCCTCAGAGACAGGTGCGGACCTTGCGTCGCTCCGTCATGAGGCGCCCTCCTCGGCTGCGGTGGCATCGGTGGCGGCGGCGGCGCCCTCCTTGGCGGCTGCTGCTGCTGCGGCGGCGGCGGCGGGATCGAGCCAGAACGGCTCCCAGATGTGTCCGTCGAGGTCCGCGAAGTCGCGGCTGTACATGAAGCCGTAGTCCTGCGGTTCCCGGAGTGCCTCCGCTCCGTGCGCGAGGGCCGTCTCCATGAAGCTGTCCACCTCCTCGCGGCTCTCGAGTTGAAGGGAGACCAATACTTCTGTCGTCTCGTGCGCGTCCGCGGGCGGGCGGAGCGTGAAGGTGGCGAACCTCTCGCGCGTCACCAGCATGGAGTAGCAGTTGCCGCCGATCTCCATCCCCAGCGTCATTTCGTCGCTGAAGTCGTCGCTGAAGGTGAAGCCGAGGGCCGTGAAGAAGGCTCGCGACCGCTCAAGGTCGGCGACCAGGAGGTTGATGAAGACGTTCATGGAGGATCCGGTTTAGGGGTTCGACCGATGGGTCCGCTCGAAACGCCGGGCTCTACCGCGCGAGAACGGAAGCATACACGCGTCGGCGGCTCGCGGCGCGTCTACAGGCCTTCACGCATCGATTCGGGGATGTCGCGGCGGCGGTGCAGGATCCGCCACACGTCGACGGTGCCCTGCGCTTCCATGTAGAAGATGATGTAGGGATAGGCGGCAGTGGGCCACGAGCGCAGGCCCGGCAGATTCAGGTCGTGCCCGTAGCGGGGCGAGCCCGATCCCGGGTTGCGCGCGATGTCTCCGAGAGCGCCCTCGAGTGCGTCGATGAAGCCGATGGCGACTTTCGATCCGCCTTCGTCCCGATAGTGGGCCAGCGCCTGCTCCACGTCCCGCCGAGCCGATGCCCGCAGGACCGCGGACTTCGGCGTCATGCCTTGGAGCGTCGGCCAACTCCGGCGCGCAGGGTTTCGAAATAGGTCTCGTCGGCCGTGACCGCGGGAGCGGATTCCCCGCCTTCGAGGAGGAGGCTCCTGAGGTGCTGGCGATCCCGGTCGTACCGAATCAGCTCGCGGATGTACGCGCTGCAGGTTCCGAACCCGCGATCCGCGACCTGCTCGTCGACGAACGACTTGAGCGTGGCTGGAAGAGAGATGTTCATCGTGTCCACATCTGAAAGGCTAGCGTTAATGACAAAAAATGGCAAGACGCTGATTCAGCCGTCCGGGGGCGTCTCGCGGAAGCTCAGCTTGGTGATCCGCCACGGCGGGAAACCGCGGTCGTCGAGCACATAGAGGTAGCGGCCGCCTCCGAGAACCCTCGATCCTTCCGGCAGCGGGATGTCCTCGTACAGCTTCGTGCCCGTGTGCCGGTCATAGATGTCCAGGGACGCATGGTAGGACCCGAAGGTGGTGAAGGCGTCGGAGGCCCTCGGATATCGGAAGACCCCGTGCGTGAGAACGAGACGGGAACCCAGCACGGATATCCTCGTGAGCGTGTTGCTGCCCCCGAGCAGCCTGGGAAGCTGCTCCGCGTCCCTGCCAGGCGTGAGGGATCCCGGCTCAAGAACAGGGAACGGCCGGTACGACGCTGACGGCGCGCCGATCTCTCCGATCGAATCGCCGGCGGCGCTCAGGATGACGACCGGGTATCGGAACGAAGACGCCACGTAGATGGAGTCGCCCGCCACGGCGAAGGGGAACCAGACGAACGAACGCCAGTACGATCTCTCCCTCGGCACGAACGGCAGGCGGAACGCACTCCACACCACCTCGCTCCCCGCGAGGCGATGGAACAGCCGGGGCTGATCCAACAACCGCGAGTAACCCACGGGGCGCTCGGTGGTGAGGGTCATGTCCAACAGAAGGTCCTCGCCCAGCGACGCGCCCTCGCGTGCGACCCCGGGGATCTGCACCATCGTGTCCGGCAGCAGGTCGCGGGTGAGGTAGGTCAACCTGTCCTGGCTGGAGTCGAAGACGACGACGCGGCCGGAGGACGTCACGGTCACGCCGCTGATACCCCGAAACTCGAACGGGCCCTGGCCGAACCTCCCGAACGCCGCCTCCAGCCGCCCGTCTTCGTCGTAGCTGCGGACCCTCGGCAGGTTTCGTCGGTCAACAGGAACCCGCCTTCCGGTCGCTCCTCGAAGACGCCCGGCGAGGAGATGGAGTCCTGCGGGTCCTCGCCCAACTCGAGCACGGCTGCGGTCGCGAATACTTCGGCCAGGATCGCCCGAACCGGCGGCGGCGCGACGGCGGGCACCCTCTCGCACCCGGCCACCGCCAGAACCGTCACAACTCCCAGGACCCGCACGGGCGGAGGGGCACGCAGCGAGAACTCCAAGCGTCCTGCGAGGGTAGTCATCGGCGGATGATGACGACGATCTCTCTGAGACAGCACATTTCGTGCCGTGAGTAGCACACGAGACCCTCACAGTCCCCCATGTATACATACGGTATTTCCAGGCAGGGGCCCAGCACTCGGCTGTTGATGCACTCCTCCTGCGCCTGCCCTCCGAGCGCGTTCGTGCCGACGGTTGTCCACGCGATCGCCAGGATTAAGGCCAGCGCCAGTGGCGTGACCATACGGACCAGCGGTTCGAATCGGTTCATGCCATCCTCCTATGATTATTGACGTTGACTGCGGATGACGCCGGACGCGAGGGTGCCGCGCAGGGCGCCGACCTGCGCCTCGAAGCTCCAGTCGCACTCGGAGACGGCGGCTCTGGAATCCGCCAGCAGCACGATTCCATCGCCGTCGACGAGAAGCTTCGTACTCGCGAGAAGAGGTCCGAACGCGGCATCCAGTTCTTCGCGCGACGCCGATGTGACTGTCATGCCGCGCAGGGCCCGGCGGGCGGCCTCAGGGACCTCGTCTTCTTCGAACACCACGAGGTGCCGTCGGAGAGAAGCATCTTCTCCAAGCGCGTGCCAAGCGGGGTTCGCACCCGCCAGACAGGACGGGCAGCGCTCGAGATCGACGACCCAGATCAAGTGCGCATCGCCGGGATCGGGTTCGTCGAGCGCCAGAAACGAGAGCGGCACCGAGGTGCCCACCAGGCGATCCCGCACCATGGCTTCCACGGCGCGCGAATCGGCCACGGTGAGCGCCGCCCGCAACTCGCGGTTGTACGAAGCCATCTTCCAGACGCCGACCGCGCCGCCGACCGCCAGGGCGAATACCCCCAGGTCCAGGAAACGCCGGTGCGTTCCCGATCTCGATCGCATTCCTCGACTCCTCCCCCAATTTCTGGGAGGTAAGAGTAAGGGCCGGTATCAACGAAGTATCAACTTGTTTCCCGACAACAACTTCGGAGAAGTCGTTGCAGTTGATTCAGATGATCGGTAATTTGCGATCATATGATCGACATGGAGCTGGAGATGACCCCATCGTGAACTCGCTCGAAGCCTACGCCGACCCCGGCAGCCTGCCCGCGACGCAGGCGGGAAGACTCGCCCGGCTCCTGGGGTTGGGCGACGCGGAACGTGTCGATGACGTGGCGCTGGCGCGGAGGATCCGCGCGGGGCTTCCAACGAGTGTGATACCTGCGCTCGAGCAGATCCTCGGTGCCCGGCGCGCGACGGGAAGGCTGGCGTCGGAGGCGACCCTCCGCCGTCACAAGAGGAGGCGTACGCCGCTCTCGCGCAGACACAGCGAACGAGCCTACGAACTCGGGCGCGTCGTGGACGCGGTCGCGCGCGCGTACCGGGGAGATGTGGCGCGGATCGAGGCCTTCCTCACCCGCCCCCATCCGCTGCTCGACGGTGAATCCCCCCTCGACATGGCCACCTCCTGCTCCGCCGGGGCGGATTCCGTGCTCAGGCTCGTGCGGCGGGCGGAAGCCGGCGTGGCCGTTTGACGTCGCCGCTTCGGCCGGCGGCGCCCCTCGAAGCGTATCGAATCGGCGACCCGGCAGGGCGGTGGCCCGTGTACAGTCCGAACGGCGCGCGGCAGGTGTCGGGACGATGGCACGAGCGCGGCGACCGGGTCATCTACGCTTCGGAACACTATTCGACGGCGATGCTCGAGACGCTGGTGCGCTGGAGCGGACTCCCGCCGCGAGACCAGCACTTCGTCCGCATCGACGTTCCCGCGGGAACGTCATGCGAAGTTGTTGAAGGTGCTGACCTGCCGGACTGGCAGCTTCCCGACAGCGGTTCGGCGCGGCGGGCCGGCCATCGCTGGTACGCGGACGGCCGGAGCGCCATCCTGATCGTGCCGTCGGTCGTCGCCCGTGTGGAACGCAACGTCATCATCAACGCAGATCACCCGGAGTTCCCGAAATTGAGACCCGGACCCGA
Source organism: Candidatus Palauibacter sp. (assembly GCF_965216145.1). GTDB lineage: Bacteria > Gemmatimonadota > Gemmatimonadetes > Palauibacterales > Palauibacteraceae > Palauibacter. The sequence continues at coordinate 3,987,933 of NZ_OZ244149.1, forward strand.
GACCCCCGTCTGGTGGGACGAGAGGCTTTTCGTGTGAACCGCCCCGTCCTCGGCGCGCTCGCGGCCGCGGCCGCGCTGGCGCTCGCCTGTGAGCCCTCGCCGCCCCCTCCCCTGCCTCCGCTGGAAGTGTCGTGGGCGCCAGCCGAGCCGGTGCAGGGGCACCTCTTCGTCATCCGGGCCACCTTTCCACCGGGATCGGGCATCGCCTCGGCGGCCGGCAGCGCGGGCGCAGAGACGCTTCGCTTTCATCGCGTCGACTCGGGGGCTTCGGGCGACGCGCCGGACTCGGTGCCGGCGGTGCTGGAGAGCCTCGCCGCGGTGCCGATCGACGCCACCGACACGCTGGACGCCTGGGTCACGGCCACCTACGAGGACGGGCGCACGCAGACGGACTCGCTGCGCATCCCGGTGCTCGCGGGCGCGTACGAGCACGAGCGGCTCACCGTCGCCCCACGCTTCGGATCTCTTCCAAATGAAGAAGACCGGATGCGGCTGCGGCGCGACCGCTTCAAGGCCGCCTGGGTCGCGCGCGGCGCCCACGCCACCCCACGCCTGTGGGGGTCCGACGTACGGCTTCCGCGCGACTCCCGCGTGACGAGCGCGTTCGGGACCGGCCGCGAGTTCAACGGCCAGATCTCGAGCCGTCACATGGGACTCGACCTCGCCGGCCGCTGGGGCGACACCGTCACGGCCGCGGCGGACGGAGTCGTGGCGCTGGTCGACGAGTTCCTGCTGGCGGGGAACATCGTCTACCTCAACCACGGGGGCGGCCTGCTGAGCGGCTACTTCCACCTCAGCGAGCAGCTGGTGGAGACGGGGGAACGCGTTTCCGCGGGAACGCCCATCGGCCTCGTCGGAGCGACCGGCCGCGTCACCGGCCCGCATTTGCATTGGGTCGTCCGCTACGGTACAACGAGCGTGGCCCCCCGGAGCTGGCTGGCGCTCCCGCCCTGAGCGACGCCATTCCGGGGCGGCTTGGACTGCCACGATCGCGAGCCAAGCTCCGAGCAAGGTGAGCAGGCCTTCCGCCACCCGCCCCTCACGGAAGGCAAAGACCGCCCAGACCACGGCGACTCCCAGGACGACCCCTGGTGAACCGTCGACCTCCGTTGAACTTAGGCAACAACGGCGAGCGTGCCGAGTGTGCGCTGCGGGGCTTCGCGGCGTAGGGTGGCACACCATGAATCCCCATGAGTCCTCTGACTATGATCTCGTCGTGGTGGGCGCCGGTTTCGCCGGGCTGGCCTGCGCCCGGCGGGCGTCGGCCCTCGGCCTCTCCGTTCTCGTGCTGGACCGAAAATCCGAGCCGGGCGAGCACATCCACACGACAGGGATCCTGGTCAAGGAAGCGTGGGAGGAGTGGGCCGCCCCCACGCGCCTGGTTCGAGAGATCCGCCGCGTGCGCGTCTACGACCCGAAGCACCGGTTCGTGGACCTGGAGCGCGAGAACTACTTCTTCATGGCCACGGACACCGGGCCGCTCATGCGCCATCTGGTCGAGGAAACGCGGCGCGCCGGGGCCGAGGTCCGCTTCGGGGAACCGTTTGAAGGCGTGGCGCCGGGGCGGATTCCACTGACGCTCGAGAGCGCCGGCGACAGTTCCCGCGGCGGCTCCGGCGTCACGTGCCGATTCCTGGTCGGGGCGGACGGGGCGCGCTCCAGGGTGGCCGAGAGCTTCGGCCTCGACCGCAACCGACGGCTGCTCAAGGGCGTGGAGTGGGAGTTCGAGCCCCTGAGCAGCGCCGGCGATTCCCTGCACTGCTTCGTCGACCCGGAGTGCGCGCCCGGCTACATCGGCTGGGTCGTGCCCGGCGTCGGCGTGACCCAGGTCGGGCTCGCCGTCCATCGCGACCGGCGGGCCGACATCCGGAAGTTCATCGACAGGATCGATCCCCTGTTCGGGCTGTCCGGACGACGGGTGGTGGACAGACGCGGCGGCCTCATTCCGATCGGCGGCCCGCTGAGGAACTTCTATGGAGACCGGGTCCTCCTCGTGGGAGATGCGGCCGGCATGGTGTCCCCCCTCACCGCCGGCGGCATCCACAATGCGTACCGCTACGGGAAACTCGCCGCCGACGCCATCGCGGAATACCTCGGGGGAGGCCCGAGCGACCGGGGAGGCCCAAGCGACCGGGGAGGCCCGAGCGACCGGGGAGGCCTGCACCCGGGCGAGGTCCTTCGCCGCGCGTACCCGAATCCGATCCTGAAACGCGCCGCGCGCTGGAGCTATGACCACCTCCCGGTGGTACGGGCGCTGGAAGCCGGGCTTCTGACCTGGGGCCTGTTCAGGGGACTGGCCGAAACCGTTTTCTTCGACCGCTCCCGCTAACGCCGGCTATCGAGACGTTCCCGCGGGAACGTCGGGCTATGCCCCCGGTGCTCGGCCGCGTAGGCTGACGGAGTATGAAGGAAAGCGTGAGACTGGGTCTGAAGACCGCGTTGTTCTCCGTCCTGGCTCCCGGGACCGTCTCCGTCGTCGTCCCGCTGCTCATCGTCCGCGAGCGCCCACCGGCCGACGGGGTGACGCTCGGGGCGGCTCTCCTCCTCCTCGCGCTCGGGGCCGCCATCTTCCTGCGCTCCGCGTGGGACTTCGTGGTGGCCGGCAAGGGGACGCCGGCGCCGATCGACCAGCCGAAACGGCTCGTGATCCGGGGGCTCTACCGCTACTCGCGGAATCCCATGTACGTGGGCGTGCTGAGCGTCATCGCGGGGTGGACGGTCCTCTTCGGGGCCGGTATCCTCGCGGCGTACGCGGCCGCCTGGTTCGTCATCTTCTCCCTCTTCGTGCGGTTCTACGAGGAGCCGCATCTCACCCGGAAGTTCGGCCACGAGTACACGGCCTACCGGAAGCGGGTCGGCCGCTGGCTCCCGAAACGTTTCCGCGGAAACGTCTCCTGAAGCGCGCGGGCGCCGCAGCGTCGCGGCGAGGCCGAGACGATTCCATATCGTCCGAACGTTCCGGCCACGCTCGACTGGCCTGGGGGTTGTTGCTGGGAGTCCCTGTGAAGCCTTATGCCAATTCAACATCGCATTTTCAATTGGCATAGGCCGACACAGGGACACCGAACCTCCCATGATCGTTCGAGATCTCGCGCCGTTGCGCAGGCAGGCCGCGGCGACCATGCCCGTTGTGAGATCCAGAGCTAGCCGCACCCCGGCGGGAGGGGTCGGGCCTCGGTGTCGCCGCCCCGATCCAGGGCGTGGACCCGGACGAATTGCCGCCCGAGATCATCGGTCCGGACGCCCACCACGGCGTCGGAGGATATGGCGAGTACGCGAAATCCCTCGGGGAGTTGGACGGTGCCGAGCGCCTGGCCGGTCTCCGTGAAAACCCGCCATTCGGAATTGCCCGGGCCGTCGGGAAGCTCATAGGGCTGAATCCAGATATATCCCAGGTCGTCCACGATGAGGTCCCAGGCGAACGGGATCCGCTCGGCCATCCCCATGGCTTCTCCCACGGTCTCGACCATCCGCTCCTGCCGGGGGCCCACCTCCTGTCCAACCTCACGCGCCACCGCGATGGTCGCCGAAATCCACTGTCGTCTGGCGTCTTCCGTCGAACGATCGACCTGGACCTCGAGGCGCAACTCACCGAGCGCTGCCCCGGTTCGGTCGAATATTCTAAGGACGGGGTCATCGCTGGCGCCGGCCAGCAGGCAGTTGCCTCGCGTGGCGTCCAGGGCCCGCGGAGAAAACAGCGCGCCGCGTATGCCGGGGGGCATGCCCCCGACCGTGAACATCGTGGTGACCCTTCCCGGCACGCGCACCAGCGCCTCCCCGACCGCGCCGTCCTCCCGGAGCCGGTGATAGCCGACCGTATCGCGTCCCACATCGCCCAGTTCGGTCGCAACCATTCGGTCCCCCTCACTGGCGTACCAACTGCCGTCCGCGAACTGTCCGACCGCACCGATCCGTCGGTCCGTTCCCTCTCGACTGAGTCGCGTATCTCCCACCAACGTGCCGTCGAAGGTCCATTCCGAGAGCCGCTGGTGCGCGTCGTCGAACACGACGAACCGACCTTCTTCGTCCGCGACGATGCCGGTGAGGCTGCGGAACTCTCCGGGCCCGTCCCCTTGCCGGCCCATCGCGGCGATGACCGTCCCATCGGGGGAAAACACGGTGATCATCGCCAGTTGTCGATCCGCTACGGCGAAGTTTCCGTCCGGGCCATGAGCCAGGCCGACGATACCGTAGAACTCGGTGTTCGGTTCGCCCTCGATCCAGCCGTAGGCCCTCTCAGGCTGCGGACTCACCGTCCAGTTGGACGCAGTACCCCCAGCGGCCTGGCCGCTGGCGTCACCGTGAATCCCTGCTGAAACCAAGGCCAGCAGGAATACTCCGAGCACGGGCATGCGCTCTTCCGGCATGAGGTTTTCTCCCGTCTTGGGGGCTCGTCGTGGGGGGTGGCCGATGGGGAAGGTACGCGGCAGGCCCTCGAACGGTTCCGTTCGCTGCCGTGACGTTTTCGCGGGAACGTCAGTCAATGATGTATCGATGATGTGTCAGCGATGGGGTTGTGACGACACGGGTCCCCAGGAACCGGGAGATGATTCTGATGGAAGACACCGGCATTCGGCTCACCGCGAACGACAGGTTCAAGCTCGCCAGCACGAACTGGACACGGATCGGCTTGCTGGCCGCGGTCTGCCTCCACCTCGGGCTCGTCGTATTGGTACAGCCGTTCGAGGCCGCGGATATGGGGAGCGTCGTCAAGGAAATCGAGACGATCAACTTGCCGCCGGAGGTTGATATTCCGGATCCGCCGGAAGCGATCCGCCGTCCGGCCACCCCCAGGGTCTCCTCGGTTGACATCTCCGACGAAGTCACGATCGAGCGGACGACGTTCGATGAGGCCCCGCCCGGGCAGTTGCCTCCGCCTCCCCAGGGCGGCAGTGCGGTGGACCGCCCGTCTTTCATCCCCTACGACACAGCGCCCGTCATGCTGAACCCGGAGGAGGTCCAGCAGGTGTTGCAGCGGGAATATCCGCGGACGCTCAGGAGCGCCCAGATCGAAGGGCGCGTCGAACTGTGGCTGTACGTGTCGGAGCAGGGGGTCGTGGAGAACTTCGAGGTCCGGACATCTTCCGGTAACGCGCTGCTCGACGAGGCGGCGGGCAGGGTCGCCCCGGCCATGAGGTTCACGCCCGCCCAGAGCCGCGACAAGGTCACGGCGGTCTGGGTCCGGCTGTGGGTGGCGTTCCAGGTGACCTAGCAGCCACCGGAGCCCCCAGACGTTCCCGCGGGAACGCCCTATCCATACCGGCCGCCGACACGGATCCTCTCTTCGGTCCCGCTTCCCGTGTTTGGAATCATCTCAGCGCGGGATGCCTCGGCTCAGGGTCACGTCCAGTGTCGGGTCGTCGAGGAGGAGTGCGTCAATGGATCGGGCGAGCGACCCTCGAGTGGCTTCGGTCAGGATGGCACGGACCTGGCCGGTGGACCGGTCGCGCACGATGGCCGAGGGCTGATCGGTCGCACCGTCCAGCGTCACGGTCCCTTCCGGCCCGGAGAGCGTGACCCGCGCCAGCCGGCCACCCCGCCGGGCTTCGGCGGGGAGCGCGAACGCGAAACCCGCGCCGCCGCCGTCCGCCGCGCGCTGCATGTCGAACCGGTACGAGAACAGCGCCGCGCCATCCGCCGCGTAGCCGGCGACCGTGTAGGGTCCGTCTTCCCGCGGCAGATACGGATACGCCTCGAGATCGAACACGGGGCGCAGATACGGCGCGCCTTCTCCGTCGACGCCGCCCCTCACGAGGATTACGCGCGCCGGAGACGCGCTGTCCCAGGCCTCGACCCGCCCGCGATGCGCCATGGCGTTGGCGAAGTGGTAGCTGCTCACCCAGTTGGACTCGCAATAGCCCATCACGTCGGGCCAGTCGGGTGCGCGCAGGGAGTCGACCCGAAAATCGTAGCCCCACACATCCGTAGTCCCGTCCCCGTGCGGGTACGCGCGATCGACCCTCGGCGCATCACACCCGGGCGCATGATTCAGGCTGAAATTGTGCCCGATCTCATGCGCGAGGACCTCGGGCTTCTCCGGATCCTGGACCGAGGCCTTGCCCCCGATCCACGCGATCCCGTTCGCGTTGGCGTTCACGAACCCCGCGTAGTAGTGCTTCGTCCCTTCCAGGACGCGGATGACTTCTATCTCATCGAGAAGTTGCCAAACGCTCGGGGCCGATACCTGGACGGGATCGTGCCGGTATATCTCCACCGTGCCGATCGGCATCAGGTCCCGCATCGGCCACAGGTAGTCGTGATCGGGGTGCAGGTCCTGGACCAGTTGCGCGATATGGGCGTCGTCGGCGGCGTCGACAATGAACGGAACCGCCATCATGTGAAACACCGGCATGGCGCGTACGTCGACGGGGATGCGGCCGGTCTCGGGGATGCGTCGCGTCACCTCCAGCGACGCATCGGCTTCACCGTCCGGGTCGACATCGACGACGACCTCGAGCCCCGGCTGGATGACCTCCGCGGGGATCACGGCGTTGGCCGAGTTCAACAGGTCGCTTTCGTCGACTTCGGCGGGGATCGGGTCGGCGCGCGAGGGTATGTCGACCACATGGACTTCCGCGCCATCCAGGTAGAAGCGCGCGGTGACCGCGGGGAAGGTTCCGTCCCCGTCCGTGGTCGGGAACACGCGCAGGAGCGCCGAGTCACCCGCGACGAGCGGTACAGGGTAGTCGAACGACTGGATCGCCTGGGTGAGGTACAGCGGGAAGGCGCCCGCCCCGCACGGCCGCGCCATGACGCGCGGCGTCCACATGCGCCACTCGCGGAACTCTTCCGTGGACGGAAGGCACAGGTCCGTGTCGTTCGCCATCATGCGCCGGAGACGAAGGTCCGTCCATGAAGACGGGATGGGACCGGTGAGCTTCGGGTTCCGGGAGATATCCAGCACTTCAAGCGAACCCCGCAGATAGGAGAGTTCCGCTGGCGCGCCTCCTTCCAGGTCGTTTCCGCCGAGGAACAGGTCCCAGATCCGGGGCAGGCTCCCGAGCGCCGTCGGGATCGGACCCGTCAGTTCGTTGTCGCCGAGGTCCAGGGTATAGAGGAACGACAATTGTCCGAGTTCGGGCGGGATCGGACCCGTCAGGTTGTTGTCTCCGAGGTCCAGTAGGGACAGTAGTGGCAACTGCCCGAGTTCGGGCGGAATGGGGCCGGTCAACTCGTTGCCGTCCAGGTACAGCGTGTGCGTCTTGCCCAGGTTGCCGAGGCCGGCGGGAATCGAACCGGTAAGGCGGTTCTTGCCCAGGTCGATGGCCCACATGTTGCGGGGCCTGGTAAACGACTCGGGGATCGGGCCGGTGAACGAGTTGCTGCGCGCGTTGACATCGGTCAACTGGTCGAGCCTGTCGAGCACCGACAGATCCCCGCTCAGCTGATTGTGGTTAATAAACAACGACTGGAGGTCCGGCAGGTTGGCCAGTGCCTCGGGGAGGGTACCGGTCAACTTGTTTCCGGCCAGGCCGAGGGACTGGAGGCTGGTCAACCGACCTATCTCGGACGGGAAGTCGCCCTGCAGGTTGTTGTATGACAGCCACAGACTCGTGACCCGCCGGTCGCCGTCCGTGCTCACGCCTTCCCACTCGCTGATCGGTTCATGGCTCAGCCAGTTCTCCGTGCGTCCCCACTCCGGGCCGTTGAGCGCCTCGTGGAGCGCGACCAATACGGCATGGTCTTCCGAGCGCGGCAGGACCACATGGAGAACGAACTGCGTACTCGTGCTCGCGCCGGACGGGTCTTCCGCCCGCCACGCCAGCACGGCACGCCCGCGGGCCAGCGCCTCGATGACGAGGAAGTCACCTTCGACCCGGACGACCGCCACTTCATCGTTCGAGGTGAATGCCCGGTAGCTGAGCCGGTCCCCGTCCGGGTCCGTGAAGTAGTCTGCGGCGGGGAGGCGCAGCGTGTCGCCTTCGACCACTTCCTGGGTCGGGATGGTGACCGCCGTCGGGGGGCGATTCCGTACGACCGGCGCAGGTGCGATCGGCTGTGTGGTTCCATCCGACCCGCCGCACGCCATGGCGGGCGCCACCGCCAGCACCGCCAGCATGGAGGGGGGGATCCAACGATGTATCGCGTTCGTGTTCAATGTTTCCTCGAACCTCGTTTCCTCTCGGAACTGGCGAATCGGACGATGCGAATGTAACCCGTGGGGAGCACAGCGGCGGGGGACGCCGTCGGGCGACGGTGTCCTGCCTACCCGGGAAGCTCGACCTCGTACACCTCGATGAACTCCTCGTCGAATTCGCCGCGGCGGAGGACGGCGATGCGGCCGTGGCCGACGTCCACCAGCTCGTGCGGCTCGCTCGTGATGGCGACGGTTTCCAAGGGCCCCCACCTGCCGTGCAGCACGGGGAGACGGAGGACCCCCACCGGACGCCCATCGGCTTCCAGGACCGTCCATCGGCGCTCCGGATCGGCCGGGGGGGGATAATCTCCGATCCAGATCCTGCCCTCGGGATCCACAGCGAGCGCCTCGTAGGCCGGATACGCCTCGCGCACGGTCGACGCCTCCAGCCTTTGACGCCAGTCGGCCTGAACTTCCTCCGGGAACCTCCCGAGAGAGCGCTCGGTCAAGGCGTCTCTTTCAGGGGCGGTGATGGTGCGAGGGGAATATCCCCCGCGAATCCGGGTCAGCGGCTCCACGCCCCGGTAGAGGGTCAGGGCCAGTGAATCGTTCGTCCCCATGAGCGAGTGAACACCGCGCCCCGCAAAGAGCGCGGTGGCCCCGAACATGACCGGGTTCCACGTCCCGTCCCGCGTGACGTGGCGCTCCTTGCCGGCCCACTGCGCCAGAGTGTCGACGATCACCCCCGCGGCGTCGGCGAACACGAGAAAGACCGGGGCCCGCTGCAACCCGGGAGGAAGCGGTGGCCGCGTCTCGAACGCGGCGAGGACCTCCCCGCCTTCCAGACGTGCGAGGGGCACGGCCGCCCCGAGTCCCGTGCCCTGTTCGAGTTGCTGGACGCCGGTCAGCTCTCCCCGAGGGTCGAGAAAGGTGAAACGCCGCTGGCGCCGATCGTAGACGAAGAGGGTTCCATCCGCGCCGACGCCGATCCGCTCGATGAAGGTGTATTCTCCCGGGCCTTCCCCCTCTCGACCGGAGCGCGCGCGAACACCTCCGTCCGGATCGAGAAAGACGATCTCCCGCGACTGGCGATCGGCGATGGCCAGCGACGAATCCGGAAGGAAGACCGCGCCCGCTACGTCGGCGAGTTCAAGGTTCGCCGCCGTGGAGTAGACCAAGCGCGTCTCGATCGGAGGAAGGTCCAGAGCGTGCACGTCGGAGAGGCGGAGGATCTCGACGCCCGCCGAATCGACGGTGACGAAAGTGGCCGCGGTTGCCTGATCAGCCTCGCCGCACCCCGAAACGGCGATGGACAGGACCGCCCCGACGAGACCCGGGATACGTCGGCTCATGAGGGTGGCGCGGGCCGCTTGACGCGCGCTCTCCATTTCATGTTCGACACCGACAGCGCGGCGCAACTCGCCCCTTTCGAACCTATCCAGGATCTCCCGCTCTTCCGGATCCAGTTGTTCGCTCATGGCGGTCGCCTCCTCCCATGTGCCCTCCTCGGCGCTCACGAACGGGACGAGATAAAGGTACCGTTCGCCCCGCAGAGACGTTCCCGCGGGAACGTCGATAGGCTCTGCCGCTCCACTCGACGACGTGCTCTTCGATGACGTCGAGAAGGGATGGATCGAAGGGCCGTTGCGGGACCCTTGGGCCTTTGCGAGTCAGGCGTAGGCCGCCGACTGCAAGCGATCGATGATCGTCAACACCTCGTCCATCCTGCCGCTCGCGATGAGATCAACCGGCCTCTGCCCTTCCATGTCGCGATGGGGACTGAACAACCAGATCCGGGCCTCGTCGGGCTCGTACACCTGGCCGAGTTGGTCCGCGAGCCATTCGAGCCGCAGGAGCCGGGCCAGGCTGTTCGGCCGTGGCGCGGACCTGCCGGTTCGCCAGCGCGATACCGTCTGCGGCGTGGTCTCCAGAAGCTGCGCGACCTCTCGCGCGGAGATGCCGCCCGTCTGCTTGATGCTGTCGAGCTTTCGACCTACGGCTGTTTCCACGGATGCCCCTGTTTCACCGCTCGTCAGGTCCGTTACGCAGAACATGTGAACGTTACAATAGACATTGTAATGAACATTGACGTAAACGTCAATCAACCCGAGACGGGCTTCGGCCCACCGCTGGTCAAGTGGCGGGCTGCCGAGACGTTCCCGCGGGAACGTCGTCGGGCGCTGCATGAGCCGATTTTGTGGCAACAATCGCTACAACGCCGCGGACGTGCGATCGTGGAGCATGGCTATCCGGCAGACGCGTAACATCTCGCTTCCACCTCACCAGGACGCTTTCATCGAGCGACTCGTCTCGCTGGGGCACTACCGCACCGCGAGCGAAGTCGTGCGGCATGGGTTGCGCCTGCTGGAGGAAGCGGAGCACCGAAGGCTCCTCGAGAAGTGGGTTTACGAGGGACTGAGCGAAGAGGAGAGGGACAGGATCCCGCCCGCGCTCCTCGAACGTGTTCGAGCACACTTCCGCCAACTTGCCGACGCCGCCCTTCGCGACGTCGCGGACGACCGCGTGACGGAGGGTCCCGCGGCCATGCAGCGGCTGAGAGAGCGAATCGAAGAACAGGGCTGACTTCGTCGGGGGTTGATGTCGAACAGACCCCTCCTCAGAACTCGAACACGGCCGCGTCGCGGTTGAGTTGCAGAACCAGCACGTCCGGGTCGACCAGCACGCGCTCGGGGTCGAAGGGGACGCGGATCTCGAACTCGACCGACCGGTCGGTACCCAGCGTCACCTCGGTGCGCGCGTCACGGTAGCCCTCGGCGACCACCGACCCGCTGGCGTCGTCGCCCTCGTCGGACCAGCGGTCGCCCGCCGTCGCCGCCACCTCTACCGTCATCTCCCCGGTTCCGGCGTTCCGGATCGTCCCCCGCACGACCCAGGTGTCTGCCCCCGTCCCCGCGTTAGGCTCCAGGGTCTTCGTCACGTCCTCGAACTCGTATTCGGGGACGACAACGTCATGGAACCACTGGTCGGTGAACGCCTCGAACGCCGCCGTGTCCGGGGCGAAGCCGCGCAGCACGGCCAGCATGTCCTGGAGTACCGGGAAGTCCGGGTCCGGGTTGTACTTGCCGATGAAGGCGCGGAGGCCCGCGAGGATGTTGTCGCGGCCCATCTCCTGCTGCAGCATCCACATCACCCAGCCGCCCTTGTCGTAGGTGACGGTGCCGTCGCCCGAGCGGCTGCCGTCCGTCTTCACGAGCGGGCGTTCGGAGTCGACGAAACGAATGTCGCCGTACCGCGACTCGATCCGCTTGCCGAACTCCATCCGGTAGCGGTCGCCGTACACCTGTTCGTGCAGGAGCATGGTCGCGTAGTGGGCCATGCCCTCGGAGAGGATGTTGCCGCCGGGGCCGTCACCCGGTACGAGCAGATTCCCCCACCATTGGTGCGCGGATTCGTGCGCGACGACCATGAACGCGACGTGCGACACCGGGTCGCTCTTCGCGAGGAACCCGATCGCCTCGCTGAAGGTGATGTTCGTGGGAAAGCCCTGGGCGTAGCCCGCGTAGGCGGGAAATTCGGAGATCTTGAGCAGATCCCACGGGAAGGGGTAGAACCACTCCGAGTAGTACTGCCGCGCCGCGTCGAGGGCGGCGGACATCTCCTCGATATTGTAATCGTGCTCCGGGTGATGGTAGATGGCGGTGCCGTCCCCCTCGATCACCTCGTACCTGCCGGCGATCACGTTGAACAGGGTCACGGGATGGTCGGTCTCCCACACCACCGTGCGCCGGCCGTCGACGACCTCGCTGCTCACGAGTTGGCCTACCCCGTTGGCGGTGAACGCCTCCGGCGTCGTGATGCGCGTACGCACCGTGAAGGGCCCGCCGCCCCAGCCGAACATCGGCTCCGTCTCGCCCTCGTAGAAGTCGTCGGGTTGGTCGCGGGGTTCGGCCGAGTTGTCCTCATCCACGCCGATCCCCGACAGGTATCCCGGCACCGGGACGAAGGTGGGCCCGAAGGCCGTGAGCACGATCCCCGATTCGAGGATGAACTGCCCCGCCCCACCGGGCCCCTGGCTCATCCCCTCCATGAACACGAAGTCGTACTCGAAGCCGATCGTGAGCGTGTCTCCGGGCTCCAGCGGCGCGTCGGGAGTGAAGATGAACAGGTTCGAGCGGTCCTCGGGGTCGTACGGCTCGCCGCCCACGGTCCAGTCGATGGGATCCCACGGCCCGGCCGTGATCGGGAACCGGTCGTACGGGACGTCCCGGTGGTTGAAGAAG